>JBEIJM010000049.1:0-18126 GCA_040380205.1 Gemmatimonadaceae bacterium
ACCGGGGCGCCCCGTCGCGGGGGCGGCCGCCGTGGACGCTGAGGCCTTGCTCGGCGCCGACGCGCCCGGCACCCCGGATCGCACCGCCCTGCAGCGCTGGGGACGAGCGCTGGGGGCCGCCCTTCGTCCCCCCGCCCTCGTGACCCTTGCCGGCGACGTGGGTGCCGGCAAGACCACCCTGGCCCGGGCGCTGTGCGAGGGGCTTGGCGTGACCGACCTGGATGCCGTCACCAGCCCTACCTTTGCCATCCTGCAGGGATACCCCAGCCCGGTCGGGACGGTGTGGCATGCCGATCTCTACCGGCTGCGTGCACCGGCCGACTTGGAGGCGCTGGGGTGGGAGGAGCTGGTGGCAACCGCGCCCGTGCTGCTCATCGAGTGGCCCGAGATCGCCGCGGGGACGCTCCCGCCCCATGCCGTGCACCTGCGCTTGGACCACGATCCCGCCGATCCCGACCGCCGGTGCCTCACGGTCACCCGGGGGGAGGGTCCTGCATGACGGGACCGCGCACGGGGCCGATCCTGCTGCTGGAGGCGAGCACCACGGTCGGGGTGGTCGCGCTCGTGGTGGACGGGGCGAGCACCCCGCGGACGGTGACCCTCGGCCCCGGGCGGGACGACGTACTGTGGGCCGCCGCCGTGGCGGCCCTCGACGATGCCGGCTGTCCGGCGGCAGCGCTGGCCGCGGTGGTGTGCGGCGCCGGCCCCGGCAGCTTCACCTCGCTTCGCATCGCGGCCGCCCTGGCCAAGGGGGTGGCCCATGGCGCCGGGTGTCCCCTGCTGGCAGTCCCTTCCCTGCTGCTCGCCGCCACGGCCCTGGAGGCGCCCGGGGCGTACCTTGTCCATGCGGACGCGATCCGTGGCGAGCGCTACGTGCTCCCGGTGCGCTGCGGGGCCGATGGCGTGGTGGATACCGACGGCGTGGGGGCCCGGCTGCCGCTGGCGGCGCTGGAGCAGGCGTCGGTTGGACGCCGCCGGGTGGCCGTGATTGGCTCTCCGGAGCCGGCCATGGAGGCGCGGATGGTGTCCCCGGCCGCGGTGCGGCTGGATCGTCTGGCGCCGCGCTGGCTGGCCTCCCCCGTCCCGCTGGACCGGTGGGAACCCGCGTACGGCCGACTGGCCGAGGCGCAGGTGCAATGGGAGGCGCGCCATGGCGTCCCTCTCCCCGACGTGGGCCCGCTCGCGCCAGGCGCGTGACGCACCGCGGAGCGGCCGTGGTGGAGCTGCGCCCCGCCACGGCGGCGGACCTTGCCCCCGTCGCGGCCATCGAGGCGGCCGCGTTCTCGGACCCGTGGTCGCTGGAGGCGTTTCAGGCGCTCTTGGGCCAGCCGCAGGTGGCGTGGGATGTGGCGGTTGCAGCAGACGGGACGGTCGTGGGCTACTGCGTCCTGCTGCTGGCGGGCGTCGAGGGGGATGTGGCCAATATCGCCACGGCCCCGGGCTGGCGGGGGCGCGGGGTGGCCCACCGGCTGCTCGTCGAGGCATGTCGAACGGCGCGACGTCGGGGCGTGGACGCGCTCTTCCTGGAGGTGCGGGAAGGGAATGCTCCCGCGCGGGCCCTCTATGCCCGCCACGGGTTCCAGCCGGTGGGGCGCCGTCGCGCCTACTACCGGGACCCCGTGGAGGATGCCCTGATCCTGCGCCTGCTCCTGACCGACCCGGGGGGCGTCTTTCCAGTTGCCGCGGGGGGCGCGCCGCCCGCGTTGTCATGATCCCGGGGGCAACGCCGCGGTTTGGCGTCGCGGCCGCGCGATCCTAGCTTTCCGTCGTCCCCACCACCCATCGCTCAGCTAAGGAGGCACCGTGAGTCGCAGCCTGAACAAGGCCATCCTGATCGGCAACGTCGGGGGAGATCCCGAGGTCCGCACCACCAGCAACGGGGGGCGCGTGGCCAGCTTCTCCCTGGCCACCAGCCGCAGCTGGAACGACCAGGGCGGCGCCAAGCAGGAAAAGACCGAGTGGCACAAGTGCATTGCGTGGAACAACAGCGCCCGCGGGTCGGGGCTGGCGGACGTGGTGGAGAAGTACGTCCGGAAGGGGGAGAAGGTGTACGTCGAGGGGGAAATCGAGTACCGCCAGTATCAGGACAAGGACGGGCAGACGCGGTACGTCACCGAAATCCGCGTGCGCGAGCTCATGCTCCTGGGCGGGCGGGGTAGCGGTGGCGGTGGCGGGGACGAAGGAGGGGACATGGCGCCGCGTCGTCAGGCGGCGCCGGCGTCGCGTCCCAAGGCGGCCCCCGCCGCCGGCGGCAGCAGCTTCGATGTGGCGGACTTCGACACCCCCGACGACGACCTCCCCTTCTGAGCACCGGCGCCCAGGCGCACCGCGGGGGGTGGGGCGCCTGCGCCCTGCCCCCCGTTGTCGTCCCCGCGTGACCTCGCCCCGCGTGGGGCGTCCACCGTGAGTCGGAGGTGGGTGTCCACCTTCAGCCGCCCCCGGTCTCTGTGGGGGGTCCCTTACCGATCGTGCCGAGGTGAGCCAGGTGAACATGCGCCAGCCAGTCGGGGCTCCCCCGTACCCGTCCCCCCACGCGGTCACCGTCACGGCGGCCCCCGCGGACGCCTGGGTGGCGGCGCGGCGCGCGCTCCTGGTGCGCCTCCTGCTGGCGATGCTGGCCGTCACGCTGCTCCTCGCCCTCTGGCGACCCACTGTCGTGCGGGCGCAGGGGCGTCCGGGGATGGTGTCGATCACCAGCGGGGCCAAGGCCGGATCGCTCGCCGCCCAGACCGCTGGAGTGGCCAACGCCCCTCCGAAGTCCTCGCCCCCCGCGTCCGGGGCGGCCACGGGGGGGGCGGCCGCGCCGGCGGCGCCCTCGGTGGTGGTGCAGGGGCCCGGTGCCGGCAGCCGTGAAACGGCCACCACCGTGCCGCATCGCGGGGCGCTGCTGGTCTCGTCCACATCGGCGGAGGGGCAGGCGGATACGGCGCGTCTGGCGTTCCGTCCGCAGGTGGGGAAGGAGTTGGCCCCCCGGGTGGGTGGGACCATCGGCTTGGTCACGGGTGATGAGCAGCGGGCCTCGCGGCTGCCCACCGAGGGGTTCACGGTCTTTCATCGCGATCTCCCCGACCCGGTGGAAGCCGAGCGACGGACGCGCGCCCTGCTCACGCCCAACACCCCCGCCCCGCGTCACGGGGAGTACCACGCGGCGCCGTTCCCGGTGGCCGCGGAGCGGCTCGCCAAGGCCCCGGCGGTGGGGACCGGTCAGGTCTCGCGTGCCCAGGGGGAGCCGTTTCCGCGGCGCTATCGCGTGGACGACGAGGTGCCGCTGTTCCTGCCGGCAGGGGTCACCGTGACCGTCGGGGATAGCCTCACCCCTGTGGACCTGGTGGGCGCCATCGGCGGCACGGTACGGGTGGTGGAGCCCGCGGGGGTGCTGGAAGTCGTGCATGTGTCACCCCGGATGGCCCGCGCCGTGGTGCGCAGCCAATCGGGCACCATCACCGAGGGGCAGGCGCTGCTGCCGGTGGTGGGCAGTGCCGCCCCGTGGCAGCAGGCCGTGCCGGCGGAGGGCGAGCCGTTGCGTGCCCCCGTCCAGTGGATGGCCGACGTCACCCGCCTCCGGTCGCCGCAGGGATTCGTGATCCTCGGCGCCGGTGACGCGCAGGGGGTGCGCGCGGGCGATCGGTTCGCCCTGCGGGGCCGGACCGCCCCCGCGGAGGGGCCGGAAGAGATCGTGGCCCACGTGCGGGTGGTGCGGGTGGATCGCGGCACCAGCAGCGCCAAGGTCACCTACGTGCAGCAGGCGGCCTTTCCGGCCGCGGTGATGGCGCACCGGATCGCGCGCTCCGTGAGCGCGATGGCGCTCCCCACGCCGTAGCGCCCTCCCCGGCGGTGCAGCCCTGCGGCGCGCTCGCCTGGCGCCCGGGGCCCTGAGGCACCGGCCTCCCTCCTGCGTGTACATTGTGGGCGGACCACAGGGCGCGGAGTCGGGACACTGGAGGGAGGGAACGGGATGTCACAGCGGGTACTGGTGACGGGCGGCGCGGGATTCATCGGATCGCATGTGGCCGATCGCTTCGTCGCGGAGGGGTGGGAGGTGACGGTGCTGGACGACCTGTCCAGCGGACACCGGTCGCAGGTCCCGGCCACCGCGCGGTTCGTGCGGGCGGACATCGGGTCGGCGGAGGCCGCCACCCTGGTGGAAGGCGGGCGGTTCGACGTGGTGTGCCATCTGGCGGCCCAGATCGACGTCCGCCGCAGCGTGGCCGACCCCGCGGCCGATGCCACGCGCAACATCCTGGGGACGCTCAACCTCATGGAGGCGATCCGCCGCAGCGGTCATCGCACGCGCGTGGTCTTCTCCTCCACGGGGGGCGCGCTGTACGGCGCCTTCGCCGAGCCGCCCTCTCCCGAAGGCACCGCCACGAATCCGGAAGCGCCCTACGGGATCGGCAAGCTGGCCGCCGAGCACTACCTCGCGTACTACGGCCGGGTGCACGGCATCGAGACGGTGGTGCTGCGCTATGGCAACGTGTACGGCCCTCGACAGGACCCGCACGGCGAGGCCGGCGTAGTGGCGATCTTCTGCCAGCGCCTGTTGGCCGGTGAGCCGCTGACCGTCTACGGCACGGGCGAGCAGACGCGCGACTACGTGTTCGTGGGGGACGTGGCGGCGGCCAACCTGGCGGCGGCCACGCGGGGGCTCCCGCCCGTGGGGCCGCTGGAGGCGCGCGCCTTCAACATCGGGACCGGCGTGGAGACCTCGGTGCTGGCGCTGGCCTCGGCGCTCGTGCAGAGTGCCGGTGCCCACGTGCCGGTGAGGCACGCGCCGGCGCGCGCGGGCGAGCTGGCGCGATCGGCGCTGGACGTCGCCAAGGCCAGCGCCCTGCTGGGGTGGACGCCCACGGTGCCGCTGGTCGAGGGGCTGGCGTCGACGTACGGGCACTTTTCCGCGGCAGTGCGTCGCGGCGTGGAGGCGTGATGGCGCTGGTCGGAACCATGGGGGCGATGTGGCCCCTGCTGCAGGCGGGAGTGACCCCGGCGGGCTCCCCATCGCTGGTGGCCATGATCGTCGGCAGCGATCCGGTGACCAAGGGCGTGCTCGCGCTGCTGGGCGCCTTGTCGCTGCTCTCCCTGGGGGTCATGTTCGCCAAATGGCGGGCCTTCGCCCAGGCCGAGTCGACGGCGCGCCGGTTCCTCGGGGACTTCGAGCGGGCGGACACGCTGGACCAGGCGATGGCGGTGGCCGCCCGCTCCCCGGCCAGCCCGTTCACCGTGGTGTTCGCGCGGGCGACCAAGTTCCTCCATGACACCCGCCCCGCCTTGGCGGGCACGGCCGACCGATCGGCGCGGCTCTCCGCCGCCCAGGTGGAAGCGCTGCGCCTGGTCCTTGACGCGGAGGGCGCCCATGAACGCGAGCAGCTGGCGCGCTACATCCCGTGGCTGGCCACGGTGGGGAGCGTGAGCCCGCTGATCGGGCTGCTGGGGACGGTGCTGGGGGTGATCGAGGCGTTCACGGGGATCGCCTCCAAGGGGACGGGCAATATCGGTGCCGTCGCTCCGGGCATCGCCATCGCGCTGGTGGCCACGGCGGCGGCACTGGCCGTTGCCATCCCGGCGTCGTTCGCCTACAACCTGTTTGCCGCGCGCCTCAACCGGATGGACACGGTGCTGGAGGGGTTCGGCTCCGAACTCATCGCGCTCATGGCGCGCGACGGGCGGATCTGAGCGGTGCGCGCGCGGCGTCGCAGCGAGCGCCTGGCCGTCAACGGCGAGATCAATGTCGTGTCCCTCATCGACGTGATGATGCTGCTGATGGTGATCTTCATGATCACGGCGCCCATCATGCAGGGCGGCGTGGACATCGCGCTGCCGCGGGCGGACGTGGCGCCGCTGGAGCCCAAGAGCGGCGTGATCGTGTCGGTGGATCGCACGGGGCAGCTGTTCGTGGATGATGTCCGCTTTTCCTTCGACGAGTTTGCCGGCGGGGTGAAGGCGCTGGTGGACCGGAAGGGGGGCGGCGGCGTGTACCTGCGGGCGGATGCGGGGGTGCCTTACGGGACGGTGGTGCGGGTGGTGGCGGCGATGAAGGCGCAGGGGATCACCGAGGTGGGGCTGGTGGCCGAGCCGGAGTCCGCGCGGTGACCATCGCCCGGCACGGCAGGGTACCCGTCGGCGGCGCATGAGGGCGGCGGCACGCCTCCACCGGGCGTCACGGACTGGCGCGGGCCCCCTGGGTGGAGGGCTGGTGGCGTCGGTGGTCGTGCACGCGGCGCTGGTGGGGGTGGCGGTCTGGATTGGCAGCCGCCCCGCCCCGGTGCGGCCGCCCGTGTACCGCGTGGAGCTGATTGGGGCGCCGGCCGGGATGCGGCAGGCGGGCGTGGTGGCGCCCCCCTCGACCGAACCGGTGGCCGAGGCCCCCGCGCTCGGGGGCGCCGAACGCGTCCCGCCCCCGCCGGCCGCCCCCGCCAAGCCCCCCAAGGCCAAGGAGATGCCGGCGCCCAAGGCCACCCCGTCGCCAACCCGGACGCGGGCCGCTGGCGCCAAGGCGGCCACCGACCCCAACGCCAAGGCCAAGGCGCCGCCGCGTGCTGGCGCTGGGGCGACTGGCGCGAAGGGGGCCGATGTGGCGAATGTGCGCACCGCCGGGATCGCCTTTCCGTATCCTGGGTACCTGAACAACATCGTCCGCCAGCTGGCGTTGGGCTGGTCGCCGCGGCGCACCGCCGCCGCCCTGGTGGCCGAGCTGCGGTTCGCCATTCACCGCGATGGCTCCGTGTCCGACATCGAGGTCGTGAAGCGGTCTGGCGACCGCCTGTACGACCTGGATGCCGTGGGCGCGGTGGAAGCCGTCGGGGCCACGCGAGGCTTCGGACGGCTGCCGGCCGGCTGGACGGACGATGTGCTCGTGGTCTACTTCACCTTCGATTATGCCCTTCGCCCCGAGTAGCGCCTCGTTGCCCCTGCTGCCGTCCCCGAGGCCCCGCCGGCGCACGCGCCGAGCCGCGGGGGGGCGGGTGGCGTGGCTGCCCGTGGTGTTGCTGGCCCTGGGGGGCGCCCCCCCGGTCGCCGCGCAGCGGAGCACCGAACCGGAGCAGCCCCCGGGCGTGCGCCTCGGGCTCCAGTACCGTCCCGGTCAGAAGGTGGCGGTGACGGTGCTGCCCGTGGGGGGCGCGCAGGGCGATTCGATCGGGGCGATCCTGGGGCGCGACCTGGATTTCAGCGACCGCTTCACCGTGATCACCGCGCGGTTCGGGGGACCGGCGTCCACGCCGCCGGGGTACCCGGTGCTCGCCAAGGTCGGCGTCGATGCCGCGGTGCATGCAGTGCCTTTGGCCTCGGGCGGTGTGCGGGTGGCGCTGCACGATGTCACCCGCAAGGTGGTGGTCACCACCCGGGACTTCCCGCTCCCCACCCCCGCCTACGGCGCCGCGTGGCGGCAGGCGGTGCATGGCATGGCGGACGCGGTCGAGGAGTGGATCACCGGGCAGCGCGGCATCGCCCAGACGCGCATTGCCTTCACGCGGGACGGCCGGGTGTGGACCGTGGACAGTGACGGGGCCAACATCACCCCCGTCACCCCGGCCGGGATGTCCCCGCAATGGCTCCCCAGGGGACGGGGGATCGTCTACAGCGTCCTGGACGGCGGCCGCAATCCGATCCTGGTGAAGGACCTGGCCACCGGCGGGCAGCGCACGGTGGTCGCCGGGTCCGGGGTGGAGCACATGACGCCGGCGGTGTCGCCGGACGGGCGGCTCCTGGTCTATGCGCGCGGCACGGACGCGGGGACGGACTTGGTGGCCCTGCCCTTGGGCGGGGGGGAGGGACGTCGGATCACGGTGGGGCGAGGGCGCGCCAGCACGCAGCCCACCTTCAGTCCCGACGGGTCTCGCCTGGCCTACATGTCCGATCGTTCCGGCCACCCCGAGGTGTATATTTCCGATGTGGATGGTGCCAACGCCGAACTGCTCACGGCGGCGGCGTTTGGCGACCGGGACTACCGGGCCAGCCCCGACTGGTCTCCGGATGGTCGGTTGGTGGCCTTCCAGTCGCGGAACGGCGGCACCTTCCAGATCATGACCATCAACCTGCGCGACCAGACCGTGCGGCAGGTCACCGATGTCGGGCGCAACGACGACCCCTCGTGGGCGCCCGATTCCCGGCACCTGGTGTTCACCTCCTCGCGGTCCGGCGCGCGCCAGCTGTGGATCACCGACATCGAGACGGGGCGCACGCGTCAGCTGCCCTGCGGGTCGGAGTGCCGGCTGGCGGCCTGGTCGCCTCGTCTGGCCCCGTAGTGCCTCGCGTCCGATTCCGGTCGTTCACCCTTTTCCTGGAGCGCCTCGACATGCCCCGCTCGACCCGCCTGGCCCTCGTCGCCGTCGTCCCCGCCCTGCTGCTGGGGGCATGCCGCAAGAAGCCCGAGCCGACGCCGGTCCCCCTCGCCGTGCCGCCGGCGGCGGCCGAGCCGGTGCGTCCCACGGCGGCGCCGATCGCCCCGCGCGACACGATGGAGGAGTACCGGACCAAGGTGGCGGCCACCCGCGCGCGGCTGCTGGAGACCATCTTCTTCGAGTACGACATGGACGAGCTGCGCGACGACGCCCGGGCGTCGCTCGACGCCAAGCTGGTCGTGCTGAACGCCAACCCGCAGCTGCGCATCCGCATTGCCGGCCACTGTGACGAGCGGGGGAGCGACGAGTACAACATCGCGCTCGGCCGTCGCCGCGCCGAGGCGGCCAAGCGCTACCTGCTGGATCGCGGGGTGGACGCGGCGCGCATCGAGACCGCCTCGTTCGGGCGCGAGCGCCCGGCCGTGACGGGGGCCTCCGAGGAGGCGTACAGCCAGAACCGTCGCGATGAGTTCGAGATCATCGCCGGCGGCGACCAGCTGCGGGCGCCGTGACCGGTCGCGCCCGCCGGTGGGTCCCGCTCGTGGCGCTGGTCGCCGCGAGCGGGTGCTTCGCCTCCCGAGGCGACATGCGGGTGCTGCAGGGCGACATCGCCACGCTGCGCACCGAGCTGGCCCGTGCGCAGCAGGGGCAGCAGGATGCGCTCACGCGGGTGCTGCAGCAGCTGGGCGTGGTGGGGGACTCGCTCGCGCGGCTGAGCGTGCGCACGGTGGCCATGCAGGGGGAGCAGCGCGGCGACGTGCGCGCGGTGCGGGAGCAGCTGCTGCAGGTGCAGACGTTGCTGGGGCAGTCGACGGCCACCATCGCCCGCCTCCGGGCGGAGATCGAGGAGGCGCGCAACGCGGTCCCCGTCTGGACGCCGGTGCCGCCCACCGATCCGGCCGCTCGTCCGGCGGACAAGCCCGCCGAGCGTGAGGGGGGGCGGAGCGCGGACAAGGCGCCCGCCAGGGGGGGTAAGGAGGCGGCGAAGGACGCCGGCAAGGGGAGTACCGCCGATTCGGTGACCCCCGCGCTGGCCCCCACCCCCGGCCCCAACCAGCTGTTCACCGCCGGACGTGACCAGCTCAATCGCGGCAGCACCTCCACGGCGCGCACGCTGTTCCAGGAGCTGCTCACCACCTACCCCGACCATGAGCTGGCCGGGGAGGCGCAGTACTGGATCGCCGAGTCGCTGGCCAAGGAGAAGAAGCCGGCGGCCGCCGACGCCGCCTATGCCGCCGTGGTGGCCGCCTATCCCAACGACAAGGTGGCGCCCAACGCGTTGTACAAGCGGGCGCAGCTGGCCGTGGGGCAGGGGAACCTTGCCCAGGCCCGGCAACTGCTCCAGCAGGTCATCGCGCGCTACCCGCGCAGCGACGAGGCGGTGTTGGCCGCCGACCAGCTCAAGACGCTGCGCTAGCGCCGGGTTCGCCCCGCCCCCATGGCTACGCCCCCGTCCGCGGAAATGCCGTTCCTCGACCATCTCGAGGAGCTGCGGGTCCGGCTGTTCAAGGTCGCCCTCGCCCTGTTCCTCGGGGTCGGGGTGGCGTTCACGCTGCTGCTCACCAAGCAGATCGACATCGTCGGCATCCTCGCCGCCCCCATCCAGCCGTTCCTGACGCGCAAGCTGATCGTCACGCACCCCGGCGACCTGTTTGACATCGTCATGGACGCCTCCATCGCGTTGGGGCTCATCGCCGCCTCGCCGGTGATCGCCTGGCAGGTGTGGGGCTTCCTCTCGCCGGCGCTCTACCAGCATGAGCGCCGCGTGGTCATCCCCGCGCTGGTGGGCGCCGCGCTGCTCTTCGGCGCCGGGATGGCGCTGGCCTATTTCTACGTGCTCCCCGTCACGCTCGGCTTCTTCATGAGCTTCCAGAGCGCGTCGGTGGAGGTGCTCCCGACGGTGCGCGAGTACGTCGGCTTCGTCATGGCCATGTGCCTCGCGTTCGGCGCGGTCTTCGAGCTTCCCGTCGTCATCGCGCTGCTCTCGGCGCTGGGCCTCGTGCAGCCGGAGTTCCTGGCCCGCTTCCGCCGGCATGCCGTGGTGGGGTGCCTGCTGGCGGCGGCGCTCATCACCCCCGGCAGCGACCCCACCAGCCTCATCGCGCTCACCATCCCGCTGTACTTCCTGTACGAGGTGTCGATCACGCTGTCGCGGGTGATCGCCCGGCGCCGCGAGCGCCGGAGCCTCGCCGAGGGGGAATGAGCGTCCGCGCGGCCAGGGCGGCGTGGGGCGCGGTGCTGGTCGCGCTGGCGCTGGGCGGGGCCGGCGCCGATGCCGCGGCGCAGGGGCGCGTGATGCCGGGGCGCGAGCCACAGGGCCGCGAGGCGCGCCCGCAGCGCGGGGCGGCCGCCACCGGGGCGTCCAAGGCCGCCGGCGGCGACTCCCTCCGCGCCCTCAGCAAGGACCGCGATCTCATCAGCTGGACGCCCCCCGATTCGCTCATGCGCGCGCTCCTGGACCGCCCGGGGTACCGCGCCGTCCAGTTCCAGGGGGACACCGTCCGCTTCGACGCGCGCACCCGCGAGCTCCGCATGACCGGCCTCCCCGCCGCGGTGCGGCGCGACGAGACCACCCTCGTCGGGGACACCATCGCCTACGGCGACAGCCTCAAGCGCGTGGTGGCCACCGGGGACACCGTGTGGCTGCGCGACAGCACCCAACCCGACGCCGACGACTTCGTCGGGCGCGGCCGCATCGAGTACGACCTGGAGGGGCGGCAGGGGGTCACCGGCGCCTTCTCCACCTCCGTGGTCAGCGGACAGCGGCTCTTCCTGAGTGCCCGGCAGGGGACGCTCGTGGCCGACAGCCTCGTGCCGGGGCGCCACCTGGTGTTCGCGCGCGACGGCTCGTTCACCTACTGCGAACACGCCGAGCCGCATTTCCACTTCGCCACCCGCGAGATGAAGTTCGTCTCCGAGAACGTCATGGTGGCGCGCCCGGGCGTCCTGTACATCGGCGAGGTGCCGGTGTTCTGGATCCCGTTCTTCTTCCAGGACGTCCGCAAGGGGCGCCGCAGCGGCCTCCTCACCCCCAACTTCGGCATCGCCGAGCTGTTCCGGAACAGCCCGTCGTACCGGCGCAGCGTCCAGAACATCGGCTACTTCTTCGCGCTCAACGACTTCATGAACGCGGAAGTGTCGATGGATTGGCGCAGCGGCTCCCGCGGCTCCGAGCAGGACCCCGGCTTCATCCGCGGCAACGCCGAATGGCGCTACCGCTGGCTGGACCGGTTCGTGGGGGGCGAGATGGCGGTGTCCTACATGGGGCAGCGCAACGGGGTCAGCAACACCTCCATCACCTGGAACCACAACCAGGACTTCTCGCGGGACACGCGCCTCACCGCGCGCCTCAACTGGGTGCAGAACACCCTGGTGCAGCGCGCCACCACGATCAACCCCGTGGCGGCCAACGCCACCATCCGGTCGCAGCTCAACTACCAGACCAAGATCGGCCCGGCCTCCATCAACCTGGGCGGCGGACGCGTGCAGTACCCCGGCCGCACCCAGGTCGACATGGAGTTCCCGTCGCTCAACGTCACCACCGGGACGCTCGAGGCGGGGCCCGTGTCGTGGACGCCGTCGCTGCGGCTGGCCGTGTCCACCCAGCAGCGCATCGACCAGGGGTTGCAGTTCCCGTTCGTGTACAACGGCCGCCCCGGGGGGGGCGTGGACAGCGCGCGCTTCAACGCCGGGCGCCGCAGCACCCAGCTCAGCTTCGACACCCCCCTCAAGATCTTCGACTTCCAATGGACCAACAGCATCGCCTTCACGGAGCAGCTCCGCGACTTCCCCGAGGAGCGGCTCATCGTGGGCGTGCGCGACACCAGCCAGCGCACCACCCGCATCTTCGCGCGCACCTTCGAGAGCAACGTCGACTGGACCACCGCCTTCAACCTTCCCCGGTTCTTCCAGGGCACCTGGAACCTCTCCCCTTCCGTGACGGTCGCCAACGTGGACCCGGCGTCGGGGCTGTTCGTGCGCACCGAGCGGAGCGGCGGGCAGTGGGTCATGCAGTCCAAGCGCCTCAGCTACGCGGTCAGCGCCTCCCCCACCCTCTATGCCATGCTCCCCGGCCTGGGCCCGGTGGCGCGGCTGCGCCACTCCATCTCGCCGGCCATCAGCTACAGCTATTCCCCCGCCGCCTCCGTCAGTGACGACTACCTGGCGGCCCTCGGCCGCTCCCGCGTGGGGTACCTGGGGGCGCTGGCCCAGAACCGGATCTCGCTCAACCTGGCCACCAACCTTGAAGCCAAGCTCCGCAGCGACAGCGACTCCGCCCCCGAGTCGGGGCGCAAGATCAAGCTGCTGTCGGTGAACTTCTCGCCCCTCACCTACGACTTCGTCCGCGCGGACACCACCGGCAACGGCTTCACCGACCGGACCTTCGCGATCTCCGCGCGTACCGACCTCCTCCCCGGGCTCGACTTCCGCACCTCGTACGACCTGTTCCAGGGCGACCCGATGTCGGACACCGCCACCTTCAAGCCCTTTCGGGCCGACCTGGGGGTGAGCTTCGCGCTCAACGGCAAGTCGGGGATCTTCGTGCTCCTGGGCCGGCTGCTGGGGCGGCGCGGCACGCTCGAGGCCGCCGACAGCAGCGGGCAGGTCCCCTCGGCGCGGCAGGACGTGGACCGTACCGCCCGGCAGATGAATGCGGCCGGCGGCGGGGCGATGCGCGGCATGCAGATGGCCCTCCCCGCCGGCGAGGGGTGGAACCTCAGCATCCAGTACAACGCCACCAGGCAGCGCCCGCCGCGCGGCGGCACCCAGATCCTCAACGATCCGGTGCGCCTGTGCGAACCGCAGAAGGCCTTCGGCCTGCTGGCCTACGACCAGTGCGTGTTCAACGCCCAGAATGCCCCGGCGGCCGGGCTCACCTCGGGGCAGAGCGCCATCGGGGCGCCGGTGTTCCTGCAACCCCCCACCCAGAACGTCACCGCCAACACGTCGTTCACCCTGACCCCCAATTGGTCGGTGCAATGGTCCACCCAGTACGACGTGGTCCGGGCGCGCTTCGCCAGCCAGCAGGTGGGGCTGCAGCGGCAGCTGCACGACTGGAACGCCGTGTTCTCCGTGTCGCAGACGCCCAACGGCAACTTCGCGTTCAATTTCTTCATTGCCCTCAAGGCCCAGCCCGAGCTCAAGTTCAATTATGATCGGCAGACCTTTCGGGGGAGCAGCTTCTGATGCCGGCGCCGACGCCGTGACCGGCGCGGTGGCGCTCACCGGCGACGCCCTGCGGCTGGCGGATGTGGAGGCGGTGGCGCGGGACGGGGCACCGGTCCGCCTGGCCCCGGAGGCGCGGGCCCGCATGGAGGCCACGCGGGCGGTCGTGGACCGCGCGCTGCAGGGGGGCACCCCCGTGTACGGGATCAACACCGGCTTCGGCAAGCTGTCCGAGGTGTCCATCCCCGCGCATCAGTTGGCGGCGCTCCAGCGCAACCTGGTGCGGTCGCATGCCGCCGGGGTGGGGGACCCGCTCCCGGTGGCGGAGGTCCGCGCCATGATGCTGCTGCGCGCCAACGTGCTCGCCACGGGGCACGCCGGGGTGCGCCCGGCGGTGGTGGAGGCGCTGCTCGCCATGCTCAACGACGGGGTCCATCCGGTCATCCCGGAACAGGGGAGCGTGGGCGCCAGCGGCGACCTGGCCCCGCTCGCGCACCTCGCGTTGGCGCTCATCGGCGAGGGGGAGGTGGAGTGGCAGGGCGTGCGCCACCAGACCGGTGCTTGGCTGGCCGCTGCGGGGCTCGCCCCCGTGGTGCTGGAGGCCAAGGAAGGGCTGGCGCTCATCAATGGCACCCAGGCCCACACCGCGGTGGCGGCGCTGGCGCTGGCCGAGCTGTGGCGGTTGTGGCGCGCCGCCCACGTGGCGGCCGCCCTGTCGCTGGAGGCGCTGTTGGGCACCCCGGACGCCTACGACGCGCGCATCCAGGCCGTGCGCGGGCAGCTGGGACAGGCCGACTCCGCCGCCCTGTTGCGCGCGCTGCTCCAGGGCAGCCCGCTGCGCGAGTCGCACCGCCACGGCGACCCGCGCGTGCAGGACGCCTATGCGCTGCGCTGCGTGCCGCAGGTGCACGGCCCCGCGCTGGACGCCCTCCGCTTTGCCACCGGCCTGGTGGAGCGCGAGCTCAACGCCGCCACCGACAACCCGCTGGTGTTTCCGTCGGGGGAGCTGCTCAGCGGCGGCAACTTCCACGGCCAGGCGGTGGCGCTGGCCGCCGACCTGCTGGCGGTGGTTACCGCCAACCTGGCCGTCATCAGCGAGCGGCGCACCGACCGCCTGGTGCACCCCGACCTCAATCAGGGGCTCCCGCCGTTCCTGGCGGCCGAGCCGGGGCTGGAGTCGGGGCACATGATCTCGCAGGTCACTGCGGCGGCGCTGGCCAGCGAGTGCAAGCAGCTGGCCCACCCGGCGAGCGTCGACTCCATCCCCACCGACGGGAGCAAGGAGGACGTGGTCCCCATGGCGATGGGCGCCGCCGTCAAGCTGCGCCGCAGCGTGCGCAACCTGCGCCATGTGCTGGCCATCGAGCTGCTGTGCGGCGCCGAGGCGCTGGACTGTCGCCGCCCCCTGCGGAGCAGCCTCCCGGTCGAGGCGGCCCACGCCCGCATCCGGGAGCTGGTCCCCCCGCGTGACGGCGATCGTCCCCCCGCGCCCGCCATCACGCGGCTGGCCGACGCGCTGGCGGCCGGCGCTTTCGAATCCCTCATGCCCGAGGTGACCGCATGACGGACCACTCCGACGTCGCCCTCGGCGCCGGCCCGCGCCCGGTGCGCGCCCCCCGCGGCCCGGTCCGCAGCTGCCGCGGCTGGGAGCAGGAGGCCGCGCTGCGCATGCTCATGAACAACCTTGATCCCGAAGTGGCCGAGCGCCCGGATGACCTGGTGGTGTATGGCGGCACCGGGCGGGCGGCGCGCAGCTGGGCGGACTTCGACGCCATCGTGCGCACCCTGCGCACGCTGGCCGACGACGAGACGCTGCTGGTGCAGAGCGGCCGCCCCGTGGCGGTCTTCCGCACGCACGAGGACGCGCCCCGGGTGCTGCTGGCCAATGGCAACCTGGTGGGCCGCTGGGCCACCTGGGACGAGTTCCGGCGGCTGGAGGCGCTGGGCCTCACCATGTACGGCCAGATGACGGCGGGGTCGTGGATCTACATCGGCTCGCAGGGGATCGTGCAGGGGACGTACGAGACCTTCGGGGCGGTGGCCGTGCGCCACTTCGGGGGCACCCTGGCGGGCCGCCTGGTGGTCACCGCGGGGCTTGGGGGCATGGGGGGCGCGCAGCCCCTGGCCGCGGCCATGCACGGGGCGGCCGTGCTGGCCATCGAGGTGGATCCGGCGCGCATCGCCAAGCGGCTGGAGACCCGCTACTGCGACCGGGCCACCGCCAGCCTCGACGAGGCGCTGGCCTGGCTCCGCGAGGCGCAGGCGGCTGGCACCGGGCTGTCGGTCGCGCTGGAGGGGAACGTGGCCGAGCTGCTCCCCGAGCTGGTGGCGCGCGGCGTGACCCCCGACGTGCTCACCGACCAGACCAGCGCGCACGACCTGCTGGTGGGCTACGTCCCGGCGGGGCTCTCGCTCGCCGAGGCGTCGGCGCTGCGCGCGGCCGATCCCGCGGCCTACGTGGCGCGCGCCACCGACTCCGTGGTCGCCCACGTGCGCGCCATGCGCGCGCTCCAGCAACGCGGCGCCGTCACCTTCGACTACGGCAACAACCTGCGCACCGTGGCCTTCGATGCCGGCGTGCGCGATGCGTTCGAGATCCCCGGCTTCGTGCCGGAGTACATCCGGCCCCTCTTCTGCGAGGGGAAGGGGCCGTTCCGCTGGGTGGCGCTGTCGGGCGATCCCGCCGATATCGCCCGCACCGATGCGCTGGCACTCGAGCTGTTCCCGCACGACGAGGCGCTGCGGCGCTGGATCACCCTGGCGCAGGAACGGATCGCCTTCCAGGGGCTCCCGGCCCGCATCTGCTGGCTGGGGCAAGGGGATCGCGCCCGCTTCGCGCTGGCGCTTAACGACTTGGTCGCCTCCGGCGAGCTCTCCGCCCCCATCGTCATCGGTCGCGATCATCTGGACACCGGCAGCGTGGCCTCCCCCTTCCGGGAAACCGAGGGGATGCGCGACGGCAGCGACGCCATCGCCGACTGGGCCATCCTCAACGCGCTGCTCAACACGGCCAGCGGCGCCTCCTGGGTGTCGTTCCACCACGGCGGCGGGGTGGGGATCGGCAACTCCCTCCACGCCGGCCAGGTGATCGTGGCCGACGGCTCCGAGCGGATGCGACGGCGGCTGGCGCGCGTGCTGACCAACGATCCGGGGATCGGCGTGGCGCGCCATGCCGAGGCCGGCTACGACCTCGCCCGGGCCACGGCGGCCCGCGAGGGCATCCGTCTTCCGCGCCTCGAGGCCTGATGCTGTCCAGCCGGTACCGCCCCTGGCATGTGCCCGTGTTCCTGGCCAAGTACGCCTGGCTGCGCGCCCGGCGGCGCCCGGTGCTCCTCAATCTCGAGGTCACCATGCGCTGCAACGCCCGCTGCGGCTTTTGCGACTACTGGAAGACCCCGGCCGACGCGCGACACCAGGAGGTGGCGGACTACGCCGCCATCGTGCGGCACTTCTCCCCCATGCTCGCCACCTTCACGGGGGGGGAGCCACTCCTCCGGCGCGACCTGGAGGAGATCGTGCGGGCCGTCCGGCAGGCCTCGCGGTTCACGTACCTGCAGCTCATCACCCACGGGGGCATGCTCACGGTGGAGCGCGCCAAGGGGCTGTGGGACGCCGGGCTGGACCAGTTCAACCTGTCGCTGGACTATCTCGACGAACGGCACGACCAGGCCCGCGGCATCCCGGGGCTGGCCGCCCGCCTGCAGGCGCTGGTCCCCGCGATGCGCGAGGCCGGCATTGGCGGGGTCCGCTTCAACACGGTCATCAAGCGCGACAACCTCGACCAGCTGCTCCCCATCGTGCGCCGCGCGCGCGAGCTTGGCGGCGGCGTCAACTTCTCGCTCTACACCGACTTCAAGAACGGCAACCGCGCGCACCTGCTGGCCACCGACCAGCACGGCGACCTGGCGGAGGCCGTGGCCGCCCTGCTCGACTTCAAGCGCCGGCACCCCGGGGCCATCACCAATTCGGAGCACTACCTGGAGCAGATCCCGCGCTATGTCCGCGGGGAGCTGGCCCAGGAACCGTGCCGCAGTGGCGAGTCCACCATTCACATCGATCCGCAGGGGCGCGTGCGCCGGTGCCCCGATTTCCCCCCCGACGGGCCGTGGGAGGCGTATGCCGGCTACCAGCCCATCAACTGTGACGCGTGCTTCTACGCCTGCCGCGGCGAGGCGCAGGCGCCGCTCCGCCTCCGCTCCCGCGTGCGGGACGTGATGGCATGAACCGCGGCGCGCCGCTCCCCGACGCCACCGGCCCGGTCCCGCTGCTGCTGGTGAATGCCGCCCAGGTCGTCACCTGCGCGGGCCCCCCGCAGGCGCGACGCGGGGCGGCACTGGCGGACGCCGGCGTGCGCGAGGGTGTGGGGGTGGCGCTGTGCGAGGGCCGCGTGCTGGCGGTGGAGCCGGAGGATCAGTTGCGCCGCCGCTTCCCCCAGGCGCGCGAAGTGGATTGTGACCGGGGGCTGGTGGCGCCCGGTTTCGTCGATGCGCACACCCACGCCTTCTTCGGGGCGCCGCGAGTGGCCGAGCATGAGCTGCGGGCCACCGGCGTCCCCTACCTGGAGATCGCGCGGCAGGGCGGAGGCATCCACAGTTCCGTGCGCGACCTGCGCGCCCGCCGCACC
>JBEIJM010000050.1:0-17814 GCA_040380205.1 Gemmatimonadaceae bacterium
GCGCCCCCGCGGCGCCGCGGTCAGTGGTCGGGGGTGCGCGGGATGAGGTCGCGGAGGTTGGCGCCCACGCCGCCGGCCGCCACCGGCAGCGCGTGGTTCCCCACCTTCACGGGGTGGTGCCGGTCCAGGATGCCCGTGGCGTGGTCCACCTCGTGGGCGGGGACGCGGACCGCCACCACCGCCCCGCCGCGCGCGAGGAGTTCCCGGTAGACCGACGTGTCGTTCTGGAGCACCTCCTGTCCCACGGCGCGGTGCCAGAGGGAGGGGCGCTCCCCGCTCCATGCGGAGCCATCGGGCTCCGGCGTCCGCGCCAGGAGGTTGATGTCATCCGCCGTGAAGCCGTCGGCCTGCAGGGCGCTGACGGCGGCGGTGGCCTGGTCGCGGTGTTCGAACGCGGCGGCGATGGTGCGAAAGCTCATGGCGGGCTCCGGCAACGGGAGGGGGGTCCCCGCGGTGACCGAGCGGCCCCACGCGGACTTCCGGAGGGTAGCCGGTGCGACGCACCGTAGCTGTCCGGGAGATCCCCCGCGGCCATGGGCGCGCTAGTATTGAGTGATGGGCGCGGGAGAGGGCTCCCGACCTGGCGTTTCCAGCCGTGGAGGGGATGTGAGGAATGAGACCATGCAGGCGGTGAGGGGTGCAGCCCTCGGTTCGGCGCGTCGCTGGTCCGTCCCGCTGGCGCGGTGCGGCTGATGGCGGCGCCAACGTCGCGTCCGCGCGCTCCGGAGGCTCCACCGCGCGGGGCCAGCGTGGAGCGGGCCTACTGGCAGCTGCGCGGGTTGATCGTGCGGGGGCAGCTGGCGCCCGGGTCGCGGCTGATCGAGAGCGAGCTGTGCGAGCGGCTGGGGCTGAGCCGCACGCCGGTGCGGAGCGGGCTGCACCGGTTGGAGCAGGAGGGGTACGTGACGGTGGTGCAGGGGCGCCGGGAGCGCCGGCTCATGGTGGCGCCGCTCACGCAGGCGGACGCGCGGGAGCTGTTTCAGATCGTGGGGCACCTGGAGGGGCTGGGCGCGCGCGGGGCGGCCGAGCTGCCGGATCCGGCTCGGCGTGCCGCGGTGGCGGAGCTGCACCGGCTGAACGACACGCTGGCGCTGGCGGGGGCGGCGGTCCCGGCCGACCAGGGGGCGCTGTACGACGTGGACATGGCGTTCCACCGGTACTACGTGGAGGTGGGCGGCGGGCCGCGGCTGCAGGCGCTGCACGCGGCCATCAAGCCGCAGACGGAGCGGTATGTGCGGCTGTACGTGAGCAGCCTGGTGGAGGAGATGGCCAAGTCGATCACCGAGCATGAGGCCATCATCGCGCAGATTGCGGCGGGGTCGGGGGTGCTGGCGCAGGCGGCGGTGGAGATCAACTGGCGGAACGCGGCGGCGCGTCTGGAGCAGGTGATCGGGACGCAGGGGGAGCTGGGGCACTGGTAGGGGGGATCGCGTCGGCGCTGGCGCCCTGCCGGTCCACGCTGTATACCGAGTTGTATCCGGGCTCGGCCGTCACCCCCCTCCCCGCCCTCATGCGCCCCCAGCTCGCTCGCCCCGCCACCCGCCTCGCCGTTCGCCTCGCCGCCGCGCTCGCCGCGTCCGCGATGGCCGCGATGCTCCCCGTCGCCGCCCCGTTGGCCCCCCTCGCGGCGCAAGCGAGCCCCGCCGACACCACCCCCCGCTACGACGTCGTCATCCGCAACGGGCGCGTCCTCGACGGCGCCGGCAACCCGTGGATCCTGGCCGACGTCGCCATCCAGGGCGGCCGCTTCGTGCAGGTCGGGCGTGTCACCGGACGCGGACGGCGCGAGATCAACGCCGCCGGCAAGTACGTCTCCCCGGGGTGGATCGACATCATGGACCAGTCGGGGAGCGTCCTCCCTAGGCACGGCCTCGCCGAGAACAAGCTGCGGATGGGCGTCACCACCGCCATCGGTGGCGAAGGGGGGACCCCCGTCCCCGCCGCCGGCATCCCCGACTACTTCGCCACCCTGGAGCGGCAGGGGATCAGCATCAACTTCGGCAGCTTCTTCTCCGAGGCGCAGGCGCGCACCGCCGTGCTGGGGCCCGTGGCGCGCGCGCCCTCGCCCGAGGAGCTGACCCGCATGCGCGCCATCATGGACACCGCCATGCTGGGCGGGGCGCTGGGGATGACCACCGCGCTCATCTATCCGCCGTCGAGCTACGCCGGGACCGACGAGATCGTGGCGGTGGCCGAGGCCGCCGCCCGTCACGGCGGGGTGTATGCCAGCCACATCCGCGGCGAAGGCGCCGAGGTGGTCCAGTCGGTGCGCGAGGCCATCGCCATTGGCGAGCGGGCGGGGCTGCCGGTGGAGGTGTTCCACCTCAAGGTGGCGCACAAGCCCGGGTGGGGGGTGCTGATGGACTCCGTGCGGCAGGTGGTGGAGGCGGCGCGCGGGCGCGGGGTGGATGTGGCGGCCGACCTGTACGTGTACACCGCCGGGGGGACCGGGCTGGAGGCGACCATCCCCAGCTGGGCGCACGAGGGGGGGACCGACTCGCTGAAGGCGCGGCTGGCGCGCCCCGAGGTGCGGGCGCGGCTCAAGCGCGAGGTGGCCACCGGCTCGCCGGGGTGGTGGAACATCGTGGAGGCGGCCGGGGGGTGGGGCGGGGTGGTGCTGATGAACGCCCAGAACCCCGCGAACGCCCGGTATCACACGCAGACCCTCGCCGAGATCGCCCGGGCGCAGGGGAAGGATCCGGCGGACGCCGCGTGGGACCTGGTGGCGCAGGGGTCGGGGCGGGTGATGGCGGTGTACCACATGATGAGCGAGCCGGACATCGAGACCGCGCTGCGCTTTCCGTGGACCAGCATCGGGAGCGATGCCGGGGCGGTGAACCCCGCGCAGGCGCGCGACGCCACCGGGTTGCCGCACCCGCGGGCGTACGGCAACCATGTGCGGGTGGTCAGCCGCTACGTGAAGGGGCGCGGCGTGCTGCGGCTGGAAGAGGCGGTGCGGAAGATGACCTCCTGGCCGGCCACGCGGATGCGGCTGGCCGACCGCGGGGTGATCCGGGTGGGGGCGTGGGCCGACGTCACGATCTTCGACCTGGAGGCGCTGGACGACCGGGCCAGCTACGCCGACCCCACGGCGTCGCCGACGGGGATTGACTGGGTGCTGGTGAACGGGGTGGTGGTGCTGGAGGGGGGGGCGCACACCGGGGCGCGTCCGGGGCAGGTGCTGCGGGGCGCGGGGTGGGCCAAGTGAGCGCCCCGGCGACGGGACCGACGCCCCAGGCGGGCGAGGGGGCCGACGGGCTGGTGCGGCTCCTGGGGGTGAAGGACCTGGTGCTGCTGGTGCTGGGGACGGTGATCGGGTCGGGGGTGTTCCTGGTGCCCGCGGTGGTGCTGCGGCAGTCGGGGGGCTCGATGGGGGTGGCGCTGCTGGTGTGGCTGGTGGCCGGGGTGCTGTCGGTGCTGGGGGCGCTGACCTACGCGGAGCTCGCGGTGTCGCGCCCGGGGGCCGGGGGGCTGTACCTGTACATCCGCGACGCCTTCGGCCCGCTGCCGGCGTTCCTGTACGGGTGGAGCAGTTTCCTGGTGATCGCCACCGGGTCGCTGGCCACGCTGTCGGTGGCGTTCAGCAGCTACCTGCAGACGCTGCTCCCGCTGTCGCCGGCGGCGGCCAAGGGGGCGTCGCTGCTGATGCTGGCCGTGCTGGCGGTGCTGAATGTGCGGGGGACGCGCGACAGCGTGGGGGTGCAGAACGGCAGCACGCTGCTCAAGGTGGTGGCGATCGTGGCGATGAGCGTGGCGCTGGTGCTGCGGGGGCCGTCGATGCCGCCGCTGTCGGCGTGGTGGCCGGCCACGCTCCCCGACGGATTCCTGGCGGGGGTGGGGCTGGCGATGGTGGGGGTGCTCTGGGCGTACGAGGGGTGGCAGTACGTGACCTTCTCGGCGGGGGAGACGGTGGCGCCGCAGCGGACGTTCCCGCGGGGGATCGGGGTGGGGAGTGCGGTGCTGGTGGGGGTGTACCTGCTGGCCAACCTCGGGTACGTGGCGGCGCTGGGGGTGCCGGGGGTGATCGGCAGCGAGCGGGTGGCGGCGGAGGCGATGGCGTCGCAGTTCGGGGTGGCGTCGTCGAAGCTGATCGCGGTGGTGATCCTGGTGGCGATGTTCAGCGCGTCGAACGGGCTGATCCTGACGACGTCGCGGCTGTACTACGCGATGGCGCGCGACGGGCTGTTCTTCCAGCGGCTGGCGGAGCTGCACCCGCGGCGGGGGACGCCGGCGGTGGCCGTGGTGGCGCTGACGGGGTGGGCGGCGCTGCTGGCGCTGTCGGGGACCTTCGAGGTGCTGCTGACGTACGTGGTGTTCGCCGGGTGGATCTTCTACGGGCTGGGGGCGGCGAGCCTGCTGGTGCTGCGGCGTCGGGAGGGGGCGCCGGCGGGGTTCCGGGTGCCGGGGTACCCGGTGACCACGGTGCTGTTCGTGCTGGCGTCGGCGGGGATCGTGGGGAACGCGCTGGTCTCGGCGCCGGTGCAGGGGCTGATCGGTTCTCTGGTGGTGATGAGCGGTGTGCCGGCGTACTGGTGGTGGCGGCGGCGCGGGGGGGCTGGGGGTTAAGGCGGGCGGGTCCCGGGAGGGCTAGCGTACTCGAGTCTTGGACTGTATACCGTATTGTATCGCACCTCGGATCCGGAGTTGCCTCCAGAGCATCCGCCGAGGGCGTGCCCGATCAGCGGGGGCGCAGCGTCCTCGCCGAGCCCCACCCCACCTGCGGGAGTCCGTTCCCGCGCCGCGCCCACACCAGGAGGCGAAGCATGCGTCCGGCCCGTCCGCCATCGAGCCCCCCCCGTCCCACCCCTCGCCTCGGGGCCAGCGTCCGCACGGGCGCCCTGCTCCTGGCCGCCCTCCTCCTGCCCCCCCTGGCCCCGCTGGCGGCCCAGGGGTCCGGGACCGTGAGCGGCCTGGTGGTCGATGCCAAGAACCTGCGCGGCCTGGACGGCGCCCAGCTGGTGGTGCAAGGGACCACCCTGGGCACCGTCACCGACGGCAGCGGCGGCTTCCGCCTCACCGGCCTCACCGGCACCCAGGTCACCCTGCAGGTGCGGCGCATCGGCTACAAGCCCACCACGCAGCTGGTGACCGTGGGGCGCAATGACATCCGCATCCAGCTGGCCGAGCAGCTCACCAGCCTGAGCGAGGTGGTGATCACCGGGACGGCGGAGCCGGTGGAGCGGCGCGCCATCGGCAACTCGGTCACGAAGATCGACGCCGCGGCGGTGCAGAGCATCGCGCCGGCGGCCGACGTGTCGTCGCTGCTCAACGGCCGCGCCCCGGGCGTGGTCATCAGCGGCGGGTCCGGCGCCATCGGCTCCGGCCCCCGCATCCGCATCCGCGGCGCCGCGTCGCTGTCGCTCAACGACCAGCCGCTCATCTACCTGGACGGCGTCCGCATCGCGAACGACGTGTCCACGGGGCCGCGCTCGCAGTTCTTCTCCTCGGGCGTCATCTCGCGCCTCAACGACATCGACCCCGAGAACATCGAGAGCATCGAGGTGATCAAGGGGCCGGCGGCGGCCACGCTGTACGGCACCGAGGCCAACAACGGCGTCATCCAGATCATCACCAAGCGCGGCAAGGCGGGGCGCCCGGTGCTCACCTGGAACACGCGCCTGGGGAACAACTGGTTCCAGGATGCGGAGCGCCGCATCGGCAACACCTACCGCCGCATGCCCGACGGCACGATCAAGTCGTGGAACCCGGTGGCCGCCGACCGCGAGGCCGGGCGCGTGCTGTTCCAGAACGGCCTCAGCCAGTCGTACAACGCCAGCCTCAACGGCGGCACCGAGGCGGTGAAGTACAACTTCAGCAGCACCTACGACAACGACAAGGGCGTGGAGCCCACCAACCGCCTCGCGCGGTGGAGCGCCTCGGGCAACATCTCGCTGTCGCCGTACAAGTCGCTGGACATCCAGGCGACCTTCAACACCACGCAGCAGACGATCAACGTGCCGCTGGAGGCGGGCGGCGGGATGTGGTTCTCCGCCTACTTCGGGCAGGCGCCGGTGACCGACGCCGAGAAGCTGCGGCGCGGCTACTTCTCGGCGCCGCCGGAGGCGTTCTGGGGGGCGTTCAAGCAGTACCAGAACGTGAAGCGCACCACCGCCTCGCTGCAGTTCAACCACCGCCTGGGCACCTGGCTCACGCAGCGCCTCGTCGTCGGGAACGACCTGACGGGCGAGGACAACGTGAACCAGACCGAGCGGATGGCGCCCTTCTACCGCCAGTTCTTCGGCAGCCCGGTGGACCAGAACGGCAACAAGCTCACGCGGCGGCAGGAGCTGTCGGTGACGTCGCTGGACTACGCGGCCACCGCGAAGAAGCAGCTGTTCGGCTACCAGACCAGCACGTCGTTCGGCGCGCAGTACTTCAAGCGGCAGACCTACGCGCTGGCGGCGCGCGGCGAGGGGTTCCCGGCGGGTGGGCTCACGCTGGTGGACGCGGCCGCCGCGACCTTCGGCGGCGAGGACTACTTCGAGAACGCCACGCTGGGCTTCTACGGGCAGCACCAGCTCAACCTGAACGACCGCGCGTACCTGACCGCGGCGCTGCGCGTGGACAACAACAGCGCCTTCGGCGAGGACTTCAGCTGGACCACGTACCCCAAGGTGGCCGGCACGTGGGTGATCAACGAGGAGGCGTGGTTCCCCTTCGCGTGGGTGAACCAGCTCAAGCTGCGCGCGGCGTACGGCGAGACGGGGCAGCAGCCGGTGGTCAACTCGGCGCTGCGCACCTACGCGGCCACGACCGGCGGGAACGGCAGCTCGGCGGTGACGCCGCAGGCACTGGGCAACCCCGACCTGCGCCCCGAGCGCGGCAAGGAGACGGAGGTCGGCTTTGACGGGACCTTCCTGCAGGACCGCCTGAGCGCGGAGTTCACGGCCTACCGGCGCAACACGGAGGATGGCATCCTGGCGCAGGCGGTGGCTCCCTCGGCCGGCTTCGCCGGGGACCGCTTCATCAACATCGGCAAGATCCGCAGCCAGGGGGTGGAGCTGTCGCTGCGCTACGCGGCGCTGGCCAAGGAGAACGTGAACGTCGACCTCGGGTTCAACATCTCGCGCAACGACAACCAGGTGATGGACCTGGGGAACCTCCCGCTGCCGGTGGACGAGAACGGGGAGAAGTACATCCAGTTCGGCGCCCAGCGGCACATCAAGGGGCGGCCGGTGGCGTCGTGGTACGACTTCCGCGTGGTGTCGGCCACCTTCGACCCGGTCACCAAGCGCGCGAGCAACGCGCTGTGCGACAACGGCAAGGGGGGGACCACGGCGTGCCTCAACGCCGCGGGGCAGCCGGTGGCGCCGCGGGTGTTCCTGGGGCGCCCCGACCCCAGCCTGGAGGGGTCGTACAACGCCACGGTGACGCTGTACAAGCGGTGGCGCCTGTACGCGCAGTTCGACTTCAAGGGCGGGAACACGACGCTCAACAACAACGACCGCGCGCGGTGCCAGGTGTTCGGGCAGTGCATGGCCAACCTGGAGCCGGAGAAGTACGACCCGGCGCTGGTGGCGCAGGTGCAGTCGCCCGGGGTGCTGCGGAACTTCGTGTACCAGAACGCCAGCTTCACGCGGCTGCGCGAGCTGTCGGTGGCGTACCAGCTGGGGCCGCGGATCGCCAACCTGGTGCGGGCGCGGTCGGGCTCCATCACGCTGTCGGGGCGCAACCTGGCGCTGTGGACCAACTACGGCGGGACCGACCCGGAGAACTTCTTCACGCTGCAGCAGTTCGTGCGGCTGGAGCAGGCGCAGGTGCCGCCGCTGGCGCAGCTGCTGCTCTCGGCGTCGCTCACCTACTGACCTCCCTTCCACCGCGAGATGACTGTCATGAGACATATCGGACCGGGTCCCCGGGCGCGCGGCGTCCGGGCGGCCGCGCTGGCGCTGGCCGCCGGGGGGCTGGCCGCGTGCGGCACGCTCCTCGAGGTCGAGGCGCCCAGCCGCATCCTGGAGCAGACGCTGCTGCAGCCCTCCAACGCCACGGTGCTGGTGGCGGGGGCGGTGGCGGACTTCGAGTGCGCCCTGGGGAACTTCATCCTCACGGGCGGGACGCTGGCCGACGAGTTCGCCGACGCGCAGGCGAACGCGGCCACGTGGGACATCGACCGGCGGACGAACTTCCCGGCGACGGCGCTGTACGCCACGGGCGGGTGCGGCGGGTTCGGGGTGTACACTCCGCTCTCGATCGCGCGGTTCCAGGCGGACCAGTCGCTGCAGCTGCTGGCCAAGTGGACCGACGCGGAGGTGCCCGGGCGGGCGGCGCTGCAGGCGCAGGCGGCGGCGTTCGCTGGCTACAGCTACCTGCTGATGGGGGAGATGTTCTGCTCCTGCGCCTTTGACCTGGGGGCGGAGCAGACGCCGGCGGCGGTGTTCGCGCTGGCGGAGGAGCGGTTCTCGCGGGTGATTGCGGCCTCGGGGGCGCCGGCGGACCTGCGCAACCTGGCGCTGGTGGGGCGCGCGCGCGCGCGCATCAACCAGGGGAAGCGCACCGAGGCGGCGGCGGACGCGGCGCTGGTGCCGGCGGGCTTCGTGTACACCGCCAAGACCACGGCGGCGGCGGGGCGGGCGGAGAACCGCATCTTCCGGTTCAACAACACCACCGGGACGGTGACGGTGGATACGCAGTTCCGCGCCCAGACGGTGGCCGGGGTGGCGGACCCGCGGGTGAACGTGACCGACGCCGGGCGCGGGGGCTCGCTTCCCACGGTGCGGCTGTTCGTGCAGAACAAGTACCGGTCGCTCAGCGACCCCATTCCGATGGCCACCTGGCGGGAGGCGGTGCTGATCCGCGCCGAGGTGGCCGGCGGGGCCACGGCCGTGCAGCTGATCAACCAGCTGCGCACCGCGGCCAACCTGCCGGCGTTCGCCAGCACGGTGGAATCGGAGATCCAGGCGCAGGTGCGGGAGGAGCGCCGCCGGGAGCTGTTCCTGGAGGGGCACCGCCTGTATGACACGATCCGGTTCAATCTTCCCCTGGTGCCGGCGGCGGGGGCGGTGTTCCCCAACGGCGGCGGCACCTACGGCAACAACAAGTGCCTCCCGCTCCCTGATGTGGAGCGGCTGAACAACCCCAGCATCATCGGGTAACCGATGAGGGGGGCGTCGGCGGTGCGGGATCCCGCGCCACCGGCGCCCTCCGGGCCTCTTCTCTCGTGAGTGCATGATGCTTCTGTCCAGGATGTCCCGCGTCGCGCCTGCCCGGCGCGCGGTGGCCGCGCTGTCCCCCGTGCTGTTCGGGGGCTTGGCGGCGGTGGCCGCGCCGGCCGCGGCCCAGCCGGCCCCCCCGCGCCGCATCGCCGAGGTGATGGCGCGTCCCGAGTTCGCCCACGCGTCATGGGGGATGGAGTTCTACGACCTGCAGACGGGGCGCACGGTGTTCGCGCACAACCGGCAGCAGCTGTTCGTGCCGGGGTCGACCACCAAGGTGGTCACCATGGCCACGGCGCTGGAGGTGCTGGGCCCCGACCACCGCTTCCGCACCCGGATGTACCGCACCGGTCCCGTGGTGGGCGGGATCGTGCAGGGGGACCTGGTGCTGGTGGCCAGCGGCGATCCCAACCTGTCGGGGCGGGCGCGTCCCGATGGCCGCTACGCGTTCATCGACCAGGATCACTCGTACGGCGGGCAGCCGCTCCCCGATGACCCGCTGCTGGTGATCAAGGCGCTGGCCGCGCAGGTGGCGGGGCGTGGGATCCGCGGGGCCACGGGTCAGGTGATCGTGGATGCCTCCCTCTTTGCCGAGGGCGCGCGCGAGCTGGGGACGCGGGTGACGCTGTCCCCGCTGGTGATCAATGACAACGTGATCGATCTGGTCGTGACCCCGGGAGCCACCACGGGGGCGCCGGCCACGGTGACCATGTCCCCGGTGACGCCGTACCTCACGGTGCAGGCCACGCTGACCACCGCCGACAGCGGCAGTGCGCCGGCGGTGCGGATGGTGGAGGACAGCACCAACCGTGACCACCGGGTGCTGGTGATCACGGGGCGGGTGCCGCGCGGGGCGCCGTCCAACCCGCGGTGGGTGATTCCGTCGCCCAGCCGCTTCGGCGAGCTGGTGCTGGCCGAGGCGCTGCGGGGGGCGGGGGTGTCGGCGCTGCCGCGGCTGGCCTCGCGGGTGGTGGATCCGGCGGCGCTGCGTCCGTCGTACGTGGACTCGCTGCTGGTGGCCGAGCATGTGTCGCTGCCGCTGCTGGCGGAGGCGACGGTGCTGCTCAAGACCAGCCAGAACCTGCACGCCAGCAACCTGCCGCTCACGCTGGCGGCGCTGGACGCGTCGCGGGATGGGTCGCGCACGGGCTTTGACATCGCGCGCGAGCTGATGGTGAAGAACGGGCTGGACCTGGAGGGGGCGGTGCAGGGGGACGGCGCCGGGGGTGATGCGTACTTCTCGCCGGCGTTCATGACGCGCTTCCTGGCGATGATGTGGCAGCGACCGTATGCGGCCGGGTTCAAGGCGGCGATGCCCACGCTGGGGGTGGACGGCACGCTGGCGGCGATCCAGAAGGGGAGCCCGGGCGCGGGGAAGGTGTTTGCCAAGACCGGCACCTACGGCAGCTACGACCCGCTCAACCGCCGGCAGATCATCCATGGCAAGGGGCTGGCCGGGTATTTCACCACGCGCAGCGGGCGGGAGATCGCCTTTGCGGTGTACGTGAACAACGTGGCGGCCAAGGTTCCCGACCCGGCGGTGCTGGCCGGGCAGGCGCTGGGGGAAATCGCCTCGATTGCGTGGGAGACGATCCGCTGAGCGCCGCGAGCACCGTCCCAGTCGCCCCCGCCGTGGATCCCGCCACGGTGGTGGTGCGCGCGCTGGACACGCTGGAGGACCGGGAGGCCGGCGTGGCGCTGCAGGAGGCCACGTGGGGGGTGGGGTTCCGGGAGAAGATCCCGTCGGCGATGCTGCTGATTGCCGAAAAGACGGGCGGGGTGGCCGGGGGAGCGTTCGCCCCGGACGGCCGGATCCTGGGGTTCGTCTTCGGGTTGGTGGGGGTGCGCGATGGCGTGCTGTTCCACTGGTCGGATATGCTGGCGGTGGCGCCCGAGGCACGGGGGATGGGGTTGGCCGAGCGCCTCAAGCACTGGCAGGCCGATCGCTGCCGTGCGCAGGGGATCCGCGAGATGGTGTGGACCTTCGACCCGCTGGTGGCGCGCAACGCGTGGTTCAACCTGCGCCGGCTCAAGGCGGAGATCGCGGAGTACGTGGAGAACATCTACGGCATCACCGATTCCCCGCTGATGGGGCCCATCCCCACCGACCGGTTCCTGGCGCGGTGGCGGCTGGACGGCCCCACCGTCCCGAGGACCGAGGCCCCCTGGTCCATCCCGCTCCCCGAGGACTTCGAGGCACTGGTGCGCACCGACCCGGCCGCCGCCGCCGCCGCCCGCTACGCGTTTCGCGAGGCGGTGCAGCAGCACGCGGCCGCCGGACGTCACGTGGTGGGGATCAGGCGGGGCCCCGAAGGCACCGCCTACCTGCTGGACACGCGCTGACTGCCGGTTCCCGATCCCTTTCCCGATCCGCTCTCCCCGATCCCTGCCATGCGCCTTGATCGCCTGATCCTCCGCGAGATCCACCTGCCGCTGCGCGAACCGTTCCGCATCTCCTCCGGGGAGATCCACGAGCGGAAGATCCTCCTCTGCGAGCTCACCGACGCCGACGGCGCCACGGTGATGAGCGAGTGCGTGGCCGGGGAGACCCCCAACTACACGCCGGAGACGCTGGAGACGGCGTGGCTGGCGCTCACCACCTGGATCGCGCCGCGGCTGCTGGGGGTGGAGGTGGCGCACCCGCGCGACGTGCATGCGCTGCTGGAGAAGGACTTCCGCGGGCACAACATGGCCAAGGCGGCGGCGGAGATGGGGATGTGGGGGCTGGAGTCGGTGCGGCGCGGGATGCCGCTGGCCGATTTCGTGGGGGGCACGCGCGCGCGGGTGCCGGTGGGGATCTCGCTGGGGATCCAGCGCACCCCCGAGGCGCTGGTGGCCAAGGCCGAGGCGGCGGTGGCGCAGGGGTACCAGAAGGTGAAGATCAAGGTGGAGCCCGGGCGTGACGTGGCGTTTGTGGAGGCGGCGCGGCGCGCGCTCCCCGACGCGCACCTGATGGCCGACGCCAACAACGCGTACACCCTGGACGACCTCGAGGTGCTCAAGGCGCTGGACGGGCTGGGGCTGATGATGATCGAGCAGCCGCTGGCGTGGGACGACCTGGTGCGGCACGCGGTGCTGCAGCGCGAGCTGCAGACGCCGGTGTGCCTGGACGAGTCCATCACGTCGCTGGAGCGGGCCGAGGACATGGTGGCGCTGGGGTCGGGGCGCATCGTGAACATCAAGCCCGGGCGGGTGGGGGGATTCACCGCGTCCATCGCCATCCACGACTTCTGCCAGGCGCAGGGGATCCCGGTGTGGTGCGGCGGGATGTTCGAGAGCGGCGTGGGGCGCGCGTACAACGTGGCGCTGGCCTCGCTCCCCAACTTCTCGATGCCCGGGGACCTGTCCCCGTCCAGCCGCTACTGGACGCAGGACGTGGTGGACCCCGAGTGGACGATGACCCCCGAGGGGGAAGTAATCGTCCCCCGGAGCGCCCCCGGGATCGGGGTGGCGCCGGATATGGAGCGGATCGCGGCGCTGTCGGTGCGCACCACCGAGCTTCGGGCGTAGCGGTCCGGGTGCGCCGTGCTTGCCCCCGCCTGTCGGCGGGGGCAAGTTAGGGATCCCGCCCCCCGCCGGCCCTGCCGGCGCCTTCCATCCGTCCCGCCGCCCTTCCCCCGGTCGCGCATGCGGACGCTCCTCCTGCTTCCCCTGTTGGCCGGCGCCGCCCTGACCGTCCCGGGCGACCCGGTCCCTCCCCGCCGCACCGCGCCCCCGCCGCCCCCCTCGGCGGCGGTGCGCCCGGCCGTCCATCCGGTGCTGCGCCCGATAAGCCGCGTCGCGACCCGCGTCGCATCGCGTCCGCTGGTGCGCCCGCCCGCCGCCCGCGCGCCCCTCGCCCCCGCCGCGATGGGCCCGGTGCTCACGCAGTACTGCGGCAAGTGCCACAACAACACGTCGCGGCGCGGCAACCTGTCGCTGGCGGGGTACGACGCCCTGCGGGCCCCCGACGCGGCGGAGGTCTCGGAGAAGATCGTCACCAAGCTGCGGCTGGGGATGATGCCCCCCGCCGGCTCGGCGCGCCCCACGGGGGACACGCTGGACGCCATCGCCGCGCTGCTGGAGCAGCAGCTGGACTCGGCGGCTTCGGCGCGTCCCGACCCCGGGTATCGCACCTTCCAGCGCCTCAACCGCGCGGAGTACCGCGCGTCGGTGCTGGCGCTGCTGGGGCTGGAGGTGGACGCGGCCAACTACCTCCCCCCCGACACCAAGAGCGACGGCTTCGACAACATCGCCGACGCGCAGGCGCTCTCGCCCATGCTGCTGGACGCGTACCTGCGCGCCGCCAGCGACCTCAGCTGGCTGGCGGTGGGGAACCGTGCAGCGGCGGCGGCCTCGGTGACCTGGACCGTCCCCAAGCTCGCCTCGCAGATGGAGCACGTGCCGGGGACGCCGTACGGCACCCGCGGCGGGATCGCGGTGACGCACACCTTCCCGGCCGACGGCGACTACCGGTTGGACGCCAATTTCTTCCACGAGACCACCGGCGCCTTCGCCGGCGGGCTGGCGCGCGGCGAGCGGCTGGAGCTGTCGGTGGACGGCGAGCGGGTGGCGCTGCTGGAGGTGGATCGCTTCATGACGGCCGCCGACCCCAATGGGGTGGCGATGTCGTCGGAGCCGGTGCGCATCTCGGCAGGGACGCACCGGCTGGCGGCGGCGTTTGTCCCCCCGGGGTTCCAGACGGTGTCGCAGGAGCTGGTGTCGCCGCTCAAGTACTCGCTGTTCAGCACTTCCAACGCCACGGCGTACGGCTTCCAGCAGCTGCCGCACCTGCGCGAGTTCACGGTGCGCGGGCCGCTGCGCGTGACGGGGGTATCGGAGACGGCCACGCGCCGTCGGATCTTCCGCTGCCGCCCCGCCGACGCGTCGGGGGGGAGCGCCGAGGCGCGGACGTGCGCGCGGACGATCATCACGCGGCTGGGGACCGAGGCGTACCGCCGGGCGCTCACGCCGGGGGACGTGGACGGGCTGCTGGCGCTGTACGAGGGGGGACGCGCGGGGACGGGCGGGTTCGAGGGGGGGATCCGGGCGGCGCTGGAGGGGATCCTGGCCAGCCCGGATTTCGTCTTCCGCTTCGAGCGGGCGCCCGCCGACGCGCGCCCCGGGGTGGCGTACCGGCTGCGCGACGAGGAGCTGGCGGTGCGGTTGGCGTTCTTCCTGTGGAGCGCGCCCCCCGACGCGGCGCTGCGCGAGGCGGCGGCGCGCGGGCGGCTGGGCACGCCGGCCGGCGTGGAGCGCGAGGTGCGGCGCATGCTGGCCGACCCGCGCGCGTCGTCGCTGGCCACGCGCTTTGCCGCCCAGTGGCTGCGCCTCCCCGACCTGGCGCAGGTGCAGCCGGACATCCGGCAGTACACCGACTTCGACGAGCAGCTGCGCGGGGCGATGCAGCGCGAGACGGAGCTGTTCTTCGACGACCTGGTGCGCCGCGACCGCAGCGCGCTGGAGCTGTTCCGCGCCGACTACACCTTCGTGAACGAGCAGCTGGCGCGGCACTACGGGATCCCGGGGGTGGCCGGCCCGCAGTTCCGCCGCGTGCGCTACCCCGACAGCACGCGCGGCGGGATCCTGGGGCACGCCAGCGTGCTCACGCTCACGTCGCACGCCACGCGCACGTCGGCGGTGGAGCGCGGGAAGTGGGTGATGGAGGTGCTGCTGCACTCGCCGCCGCCGCCGCCGCCGCCGGGGGTGCCCGACCTGGAGGCCACGCCGGGGGCGGCTGACGGGCGGCTGCTCACGGTGCGGGAACGAATGGCTGCGCACCGCGCCAACCCCACCTGCGCCTCATGCCACCGGATGATCGATCCCATCGGGCTGGCGCTGGAGGGGTTTGACGTGACCGGGCGGGTGCGCCTGCGCGACAACGGGATGCCCATCGACACGCGCACGGAGCTGTGGGACGGGACCCCCGCCGCCAACCTCCCGGCGCTGCGCGCCGCGCTGTTGCGGCGGCAGGAGTCGCTGCTGCGCACGTTCACGCAGAACCTGATGGCGTACGCGCTGGGGCGCCGCGTGGAGGCGGGGGACATGCCCGCGGTGCGCGCCATCGTGCGCGGCGCCGGCGCGCAGCAGCACCGGATGTCGGCCTACATTTTGGGGGTGGTGCGCACCCCCGCCTTCCGCATGCAGCGGCCGCCGGAGCCGGTGGCCGCCTCTTCCGACCGTTGAGGGTGCCCTGATGCCGCTGATTCCCCGGACGCCGCTGGACCGCCGGACCTTCCTGCAGGGGATGGGGGCGATGATCGCCCTCCCGCAGCTGGAGGCGATGCGCCCGGTGGGGCGCGCCGCGCGCGCGCTGGCGCAGGCCGGCGACCCCACGCGGGTGCTGTTCCTGGAGATGGTGCACGGCGCCGCGGGGTGCAGCCCCTTCGGGCAGGCCGAGCACCTGTGGTCGCCGCGCGAGACGGGGTCGTCGTTCAGCCTGGCGGGCACGTCGCTGTCGCCGCTGGAGCCGTGGCGGCACACGCTCTCCATCATCAGCAACACCGACGTGCGCAACGCCGAGGCCTACAAGCCCGAGGAGATCGGCGGCGACCACTTCCGCTCCAGCGCGGTGTTCCTGACGCAGGCGCACCCCACGCAGACCGAGGGGTCGGACGTGCACGCGGGGACCTCCATCGACCAGCTGTACGCGCGGCGCTTCGGCCAGGGGACGCCGATCCCGTCGATGCAGCTGTGCATCGAGCCGCTGGACCGGGCGGGGGGGTGCGCGTACGGGTATTCGTGCCTGTACACCGATTCCATCAGCTGGGCCTCCCCCACCGAGCCGCTCCCCATGGTGCGCGACCCGCGGGTGGCGTTCGAGCAGCTGTTCGGGGTGGGGAGCACCCCGGCGGAGCGGGCGGCGCGCACGCGCAGCACGGCGAGCGTGCTGGACTGGATCACGGGGCGCGTGGCGGAGCTGCGCCGCGAGCTGGGGGTGGCCGACCGGCAGCGGGTGGACCAGTACCTGGAGAACGTGCGCGAGATCGAGCGGCGCATCCAGCAGGTGGAGGCGCGCAACCGCAGCGGCGAGGAGCGGGAGCTGGCGGGGGCGCCGGCCGGCGTCCCCGACTCCTTCGGTGACCACGTGCGGCTGATGTTCGACCTGCAGGTGCTGGCGCTGCAGGCCGACATGACGCGGGTGTTCTCCTTCAAGCTGGGGCGCGACGCCTCGTCGCGCGTGTACCCCGAGAGCGGCGTGATGACCGGGTTCCACCCCGCGTCACACCACGGCAACAATCCGGCGCGCGTGAAGGAGTTCGCCGAGATCAACAAGTACCACGTGGGGCTGCTGCCGTATCTGCTGGAGAAGCTGAACGCCACGATGGACGGCGACACGCCGCTGCTGCAGAAGACGGCGATCGTGTACGGCTCGCCGATGGCCGACGGCAATACGCACAACCACCGGCGGTGCCCGCTGCTCGTGCTGGGGGGCGCCAACGGGCGGCATGCGGGGAACCGTCACGTGATGGCCCCCGACGGCACGCCGATGGCCAACGCGATGCTGGAGCTGCTGCACCGGCTGGGGGTGGACGACGTGACGCAGTTTGGCGACAGCACCGGTACGCTGGCCTTCTGACCGGGGGATGACCATGCGGCAGGCGCGCGGGGCGACGACCGGGTGGCGCCCGGTACGGTGGGCCGGGGTGCTGGCGGTGGCATGGATGCCGACCGAGCCGGTGGTGGTGGCCCCTCCGCCGGCGGCGCCGGTGGCCGAGGCCGCCATGCGCGGTGACCTGGCCGCGGTGCGGGCGTTGGTGCGGCAGGGGGAGAACGTGAACACCCCGCAGGGGGACGGGATGACCGCGCTGCACTGGGCGGCGTGGCATGGCGACTCGGCGATGGCGGTGGCGCTGCTGGGCGCGCGCGCGGCGCTGCCGGCGGCCACGCGCGTGGGGGCGCACACCCCGCTGCACGTGGCGGTGCGGCAGGGGCACGCGCCGGTGGTGCGGGTGCTGCTGCGCGGCGGCGCCGACGTGGCGGGGCGCACGGCGGAGGGGGCCACGCCGCTGCACCTGGCGGCGCTGGCGGGGGACACCGGGGTGGTGGGCGCGCTGCTGCGCCGTGGCGCGGTGGTGGACGCCACCGAGCCGTGGCATGGGCAGACGGCGCTGATGGTGGCGGCCGAGCGCGGGCGCGAGCTGGCGGTGCGGCAGCTGCTGGCGGCGGGGGCCAACCCGCGATTGATGGGGCGCACGGTGGACCCGATGGCGCTGGCGGCGCAGGACCGGCAGGCGAAGCTGCGGCGCAACGCGGTGCTGGCCGAGCGGCGCGAGGCCCAGGGGAAGGCGACTGATGCGGCGTGGCGCCCGGATGTGGCCAGCGTGCAGGCGGCGGTGCGCGCGGCGCGCGCGGTGGAGCAGCAGGGGACTGACGCGGCGGCGCTGGCGGCGGTGGCGGCGGCCAATGCCGCGGAGGCGGCGCGGTTGGCGGCGCAGGGTGGGGCGGGGCTGGATGACGACGCCCCCGGGTACACCGAGCTGCTGGGGGTGCAGGGGGGGCTGACCCCGCTGCACCTGGCGGCGCGCGAGGGGCACCAGGGGGTGGTGACCGCGTTGCTGGCCGGTGGCGCCGACGTGAACCAGGTGAGTGGCGGGGACCGCACGTCGCCCATGCTGATGGCGGCGATCAACGGGCAGTACGACCTGGTGCTGCAGCTGCTGCAGGCCGGGGGCGACCCCAA
>JBEIJM010000051.1:0-17730 GCA_040380205.1 Gemmatimonadaceae bacterium
GGTGACCGACGTGCTGGTGGACGTGCGCGACCCCGCGCAGGGGGAGGCCACGCCCGCGCGCCGCGCCACCACGCCGCCGCCGCCCGCCATGGCGCCCGCCGCCGGCGGCAAGGGGCGGGCGCTGCCGGTGATGGACAGTGCGCCGGCCAAGGCGCCACCCAAGGTTCCCGAGCCGGTGGCCTATCCGCAGCTGGGGCAGGTCATCGCCATCTCCTCCGGCAAGGGCGGGGTGGGGAAGTCCACCGTGGCCGTGAACCTCGCCATCGCGCTGGCCAACGCCGGGTACCGCGTGGGGATCATGGACGCCGACATCTACGGCCCCAACCTCCCGCTCATGATGGGGGTGGACGCGCCGCCGGCGGTGCGCGACGAGAAGATCATCCCGCTGGAGGCGCACGGCGTGAAGGTCATCTCCATCGGCTTCCTCATCGAGAAGGACCAGCCGGCCATCTGGCGCGGCCCCATCGTGATGAAGATCATCACGCAGTTCCTGCGCGACGTGAACTGGGGGCAGCTGGACTACTTCCTGGTGGACATGCCGCCCGGCACCGGTGACGCGCAGCTGTCGCTGGTGCAGGCCACGCCGGTGCACGGCGCCGTCATTGTCACCACGCCGCAGCAGGTGGCGGTGGGCGACGCGCTGCGCGGCGTGAAGATGTTCGAGCGCACCGGCGTCCCCGTGCTGGGGATCGTGGAGAACATGGCGTACTTCGAGAACCCGGAGACCGGCAAGCCGATTGCCATCTTCGGCACCGGTGGCGGGGCGCGGCTGGCCGAGCAGTGCGGGCTGCCGCTCTTGGGGCAGGTGCCGCTGGACCCGCGCATCCAGGAGGGGGGCGACAGCGGGCGTCCCATCGTGGCGGCGCTCCCTGACGCGCGCGCGGCCAAGGAGCTGGCGCGCGTGGCGGAGCTGGTCACGCGGCGCCTGGCCGAGCGGATGGTCGGCTGAGCGGGAGCGCGCAGGCATCGGCGGACGCCGTGATGGACGTGTCGGCCGAGGCCGGCGCGCCGCAGGGGGAGTTGGCCGGGGGGGCGCTGTGGCACACGCTGCGGCGCGTGGCGCTCCCGGCGGTGGCGGCCAACCTGCTCATGACCACCTTCTACAACGCCGACACCTACTGGATCGGCCGCACCCTGGGCGCCGAGGCGCTGGCCGGCGCCACCGCGGCGGTGTTCTGGATCTGGCTGGTCATCTCCATGGGCGAGCTGGTGTCCATCGGGCTGGACGCCGTGGCCGCTCGGCGGCACGGCGAGCGGCGCCCGGCGGAGGCCGCGCGCACCGCCGGGGATGGCTTGCTGCTGGCGCTGGTCATGGGCGCGGTGGTGGCGCTGGCGGCGCCGTGGCTGCTCTCGGGGCTCTTTGCCGTGATGCACACCGGCGAGGGGGTGAGCGCCATCGGGCGGGCGTATCTGGGGACGTACCTCATGGGGACGCCGCTGCTGTTCGGCTTCTTCGCCGTGGACGCCGTCTTTCGTGCCAAGGGGGACACGCGCACGCCGCTGCAGATCCTGGGGGTGACCACCGTCCTCGCGCTGCTGCTGGACCCGCTGCTCATTCGCGGGGCGGGGCCGGTGCCGGCGCTGGGGGTGCAGGGGGCGGCGCTGGCCACGCTGGTCCCGCGGGGGATCGGCTGCGTGGTGGGCGTGTGGCTGCTGCATCGGCGCGGCCTGCTCACGCTGGCGGCGCCGCGGTGGGAGGTGATGGCGTCCATCGCGCGCATCGGCGCGCCGGCGGCGGCCACGGGGGTGGCGTTCAGCGCGATCTACGTGGCGCTCACGCGCATCACCACGCAGTTCGGCACGCCGGCGCTGGCGGCGCTGGGGCTGGGGTTCCGCATCGAGAGCGTGGTGTACGTGGTGTCGGTGGGGGTGGGCGCGGCGGTGGCGGCCATCGTGGGGCAGAGCCTGGGGGCGGACGACCCCGAGCGCGCGCGCCGCGCCGGGTGGCTGGGCACGTTGGCGGTGAGCGCCGTGGGGCTGCTGATGGCGGTGGTGTGCCTCGCCATCCCCGAGCAGTTGGGGGCGGTGTTCTCCGACGACCCGGCCGTGGTGGCGGAGGCGGCGCGGTACTTGAGGATTGCGGCGTTCATGCAGCTGTTCATCGGGGCCGAGGTGGTGCTGGAGAGTGCGATGGGTGGGGCGGGGTGGACGCTCATCCCCATGCTGGGCTCCACGGGGATCACGGCGCTGCGGCTGCCGCTGGGGGCGTGGGCGGCGGGGGTGTGGGGCGTGACGGGGCTGTGGGTGGCGCTGGCGGTGACAGCCATGGCGCGTGGCGTCCTGATGATGGCGCTTTGGCAGTCGGGTCGGTGGCGCCGGAGCCGAGTGTAGGGGGCCAGACCGCGATCCCCCCACGATTGGGGTAGTTTACGAGGACCATGACGCCCCCCATCACGCTGCTCACCGACTTCGGCACCGCCGACGGCTACGTAGGCGAGGTGAAGGGGGTGCTGTGCACGCTGGCCCCGGCCGCGCCGCTGGTGGATATCTCCCACGACTTGGCGCCGCAGGATGTGGAGGGGGCGCGATTGGCCGTGGCGCGCTATTGGCGCCGCTTCCCCGTGGGGACCGTGCACCTGGTGATCGTGGACCCCGGGGTGGGGACGTCGCGCGCGGCGCTGGCGGTGGCCAGCGAGGGGCGCTACCTGGTGGGCCCTGACAACGGCGTGCTGTCGCCGTCGCTCTTTGCGCTGGATGCGCGCGTGGTGCGGCTTCCGGAGCCCGCAGCCGCGGCGCCCACCTTTCATGGGCGCGACGTGTTTGCGCCGGTGGCGGCGCAGCTAGCGGGCGGGGTGCCGCTGGAGGCGGTGGGGGAGCCGCACCCCGACCCGGTGCGCCGCCGCACGCCGCCGCCGGTGCGGCGGGGCGACGGCACGCTGGAGGGGGAGGTGCTCACCTTCGACCGCTTCGGCAATGCGGTCACCAACCTGGTCCCGGCGCGCCCGCTCCCGTTGGGTGCCACGCTGCACACGATGGGGCAGGTGATCCCGCTGGTGCGCACCTACGGCGACGTGCCGCCGGGGGCGCCGCTGGCGCTGGTGGGCTCCAGCGGGCTGGTGGAGGTGGCGGTGCGCAACGGCAGCGCGGCGGGGCGCTTCGGGATGGCGCGCGGGCAGCGGGTGGTGCTGGCGGGGGTGGGGCGGTAGGCGGACGGAGTCGTCACGCGCTACCTGTTGAGTGATCGCCGAAGTGGCGTCACATATTCGAAGTCCCGGGCGCTGGTGCGGGTGCGCTGCAGGATCTCCACGCCGGCGCTGGTTCGTCCCAGGGACTTGCGCGCCACCGCCTCCGGCCGATTGCCCATGGGTATCTGGGCAACGGCCCGCTCGAAGTTGTCAGCCAACCACGGATCGCAGTCGATCACCGGCCCGACCACGGCTTCCAGCGCAGCCCGCTCCTGCGGGGTGTACGTCGTGGACACCACGTCCAGCACGTCGACCTGCGGAATGCCGTAGAGCTCCACCTTGTAGTCCTGGCCGCGTTCCGACCACTCGATGACATCCGGCTGCAGCCTGTTGCGAGCTGATGGTCGAGCGAGCCCGAAGCTGAGTCGCGTCTGCAACGGATGACCGCGGCCCAGGGCTCCGGGACTCGCCTGGACCCGCACCAGATTGGCGGCAAAGGGATTGTCCGTGTCGGCTTCGTTGCCAATCTCCTCGAAGTCGGCGCGCGACAGGTCGACTTGCTGCGTCAACGGCGATGCCGCGCGATGATCGATGGCGTCCATGGCGACCACCTTGGCGGTCCCCGGTGGCAGCGGAAAGTCCCGGCCGGATCCCGGAAACGCCCAGACGAGGCGCGACCACAACACGTTCCGGTCGGTACGAAACGCCTGGGACCTGGCACACGTCATCGGCGAGGCCGAGTGAAGCATCGCCGTGGTGCGAAAGAGCAGTACCCCGTCCAGATACACCGTGGTGTCCGCATTGTTGTACACTTCGAGGTAGTTCCCGAAGGAGTAGAAGTTCGGCCCGTCCGGACGGTATGAGAAGAGCTCGGAGATGATGAGGGATCCGCGACGGGATGCGACCAGCGAGAGGCTCACCGTCTGTGGCGACGGCGGAGCCAGACTGACTTGTGCGCCGCCGGCGAACACGGCGGCGTCGCGCTGCGACGGTTCCAGGCGCGCCAGTTCCGGGCTGCTCAGCACGCGGTCGACACTGATCGCGTAGCGTCCTTCCAGGAGCGAATCGAGTCGCACGGTTCCTGTCGGGTCCAGCGTTCTGGCTCGCTCGGGCTCTCCCGACCCCTCACGAACGACGCGGACCGTGGCGCCCGCGAGCGACACCTGCGCCCGCGAGGCAATGTCGGCATCGCCGGGATCGATGCTCACGTTGACCGTGATGGACGCGCGCTGCACGGTGGTTGGCGGGTTCGTGGCATCACCCGGTGGAGCCGGCGGCGGATCAAGCTCGCTGATGGCGCCCTGGCATGCGGCGAGCATGCACACCAGGAGGCCCGCGGCGAGCGCGTGCCGCCGAACGTGCCCGTGGCCCAGTCGACGATTCACTGCGCCGGCCCGGCGACCGCGTCGCGCGGCCGTCGTGGAGGAAACGCGGCGGTGAGCACCGAATCCATTCCCCCACGGGTGGTAAGGGCACCCTCGCGTGCGTACGCAACACGCCCCGAGGTATCGATCACGAGGATATACGGTGTCGCCCGCGCCGAATAGACTCTCGAGTCACGGAACGAGCGGAATCGTACCACGGGAAAAGGCAGTGCGTGCGTCGCCATGTACTGCCTTGCCGCGACGAGCGTGTCCAGCTGTACCCCGATGAAGTCCACCTGGCGGTCGCCTCGCTTGCGCACTGAATCCGCCAACTCGCGCCACAGTGGCAGGGACATCGAGCAAAACACGCACTCCGACTGCAGCAATGCCAGGACCTGTCGACGTCCCGCACGTCCAAGCGTCAGCAACTCGCCTGCCATTGAGTCGGTGGGCACTTCGGGTACCCAATGGCCGACGCGCGGCATCAAGGCGTCACGTCTCGCTTTCGCAAAAGCCATCTTCTCGAGTCGCAGGCGCCAAACGAGCGCGAGAATCGTTGCAAGAGCGAGAAGCAGGGCCGTCCGCTCGAACCGACGTGTCAACGTGTCGTCGCTCAATCCGTTCTCCCCTGTTCATCGATCCCGAGGCAACGCGGACCTGAGTACTGGCGCGACGGGGCAGACAACCTCAATAGCAGAGGCAAGTGTTGCCGGAGACGCACAGACCACCGTCGGAATGGCCGTTTTCCATGCAGCAGAAGCTGCAGAGGTTGTCGCCGCCTAGGCCGCATGCCTCGCCCGTCCAGTTGAAGTCGCAGACGGCGCCAACGCTGCGACTACTCGCGAAGGCCTCCGTCGCACCAATTCCAAGAATACCCAAGGCGGCGAGCAAAGCAACGAAGCGCGACAGCATCTTCGCGTAAGCCATAATGCCTCCAATTCAGACTGTTTGGGAACAGTAATCACGCGCGAGGATACCGGTACTTCCGACTGTGCGCAAGAGACCAGACGCACATTACGGAAAAGGAATTTGGTCGGGGTGCGCGAGTCTACGGCGCGGGCGCCTCCCCTTACCGTCGCCGACACACCGGCGGCGGCGTGCTGGCTTTCGCCATCGAGTGCTTCGTAGCGTTGCACGGCCGGCATTCCCCGGGGAGGAATTCCGCGGATGTAGCCGGGCCTGACGTCCCCGCGGGACTGCCGCCCATGCAGCAGGCCTCTGCGCCGTTGCGAGGTGCCGGGGCTACGTACCCATGCGGGATTACGGCCCGAGGGGCGCTTCGCGCGCGGCACGGACCCGAAGGGGGGTGAAAACCAGGTCGAGCTAAGGAACGCAACACGCCTCTTTGGCCCGAGACACCTCGGACACGCGCGGGGGTCAACCCGGAGGTCGGGCTCCGCACCAGGATGGGCCAGCGGGTCGGGCGCCACGCCATAAATCATGGCTTCGCCACGCACCTGCTAGAGACGGAGCGGTGCCAGGAGTTTTGACGCCTTTCGGGATGAGCAAGGAGGTCGCTTTGTGGTTGCTGCGAAGTTGATGCGGGACTTGATGTGAGTTGCCGATGGCCGGAGACGGGCTGGTGATGCGCGGGGCCGTTCTTGACGCCCCCCCGCCCGCGCCGCAAGGTTCAGGAGATGCCGACCGCATGTGCTAAGGCAGCACCCCGCGACGACGCGTGCCGTGCTCGGCCAATGACCATGGAGATGCCGCCCGTGAACGCGTGCGTTGCCAAGCCGCTTGCCGTGCTGGCCCTCGCCGCCTGCGCCGCCTGCGCCGGTGGCGGGGTGACGGATGGCGGCGCGGCGCCCCCCCGGGCGCCACCCCTCCGCCCAGTGGGGTGGTGACGCGCGCGCGTCTGGAGGTCCGTCTGCAAGTCGTGGACGAGGATGCCTCGCTGGCGGCGCAGGCCGGGCTGTCCATGCCAGGGACCACGGTGCGGCTGCAGCGACTGGCCAGCGGCGACACGGCGCGTCGCGCCGTGATCGGCCCCGGAGGCGTTGCCCCCTTCGATTCCCTGCTGGAGGGGACCTACGTGGTTGGCGTCGAACGGCCGCTGACCGATGCCGAGGCCGCTCGTCTGCCGGCCGGGCAGCGCGAGACCACCGTGTTCACCGGCAGTGTGCAGGTGACGGTCCAACCGCCAGCCTCCGCCTCGGCGATCGTCCCCTTGGTGGCGGCACGGCGCGGCACCGTGATCATCTCGGAGGTCTTCGGGTATTCCCCGGGGCCCCCCGTGTTTTATGGCGTTGGTCACTACCTCGAGGTGTACAACAACGCCGACACCACCGCGTTTCTCGACGGCATGCTGGTGTTCCTGACCAGCGCCGTGCAGCACACCGACGGGTGGGGGGCCTGCGAGCGGAATGTCCCGGTCCGCCTGGAGGACGGCCGCGTCTGGGCGAACGTGATCCACGCCTTTCCGGGTCGCGGCCGCGACGACCCCATCGCCCCCGGGTCGGCGCAGGTCGTGGCCATGGACGCGATGGACCATCGCGCCGCCTCCCCCACCACGCAGCAGGTGGACCTGTCACGCGCGCACTTCGAGCAGATCGGCTCCGAGGCGGACATCGACAATCCCTTTGTCCCGGACATGGTGCGCGTGCAGGCGGGGGCCGGCGCGCTCGGGCGCGGCTATCCCCTCAACTCGCCGCGGACCATCGGACTGGCGCGGCCATCGGCGATCACCCAGCTGACGGACACCCTCTTCACGCAGGCCGCGGGGACGGGGACCGCAACCCTCTGGGGGATTCCCGCGTCCGCCCTGCTCGATGTCGTGTCGCTCACGTACACCCCGGTGGTGCGCGCACGGCTGGCCAACAGCGGGCTCGTGGGGCGGGACTGCGACCCGTGGATTGCGCCGGGGATGGACCGGGCGGCGGCCTTGCTGCTGGACTCCTCGCAACCGATGGCGATGGCCCGGAAATCGCTCGGGCGCTCCGCGTCCGGCGGGGAGCTGTTGCAGCGCACGCGCACCAGCGCGCGCGACTTCGTGTACGCGCGTCCCCTCCGGCGCTCCCTTGCCCCGTAGCGGGCACCTCACGTGCGGTCACCCTCCCGGAGCGATGAATCCCCGCGCAGCTCGCTGTTGGGCATCGTCAACGGTCACGCCGTCACGTCTCCCAGCCCTCTTGACTGAGCCCATGCCGGCCTCCCGCCTCTCCCGCGCCTGTCTGGCCCTGCTGGCGGTCCTGGCGTGCGCCGCCCGGGCAACCGCCCAGACGGGCGAACCCCGGGTGGAGGGCACGGTGCGCCTTCGCGGTTCCGATGCCCCGCTGGCCGGCGCCACGGTGACCGTGGAGGGCACGGCCCTGCAGGCCCGCACCGACACCACCGGGCGCTTCGTCCTGCTGCGCGTCCCGCCCGGGCCGCAGGTCGTGGCCGTGCGTCGCCTCGGCTACGCCGTGAGCCGCACCGCCGTCACGGTGCCCGCCGCCGGCGCCGTCACCATCACGGTCCGCATGGCGCGCAGCTCCCTGCAGCTGGACCAGCTGGTGGTCACCGCCGATCGCACCGGACGCGCCACCGGCGAGCTGGGCACCGCCAGCGTCATGGATCGCGACGCCATCGCCAACCAGGTGGCCAGTTCGCTGGCCGGCGTGCTGGAACTGGTCCCCGGGGTTCCGCTCCAACCCCCAGGGCTGGACGCTCCGGGGCAGTTCTCGCTGCGAGCCCTGGCGCAATCGGGCTCCGTGGGCGTGGGAGGCGTCTCCGGCCCTGGGGCCGCCGAGATCGGGGCCGCCGGGACGCTCATCGTGCTGGACGGCGTCCCGCTCTCCAACAACGCCAACCTCCAGACCGTGGGGGTGCGCGGCGAGGTGGTCCCGCAGGCTTCGGCGGCCGGCGGGGGCGTGGACCTGCGCCGCATCCCCGCCACCACCCTGGAGCGCGTCGAGGTCATTCGCGGCATCCCCTCGGCACGGTGGGGTGACCTTACCCAAGGGGCCATCATCGTGGATACCCGCGCCGCCGCGGCGGCCCCCGAGTTTGCCGGGCGGATGGACCCCCGCACGGGGGAGGGGAACCTGGTGGGCGGACGCTCGCTGGCCTCCGCCCGGCAGGCGCTCACGGTCACCGGCAACCTGGCCGAGACGCGCAACCTGCGCACGCTGAGCAGCGCCACCACGCTGCGTGGGGCGGGGCAGGTGGCCCACCGACTGCAGATGGGGGCGCTGCGCCCCCTCGCCACCGGATCGGGGGTGCCGCGCCTGACCGCCGATACGCGGGTGGACTGGTGGCGGCTGCGCTTCGACAGCCCCGAGCGCCCCGATGTGGAGCCGGGTCGCAACTCCTTCCAGGACGACTGGGGGGTGCGCCTGGCCGAGCGGGCGCGCGTGGTGCTGGCAGGGGGCGTGCTGGAGTGGACCGCCGCGTACGACCACCAGCAGCAGGCCACGCGCGAGACGCGTCGCATGTCCCGCCCCACCACCCCCTTCACCCAGCGGCTCGACTCGGGGTTTGCACTGGGCACCTACGTGGAGGGCAACTACCTCGGCGCGTACGAACTGCTGGGCGCGCCGCGTCTGCTGTTCTCGCGCCTCGAGTGGGAGCTCACGCGGTTCCCGGGGTCGGGACTTGGCGTGGCGCAGCTCCGCGTGGGGGGGGAGGCGCGCCGCGAGTGGAACGCGGGTGAGGGGTACCGGTTCGAAATCAGCCGTCCCCCGCAGACCAGCCCGTTCAACGGCACGGTGGGCTTTGACCGGCCGCGCGACTTCCGCGACGTGCCGGCGCTGGCCACCAGCGCGCTGTACGCCGACTCGCGCCTCTCCGCGCGGCGCGGCGTGCGCTTTGCCGAGGTGCAGGCGGGGGTGCGGCTGGAGGCCTTGCACGAGGGCGGCGGGTTTGCGCAGGGGGTGCGCTCGGCCCAGCTGCAGCCGCGGCTCACCGGGCAGGCCGCCCCGTGGCCGTGGCTGCGCCTGCGTGCCGGCTACGGCGTGGTGAGCAAGGCCCCCGCGGTGTCGCAGCTCTCCCCCGCGCGCCAGTTCTACGACCTGGTCAACGTCAACCGCTTCACCCCCGACCCGCGCGAGCGGCTGTCGGCGCTCACCACGTACGTTCGCGATGTCCGCAACCCCGCGCTGGGGCTGTCGCGAGCCTCCAAGCGCGAGGCGGGGCTGGAGCTGGACGGCGGCGCGCGGTGGGGGGCGCTGGCGGTGACGTGGTTTGATGATCGCATCCGCGGGGCGGTGACGCTGCGTCGCGACCCCGATCTCCTGCAGCGCGCGCGCTACGCGCTGGCCGACACCGGGCGCGGCACCGGGCAGCCCGGGCGCGTGGTGCAGCCGCCCCTGTTCTTCGAGCCCGTCCCCGTGTTTCTCGACCGCTTCGTGAACGGCGGACGGCTGGACACCCGCGGGGTGGAATTCACGGCGCAGCTTCCCGTCATCCCGGCGCTGCGCACCCGGGTGGAGGTGAGCGGGGCGCGCCTGGAGACCGGCTTTGCCACCGACGACCGCGACTTCGGGCCCACCTCGCGCCTCAACGACTTCCAGGTGGACACGGCCATCCGCCGGGTGGCGTACTTCGACCGGGCCAGCACACGCAGCCTGCGCAGTATCGTCACCTGGCGCGTGGTGCATCACCAGCCCGAGCTGGGGTTCGTGATCACGGCCACCGTGCAGCAACGGCTGGGAGACGAGCGGCGCGTGCTCAGTCGCAGCGATTCCACGGCGTTTGCGGGGTACATCACGCGCGCGGGGGTGCTGGTGCCCGTGCCGGAGTCGCGCCGGCTGGACCCGGAGTTCGCCGACCTGCGCCGGTTGCGCCCCAGCATTGCCGGCGGGGTGAACCGCTTGCCCGACGACTGGCTGGCGTCGCTGCAGGTGGCCAAGTCGCTCCCCGGGGGTGGGCGCCTCAACTTCTACGTATTCAACGCCCTCGACCGGCTGATCTCCTTCAGCGGGTCGTCGGTGCGCGCGCGTCCCAGCACGCGCTTCGGCGTGGAGCTCACCATCCCCACGGCGTCGTGGCGGCGGGGCGGATGATGGCGCGCCACGCGAGATGGTTCTGCGGCGCCGGGCCCGCCGCCACGGCGCTCGCGGTGCTGGCGGCGCTGGTGGCGTGTGTGAGTGCCGTGCGCGCGCAGGATGCCCCGCCCGGCGGATGGTCGCGCGCGCACGACAGCAACGGGGCGGCAACCGTGGCGGGACCGGCGTGGTTTGCCGCGTGGACGCCGCTGCGGCCGTCCATCGACATCGCGCGCGGACTGCTGCGGGCGCCGCTGGGCCCCGGGCTGCTGGCGGGGCCGTCGCCGCGCGCCGGCGCATTCGGGGTGGCCGGGGCGCCGGGGGCACTGGCGCGTGACCTGCGGCTGGGGGCGCCGGGGGACAGCACGGGGTGGAGCGAACTGCGGCTGCAGCGCGCCGGCGAGTCGGGCGCCTTTCGCCGGCCGCTGGACGTGGCCGACGCCACGGTCACGCAGGGGACGGGGCAGGGGTGGGCGCCTGTGGGACGGCGCGGCGTGGCGGTGGGGCGCTTCGTGGTGGACCGGGAATGGCACGACGCGGCAGGCTATGCGCAGCGCGTGGCACCCTACTGGTCGTCGCCGTTCATCGTGACCGATTCCACCACGCCTCCCACGCAACGCACCCGGGTGCGGCTTGAGGGCGCGTTGGGAGCGGAGCTGGCGGGATTCGGGGTGGGGGTGGCGGCCGGGCTGGAGTCGCGCGAGCACACCTCGGTGAACGTGCCGCTGCGGCGCTCGGGGCGTGCGGCCACGCCGGGGCTGGTGGTCGGGGTGGAACGGGTGCTGCCGTGGGCCGGGGTGCGCGTGGGGGGCTTCCACACGTGGAGCGAGGCCAACGAGACCACCGTGCTGAACGCGGCGCCGCTTCCCACGATCCTGTACCAGCTGCGCGGTTACGACGAGCCCTTCGGCTTCCTGGTGACGGAGTCCACCCCCGTGTTCGTGCGGAACGACCGGCGGGCCACTGTCACGGGGGGGACGCTGGAGGCGACCGTCCTGGGGACGCGGCTGGTGGCGGTGCACGAACGTGGGCGGCGCGCGGAGGACCAGTACCAGAACCTGGTGTCGCGCGTGCGGGCCACCGAACGGTGGCGGGGGGGTGGCAGCACCACGCACCTGCAGGCGTCACGGCCGCTGGGCGCCTCGGCGCGCGCGCTGCTGGTGGGATCGCGGCAGGTGCTCACCGGCACGGCCAGCCGCGCCGACCTCACCGGGGTGGCCATGGACGGCCAGGACGAGCTGCTGGCGTTGGAGGGGGACCTGCGGGCGTCGCGGGGGCGGTGGAGTGCCGGCGTGCTGGGCGGCGTGCAGCGGCGGCGGCACGACAGATTCGACTACGTGGTGGCGCGGCGCACGGCGCTGGCGGTCGTGACCCCCTTCCTGGGGGGCGAGCTGGCCCGATCGGCCGGGCGTGCCGCCGTGGCGGTGGGGGCGTCGCGGGCCCCGCGCCGCGCCACGGGGGGGAGTCCCCCGCTCCCGCCCCGGGACCAGCCCACGTACCGACGGCTGGTGCAGCCGGAGCTGGCATACGAAGCCGCCCAGTCGCAGGCGGTGGCCGGCTGGCTGTCGGCGCGGGTGCCGGTGGCCGACCAGCTGCTGGTGGTGTCGGCCCGCGCCGAGCGGGCCACGCCGCGTGAGCAGGTCACCGCGCGGCTGCAGCCGTCGGGGGAACGGACAGCGTGGAGCGTGGGGGTGGGGTGGCAGCGGGGCGGGGCGCGGTGATCGTGGCGCCGGCGCTGGCTACGACGTTGCAACGGGCCCTCGCGGAGTAGACCGGTGCGGCGGGGACGTCGCCCCGGCGCGGTACAGCCCCCCCTACGCCCCCTCGCCCCCCTCCACCGGCCGCCGCGCTGCCCGATCCTCCCCCGGCGGCGGCGAAGACTCATCAAGCAGCACTTCAAGCTCCGCCACCACCTCGAGATCTTTGGCGCGACCCGCCGCCCGCTTCACTTGTATAAGCGTGGGCAGATCGAGGCAACGCACCGGACGACCGAACAGTTCGATGGACACCGAATGCGACAGGAGGGCGTCATAGCCCCCACCCCCCGCGATGTCCCCCAAAAGGTCCAGGTCCCCCGCGTCCGTCACCAGCGTGAAATTGAGCCCGGTTGACAGCGTCCGCTGATCCAGGGTGAACGGCAGGCCGGGGGGCGCCCCGCGCAGGTATGGATGAAGCGGGGCCAGCGCCGCGGCCAGCCGCTTGAGGTTCTCCGCGCCGCGCGCGTAGACCACGTCCACGTCGCTGGTCAACCGCCCGGATCCGTGGACGTTGGCGGCGAGGCCGCCAACCACCAGGAAATCCACACCCGCGTCGGTGAGCGTCCCGATCAGCCGCCCGAAATCGGTCATCGGGACTGACGCAACGCCGCCCCGGCCCGGCGCGCCTCCTCATGCAACCGCTGCAATTCCTCCAGCAACGCCATGCGCTCCGCCACCGTGCGCTGCAGGTTCTGGCGCAGGCGGGTCCGGTCCACATCGCGCTTGTAGTGCTCGATCACCGGATCGGGCTCAAGGCCGAACGGGCGCAGCACCTCGGCGGAATCGCGGGGGCTCATGCAGGGAGTCTACCGGAGCCCGGGACCGTGCGCCATCCGGCGTTTTTCTCGGCAGTGCTTGGCCGTCAACCCGCTCCCTACGCCCCCTCGCCCCCCTCCACCGGCCGGCGCGCTGCGGCCACGCCTTGCACGGGGGTGGGGGTCTCCCACTCCACCCGCGCCACCTCGTTGGGATCGCGCGGCGGCTCAGCTGCAGGCGCCCACGAGGAACCGGACCATGGCGCACCCGCAGGAGGCGCCCCGGCGGGAGGAGCACCCGCCCCGCCCCCCATCCACGGGCGCCAGCTGCCAAGCCCTCCCAGCGGCATGCCGCGCAGCGAGATGGTGGCCACCCCCAGCCGCGACCGCACCACCGCGCCCATCCCCACGGTGGCCACGGCCCAGCTGAACACCGCCGCCACCGGACGGCTCCACCAGTCGGTCACCGCCACCGCCACCCACGGGAACGACAGCAGGAGCACCCCCAGCACCAGCGCCCGCCAGGTGGCGCCCCGCTCGCTGGACGCCCCCAGCCGCCCACCGACCGCCCGTCCCACCACCACGGCCACCGCCATGGTGCCCAGCGTGAACGCCCCCGCATAGGCCAGCAGCCAGGCCAGCGCCACCACCGGAATGGCGAAGATCCCCACAATGGTGATGCCGCACGCCACCACCAGCACCGCCAGGATGGGGACGGCCAGCAGCTGCCACAGCACCCCGGCCCAGAACGACTTGGACACGTCGTCGGCCACCGACCGCGCCACGGCCGCCAGCACGGGCTCGCCGGTCATCAGCAGCACCAGCCCGATGAGCACCCCCACCGTGAACAGCCCCGCCACGGGGAGCAGCGCCTCGGCGAACATGGCCGCGCCTACCGGCGGCTGGGCGCGGACACCAGCGACCGCAGCCCCACCACGGCCATCCCCGCCACCGCCACGCCCCCGCCCACCCACAGGGCGATCTCTTCGGGGGACGCGCCGCGCAGCGCCGCCTCGCCCCCTTGCCCCAGCGCCGCCGACACCAGGCTGGCCCCGCCCGCCTGCAGCTCCCCGCGCAGCCGGTCCACCCCGAACTGCGCCAGCAGGACCGCCATGTCCGCCCGGGCCAGCACCCAGGTGGCCCCTGCCGTCACTCCCCCAAGCCCCACCGCGGCGGCCATCCCGGCCGCCAGCTGCGCCCACCGGGTGGCGGGCACCAGCGGCGTGACCGAGCGGGACAGCGCCGCATGCCACGGCTCGAACACCGGCACCTCCGCCATGACCCGGTTGGCAAAACCGGCCGAGGGTGCCAGGTCGGGGAGCGTATCCAGCGCCGCCACCACCGCTTCCATGGCCGCCAGCTCCTGCCGGCAGTCCGCGCAGGCCTCCACGTGCCGGCGCAGGGGGGCCACGCCAAACCCCTCCTCGTGATCGAGGAGGAGGTCGAATTCGTCGGGGCGGAGGTGGCGGCTGGTCATGGCGTGGGAAGTCTCTCCGGGGGCCTACGCGCGCGCGGGGCGGCAGGTTTCAACACGAGGGCCGGGACGGCCGGACGTCATGCCCGCACCCCCTCCAGCGCCCGGCGCAGCTCATGCCGGGCCCGGTGGATGTACGTCTTGACCGTCCCCAGGGGGAGGTCCAGCGTGGCGGCGATCTCCTCATACGAGCGCCCCTCCACGTGGCGGAGCATGATGCACGCCCGGTACTGCGGGCGCAGCGCCCCGATGGCCCGCTCGATGGCGCTCCCCAGCTCCCGCGACGCCAGCTCGTCCAGCGGCGACTCCTGCTCCGACGCCAGCTGGATGGTGGAGGCCTCCACCTCCGACGCCGACGTGGCATCGGGCGCGCCGTCGATGCTCACCGTGTCCAGCCGCCGCCGCCGCAGGTGGTCGATGGCCACGTTGTTGGCGATCTTGAACAGCCAGCTGGAGAACTTGAACTCCGGGCTGTACCGGTCGATGTGGTTGAGCACCTTGACGAACGTGTCCTGCGCCAGGTCCTCGGCCACCTCCCGGTCGCGCACCATCCGGTACACCAGCGAAAACACCGGCCGCTCGTAGCGGCGCACGAGTTCCCGGTAGGCGGGCTCGCGCCCCTGCTGCGCAAGGCGGACGACGTCGGCATCGGGGAGGGTGCCCAGCGCGTCGGCGGTCATCGGCTGGCAAGCTAGCGGAGGAGCTCCCCCGATGCACTCCCCCGCCCGCCCGCCATTGGCGACATTTCGCCCCATGCCCTCCCCCCAGGCTGTCCCCGACCCGCTGGCCCGCGATCCGCTGGCCCGCGCCGATGCCGCCGCCCGCGGGGAGGACAAGCACGCCTACGTGCAGCGGATGTTCGCCGACATCGCCCCCCGCTACGACCTGCTCAACCGGGTCCTGTCGCTGCGCATCGACGTGGCCTGGCGCCGCGCGGCGCTCCGCGCGCTGGGGTGGGACCAGGCCCCCGCGGGGCGCTACCTGGACCTCTGCGCCGGGACGCTGGACGTCGGGGCCGCCCTGGTGGCCTGCCCGGGGTTTGCCGGCACGGTGGCCGGTGCCGATTTCGCCATTCCCATGCTGCGGCACGGGACCGGCAAGGCCCCCGCCAACCGCCTGGCGCCCGTGGGCGCCGATGCGCTGGCGCTCCCCTTTGCCGACGGCGCCTTCGACGGGGCCATCGTCGCCTTTGGCATCCGCAACGTGGCCCGCCTGGACGACGCCCTGCGCGAGGTGCGCCGCACCCTGCGCCCCGGGGCGCGCTTCGTGATCCTGGAGTTCTCCACCCCCCCCAACGCGCTGGTGCGCGCCGCCTACCACGCCTATTTCCACCGCGTGCTCCCGCTGGTGGGGCGGCTGGTCAGCGGCCACGCGTCGGCGTACGCCTACCTCCCCCGTTCGGTCGCGCACTTCCCCGCCGAGGAGGCCCTCGCGGCACGGCTGCGCGACGCCGGCTACCGCGACGTCCAGTGGCGTCGCCTGACCTTGGGGGTGGCCGCCCTCCACGTGGCGGTCGCCTGACTCTTTCCATGCCTCTCGACACCCTCTCCGACTACCTCGCCGCCATCGACCGGATCGGCGAGCTGCACCGCGTCACCGAGCCCGTGTCGGTGCACCTCGAGCTCACGGAGATCGCCGACCGCGCCTCCAAGCTCCCCGGCGGCGGCCCGGCGCTGCTCTTCGAGCACCCGGTGCTGCGCGACGGCACCCGCTCCGCCTTCCCGGTGGCCATCAACCTCTTCGGCTCCATGCGCCGCATGGCGCTGGCGCTGGGGGTGGAGGAGCTCGACGAGATCGGCCATCGCATCACGCAGCTCATGGACCTCAAGGTCCCCGACGGCTTCCTCGGGAAGCTGTCGCTGCTGCCGCGGCTGCTGGAGGTGAGCAAGTTCCCGCCGCGCGTGAAGGGGGGGACCCCCGCCTGCCAGGAGGTGGTGTGGCGCGGCGACGAGATCGACCTGGACCGCATCCCGGTGCTGCACTGCTGGCCCGAGGACGGCGGCCCGTACGTCACCATGACGGCGGTGGTCAGCAAGGACCCCGCGCGCGGCATCCGGAACGTGGGGATGTACCGCGTGCAGCAGCTGGGGAAGCGGCACGTGGCCATGCACTGGCAGCGGCACAAGACGGGCGCGGAGCACCTGCGGCAGATGGTGGAGCGCGGCGAGACGATGCCGGTGTGCATCGTCGTGGGGAGCGACCCGGCCAGCATGTACTCGGCCAGCGCGCCGCTGCCGCCCAACATCGACGAGTTCCTCTTCGCGGGGTTCCTGCGCCGCGAGCCGGTGCGGCTGGCCAAGGCCGTCACCAACGACCTGGAAGTGCCGGCCGACGCGGAGTTCGTGATCGAGGGGTACATCGACCCCGCGGAGCCGCTGGTGGTGGAGGGGCCCTTTGGCGACCACACGGGGTTCTACAGCGAGGCCGACCTGTACCCGCGGGTGCACGTCACCGCGGTGACGATGCGGCGCAACCCGGTGTACGCCACCACCATCGTGGGGCGCCCCCCCATGGAGGACTTCTATCTGGGGCACGCCACCGAGCGGATCTTCCTGCCGCTGCTCAAGCTCACCACGCCGGAGATCGTGGACTACCACATGCCCGCCGAGGGCGGGTTCCACAACCTGGTGTTCGTGAGCATCGACAAGAAGTACCCCGGGCACGCCGACAAGGTGATGCACGCGCTGTGGGGGCAGGGGCTGATGTCGCTGGCGAAGGTGCTGGTGGTGGTGGACAAGGAGGTGAACGTGCGCAACCCCGTGGAGGCGTGGTGGGTGGCGCTCAACAACATGGATCCCGAGCGCGACGTGCGCTTCACCATGGGGCCCGTGGACGTGCTGGACCACGCCAGCCGCGCCTTCACCTACGGCAGCAAGATGGGGATCGACGCCACGCGGAAGTGGCCCGAGGAGGGGTTCACCCGCGCGTGGCCCAAGGTGATCACGATGGACGACGCCACGCGGCAGGCGGTGGACGGGAAGTGGGGGCGGCTGGGGATCGCCGCGGCGTGGCGCCCGTGACCACGGTGGCCCCGCCCCCCGGTGCGCGTGACGGGCAGCTGCTGGCGGGGGGCTCGCTGCCGGTGCGGCTGGCCAACTTCGTGAAGCTGCCGCATACGGTGTTCGCCATGCCCTTCGCGCTGGTGGGCGTGGTGCTGGCCAGCACCGTGGCGCCGCTCACCGTCGGCACCGTGGGATGGGTGCTGGTGGCGTTCACCGCGGCACGCTTTGCGGCGATGGCCTTCAACCGGCTGGTGGACCGCGACGTGGACGCGCTCAACCCCCGCACC
>JBEIJM010000052.1:0-17687 GCA_040380205.1 Gemmatimonadaceae bacterium
CCCCCAGGCCGCGGGGCAACAGCAGACCGGGGCCACCCAACAGCCGCGCCAGCGCCTCTTCTTCCGCCTGCCAGGTGGGGTTGTTTACGCGCCCTTAGGTGACGGGCGACGCCGGGGGGGCGCCGGGGGCGTGATACGGCGCGGCGAACACGGGGCCCGCCAGGTACGGACCACCCGGCACCGCCGGCGCCGTGCCGCCATGCACCACTTGCGTGGCCGGCGCGGCGGCGCGGAGGTCGGGGGCGGTCATGGCGCCGAGTCGGGGGACACCACGGGCGTCGGCGGGTACGCCGCCGCGTCCAGCGCCACCGCCTCGTCGCGCAGCATCACCGGGATGCCGTCGTCCACGCGGTATAGCAGCGCACAGGTGCGGCACACCAGCGCCTCCTCCGGGGCCAGGTGATGCTCCAGCGCCCCCTTGCAGGCGGGGCACACCAGGATCTGCAGCAGCTCGGCGGGGATCGTCATGGCCGGCGGGGTCAGGGAGTGGGGGAGACAGGCGGCAGCGGGGTCTCGGCCGCGCGCCCCGTGGGTGCCTGGGCGGTGCTGGCCAGCCGCGGCCCGCCCAACAGGCGAATGCACGGCGGCACGGCGGGCCACACGGCCCCCAGGCATTCGGCAATGGCCGCCGGCTTGCCGGGGAGGTTCACGATGAGCGTGGTGCCACGCGTGCCGGCCAGCTGCCGCGACAGGATCGCCGTGGGGACCGTGCGCACCGACACCGCGCGCATCTGCTCGGCAAACCCCGGCAGCAGCCGGTCGCAGACGGCCTGCGTGGCCTCGGGGGTCACATCGCGCGGCGCGGGGCCCGTGCCGCCGGTGGTGACCACCAGCGGGCACCCCGCCTCGTCGGCCAGCTCGCGCAGCGCCCCCTCAATGGCCCCCTGCTCATCGGGAACCAGCCGACGCACCGGGTGCCACGGCGTGGCCAGCCACGCGCGGCACACCGCCTCGATGGCGGGCCCCGACAGATCCTCGTACGTCCCCGCCGCGGCGCGGTCGGAAACGGTCACGATCCCCACGGGGATGGAGGCCGGCGTGTCTGCCATCACGAGCGTCGAGGGATGGACCGTGTGCGTCAGCGCGGCACCATGCCGGGGCACGCGCTCGCCCCCGGCGGATCGGCCGCGCCGTACTGCGCGCGCACCACCACGGCGCGTCCGTCCGCGGCGGCGGAGGGCTGCACCAGGAACAGCGTGGCATAGCTGGCATCGCACAGGTCGGGGAGGCGCGGCCCCCCCAGCGCCGTGACAATGGCGGGGATGGTGTTGCTGTGCCCCACCACCAGCACTGTGCCACGGGCGGCGCGTACCGCGCGCGCCACCGCCTGCACATGCCCCCGCACCGCCCCCCTCCAGCGACACCACGGTGGGGGTGACGCCGGTGCGCTGCTGCACCACCGCCGCCGTTTCCACGGTGCGGCGGCGCGTACTCACCACGATGGTGGAGGGCGTCAGGTGCGCCAGCGCGCTGTCCAACGCCGCGGCGCGCGCCCGGCCGGCCTCGGAGAGCGGTGGGTCGTCCCCGGGCACCGGCGCCTTCTCCCCATGGCGCACCAGAATCACCAGCGAGGGGCCAGTGGCAGGCTGCGCGGCGGTCCCCCCGGTGGCGACGCCGACGGCGGCCCTCGCAGCGTCCGTCCCGAACGGCGCATCGGGCGGCGCGGCCGGCAGCGCTGGCAGGCACACGGCCAGCACCTGGTACGACGTCTCCCCCTGCGCCACGCGCAGCGCCTCGTTCACGCGCGCCTCCGCCTCGGTCCCCAGCAGCTGCGCACCGTTCACGTTGAACAGGCAGTCGGCATCCCCCTGCCGGAAACGCAGCGACCCCTCGCGCGGCGCGTCCAGCGGGTCGGGGGTGCGCACCCAGCCGGTGGCCCGCACCCGCTCGTAGAAGTGCGCCGCCTCCTCCGCCAACGACCGGGCGCTCCCCCCCGCCGCCGTCACGCGGCACCCCGCCAGCCGCCGGTGCGTGCGCCAGTCGTCCATCGTGTCCGGCTCCACCTCGGCCACCATGCGCCGGTCCTCGCGCAGGAAGGCGGCGGCCCGGGTGCACAGCGCGAGCGCGTCCGTGCGCGGGGGCGCGGCGGAAGACGACGAGAGCCCCGCGAGGTCCGCATCGGGGCGCCCGGGCACACCAGCGGCCAGGGCCAGGGCGAGCGACAGGGCGGCGGTCCGGATCATCCCTGAAAGGTAACGCGATTACCATATGGGGCATGACCCCCGTCGACCTCACCACCTCGGCCGTCGGCCTGACGGCGCTGGCGCTCTTCGCGGGCGCGTACCTCCTGGTCATCCTCGAGGAGGTGCTGCACCTGCGCAAGTCGGTCCCCATGCTGGTGGCGGCCGGGGGCGTCTGGGGGCTGGTGGGGTGGCACTATGCCGGCGCTGCCGCGGCGGCCACCGATCCCGCCGTGCGCGACGCCCTCACGCACGTCGCCGGCGAGGCGCTGCAGCACGTGCTGCTGGAGTTCGCCGAGCTGATGCTGTTCCTGCTGGCGGCCATGACGTACGTGAACACCATGGAGGAGCGCGGGGTGTTCGACGCGCTGCGCGTGCGGCTGGTGGCGCGCGGCTTCTCGCTTCGCGCCATCTATTGGATCACCGGCGCGCTGGCGTTCTGCATCTCCCCGGTGGCCGACAACCTCACCACCGCGCTGGTCATGGGCACCGTGGCGCTCAGCGTGGGCGCCGGGCACCCGCGCTTCGTCACCGTGGCCATGATCAACATCGTCGTGGCGGCCAACGCCGGCGGCGTGTTCTCCCCCTTTGGCGACATCACCACGCTCATGGTGTGGCAGAAGGGGAAGGTGCCGGTGGGGGCCTTCCTCGCGCTGTTCCTTCCGGCCTTGGTCAACTGGCTGGTGCCGGCCGCGCTGATGGCCACCGCCGTGCCGGCGGCGCGCCCCACGGTGTCCGGCGAGGCGCTGCGGCTGCAGCGCGGGGCCTGGGGGGTGGTGGCGCTGTTCCTGGCCACCATCGCCGGGACGGTGCTGGTGCATCACCTGCTGCACCTCCCCGCCGTGCTGGGGATGATGACCGGGATGGGGGTGCTCAAGGTGTACGCCTACTGGCTGGAGCGACGCCCCGGACGCACAGGGGTCCCCGACGCCATCCCCAGCACCAATCCGTTCGAAGCCATGTCGCACCCCGGCGCCTCACGACAGGCGTTCGACATCTTCCGCCAGCTCGAGCGCGCCGAGTGGGACACGCTGCTGTTCTTCTATGGCGTGGTGCTGTGCGTGGGCGGGCTTGGGACGCTGGGGTATCTGGAGATCGTCTCCACGCACGCCTACCAGTCGTGGGGGGCCACCTGGGCCAACATCGCGGTGGGGATGGCGTCGGCGGTGGTGGACAACATCCCGGTGATGTTTGCCGTGCTCACCGCCAACCCGACCATGGACCTGGGGCAGTGGCTGCTGGTGACGCTCACCGCCGGCGTGGGGGGCTCGCTGCTGTCGGTGGGGAGCGCCGCGGGGGTGGCGCTGATGGGGCAGGCCCGCGGCGTGTACACCTTCGGCTCGCACCTCAAGTGGAGCTGGGCGGTGGCGCTGGGCTTTGCGGCCAGCATTGCCACGCACCTGTGGGTGAACCGCTGGGCGTTTACCCCCTGACAGCAAGCACCACAGGGGTTGGGATCGGCGTGGGTCCTGCCTTGATGCCAAGTATGGGAGTTGATGGTGGTTGGGGGGAGGGGCGAGGGGGTAGACATCGGGACCACTCCGGCGTCAGGCAGTGGTGCCCCCGTCCCTCCACTATCCCCCAACGTCTGATCACTCTACCTCTTGCCTATCGGTTCCCATCCCTGGGACCTAGGCAGTTCCTGGGAGCCAGGCAGTCCTCCTGTCTTCCTCAGCGGCGCAGCTGCGCCGCCGCCACGTCCCAGTTGATCCGCCCCAGCAGCGCGTCCAGGTAGTCGGCCCGGCGGTTCTGGTATTTCAGGTAGTAGGCGTGTTCCCACACGTCGAGCCCCACCACCGGCAGCTCCCCCTCCAGCAGCGGCGAGTCCTGGTTGGGGAGCCCGCGCACCGCCAGACGGTTGGTGGCGGTCTTCACCAGCCACGCCCAGCCGCTGCCGAACTGCGCCACGCCGGCGGCCTTGAGCGCCGCCTTGCAGGCGTCCACGCTGCCGAAGTCCCGCACGATCCACTCGGCCAGCTGGCCGCCGGGGGCGCTGGCCGATGCACCACCCGGCGCCAGCAGCTGCCAGAAGAGCGCGTGGTTGGCGTGGCCGCCCCCGTGGTTGCGGATGGCCCCCTGCACCGCCGCGGGCCACCGCCTGAGCCCCATGAGCAGCTCCCCCAGCGTGTGCCGGTGGAGGTCGGCGTGGTCCTTGAGGGCGGTGTTGAGGGTGTTCACGTACGCCGCGTGGTGGCGGTCGTGGTGCAACGACATGGTGGCCGCATCCACCGCGGGCTCCACCGCCGCCGGGGCGTACCCCAGTGGCGGGAGGGTGAACGGGTACCGCTCGTCGTACAGGTCGAACAGCGACCGAAGCATGGCGTTTACCGGAGAGGGATCCGTTGCGGCTGGGGCGACGGGCCGGTATCCCCCGTGCCTGAGCCGCCCGAGGAGGCGGACACCACCGAAGCGATGGTGGCCAGCACGGCGGCCACGGCGGCGGCCAGCATCGCCGTGCGGCGCCGGGACAGCTCCTGAAGCTCCACCGACGCCAAATCAGTCCGGGGAAATGTCACCTGCGCCCCGCTGCTGGCAAAGCGGTCGCGGGGGCCGGTGGCCACGAGGCGCACCGCCAACCACAGGGAATCGGCGGTGGCCCGGTCCACCATCCCTTCCACTTCCACCACACCGGCGCCCAGCGTGGGTTCCACCCGCCGGGTCCCCTCGGCGGTGAGCGTGACGCGCACCGTGCGCCCGGGGGGTTCGGCCGCGCTCCCGGAGGCGGGGGCAACCGGCAGATAGGCGTAGCACCCCACCAGCGACCACGCGGCGATGGGGCCCAACAGGATGGCACGAGCGACACGACCGGCCACGGTGCTCCGTGGCCGGTCGGTCGCGCCCCGCGAGAGGCGACGGCGGATCATGCGATTACTGGCAGGCGGCCGGGCGATCCTGCGCCGGCTGCGGGGCCAGCAGGTTCTGCTGCCGCTCGTTGTACGAGATCGGGAAGAAGCAGGGGCGCAGGCCGCGGGTGGCCACCCACCGGTCGGCGCGCTGCTGGAAGCGGTAGTGGTCGTGCAGGCGGCGCCCCTGGAGGAACAGCGACGTGCTGCGGGTGTGGATCAGCATGTCGCGCGCCGACGGGGTCCCGGTCCAGTCGGGGAGCGCATCGATGGCGCGGATGGCGTTGATGCGGGTGCCGAACTCCGCCGTGTTCCCGGTGGCCAGCGCGGCCTCCGCCAGGATGAGGAGCATCTCGCGCCCCGACACCGCCGTCCACCCCACGTTCACCGTGGAGGAGAGGCGGCAGCACTCGTCGATGTTCCGCGCCGTGACCGGGTCAGGCTGCCCCGTGATGGGGTCCACCAGGCGGATGCCGGCGATCCCGTCCAGCGGGCGGGTGCCGGCGCCGGTGGGGTTGATGTAGCGGTTGCCGGCGCGGATCTCCAGGCGGGAGTTCATCTCGCCGCCGGTGGAGAACCAGCCGCCGTTGTTCTGCGCCACCACGTCGAAGCGGTAGCGGAACGTGTTGGCCCCCATCGCCGCCAGCGCCGCCGTGGCGTCGGCGTTGGCCCCCGCGTCATTGATGAGCGGGTTGGCCGGGAAGCCGCGCGGCGCGCGGAGCGACGTCCACACCGCCTTCGACCACTTCGCCCGGGCGCGCATCCCCAGGATGCGGGCGCGGAGCGGCTGGTTGTTGAGCGCCGTGGCGATCGTGAGCCCCTTGTCCAGGTGCACCACCGCGGAGTCGAACATGCTGCGCATGTTGGCCTCCCCCACGTTGGCGGTGTTCTTCGTGCGGTCGGAGCCGATCACGAAGTCCTCGTACACCTCGCCGATGAGGGTGTAGATGGTGCCGCCCAGGAAATACGACTGGGCCAGGTCGGCGCGGCTGCGCAGCAGCCCCTGCTTGTCATACTCCTCCAGCTTGGGGATGACGTAGTTCGCCATCCACCGCGCCTGGCTCACGAAGGGGTACTGCCCATCGGTGTACTCGTTGAGCGGGTCGCCGATGTCCCCCACGTCCAGCAGGTTCCAGTACTCGCGCGAGCCCACCCACATCAGCTCGTCCGAGGCGGCGCCGATGGTGCCGACGATCTGGTTGCCGGCGGCGTTCACCGCGCCGTACTGCCCCGTCACCAGCGACCCGGCCGCGGCCGCCGCCTCGGCGATCGCGTCCTCCGTCACGGCGTTGGGGTTGTTCACGTCCGTCGAGAAGATCTGGCAGGAGGCGGCGCCCAGCGCACCCAGCGCCACCAGGGTGGCGGTCAGGGTGCGCCGCGCCGTTCCGCTGATCGGAAGTCCGGTCTTCATGGGAAGGCGTCCGGTCAGAAGTTGAGGTTCATGGCGATCGACACCCGCCGCGGAATCGGGAGCCCGAAGCCGTCGGTGGAGTTCATGAAGTTGTCGTACAGCCCGCCGCCACCGCGCCCGCTCTCGTTGGACTCCGGGTCCTGCCCGGGGTACTTCGTCCACACCAGCAGGTTGCGCCCGGCGAACGTCACGCTCGCGTCGCGGAAGCCCATCTTCTTCGCCAGCGAGGGGCCCAGGTTGTACGTGATCGCCAGCTCGCGCAGCCGCAGGAAGTCGCCGTCCTGCGCCTGGTACAGCCCCGGCTCCAGCAGCCGGCGGTAGCCGCGGATGTACGTCTCCGCCGCCGCCACCCGCTGCTCCGGCGTGCTCGCCGGGTTCAGCATCACCGCCTGGATGTCCGAGAACTCCTTGCGGTTCGAGCCGATCGACGGATGCTGCGACGCCCGGAACCCGTCGGTCAGGTTCTGGATGAGGAATCCGGTCCGGTATTCCAGGGTGGTCTGCATCTTCCACGACCGCCCCAGGTTGTACGTGCCGCCGAACGCCCCGGTCCACACCGGGATCGACGACCCCACCCGCTGCTCGAACAGGATCCCGCTCCCGTCATAGTCCGCCAGCAGCGGCTGCAGCGCCGCCTGCACCGCCGACTGCTGGATGTCGCGCGGCTGCGCGAAGTACGCCAGCAGCTCCTCGCGCGTGGCCGCGGTCCCGCGCCCGTTGAAGCTGATCGGGATCTGGCCGTTGTTGTAGCAGGTGATCGCCTTCCCCGCCGCGTTGGACGCCGGCACCTGCCCGCACTGCCCGGCCAGCCGCGGCTCGTAGATCGAGCCCAGCGGGTCCCCGTCCTTCAGGTAGATGCGGTAGCGCGCGTACCCGCCCGACACGCGGATCGGCGGCGCCCCCCCCAGGCTGGTGAGCGTCTGCTTCAGGTACGCCGCGTTCGCGAACAGCTCCAGCTTGCTGTCCCCGCGCTGGTACGCCGTCCCCTTCAGGTTCACCTCCATCCCGGTCGCGTCGATCGCGCCGATGTTCGTCAGCTGCGCGTTGCGGAATCCGCCCGACGTCGCGAACAGCCGCGGCACCAGCGCGTCCGACACCTCGCGCGTCCACGCCGTGAACTCCAGCGCCACGCGGTTGTTGAACAGCCCGGCCTCGAACCCGCCCTCGATCTCCGTGGCGATCTCGGGGCGCAGGTCGGGGTTCCCCAGCGCCGACGGGATGAGCCCCGCGCCCACCGACGTCACCTGCGGCGCGAACGTCGTGAACTGGTCGAAGGCGCCCGGCTGCCGCCCCGACTGCCCCCACGCCGCGCGCACGCGGAAGGTGGACAGCAGCGTGGAGCTCCACCGCGACAGGTCCGACGGCACCGCCGACAGCGACACCTTGGGGTAGAACACCCCGCCCGCGTTCCGGCCGAAGGCGCTGGAGAAGTCGTAGCGCCCCCCCACCGTGCCGAACACCCAGTCCTTCCACCCCACCTGCGACTGCGCGAAGTAGCCGCCGTTCACCGTCGTCAGGAACGACTCGCCCGCGGTGATCTGCTGCCCGCCGGCTCCCACCACCTCGATCCCGGGGCCCGGGAAGAACGCCGAGGCCCCCGACGACGCCTCCGACCGCGTGTTGAACACCTGCAGCCCCGCCACGCTGCTCGTGCTGAACGGGCCGATGTCGCGGTTGTACGCCGCCTTCGCGTCCAGCGTCAGCACCCGCGTCCCCGACGAGAACACGTTGCGCGAGCCGTCCGGGTTGTTCGACGTGAACAGGTCCACGTTGTAGCCGAACGGCGAGAAGCCGAAGTCGCGCTGCGACGTGAAGTCAAAGCCGAACGTGCTGCTCAGCGACAGCTTCTCCGTCGCCGTGTACGCCGCGTCCAGCGTCCCCACGTAGCGCTGCGCGCCCGTCTGGTTCGTCTGCTGCATCGCCTCGCGCACCGTCATGAACGCCTGGTTCCCGAAGGCGTTCCCCGGCCCCGAGCACCGCCCCGGCGACAGGTACGTGGAGGCGTTGCAGTTGGCCAGCTCCGGGCGCGCCATGTACGCCAGCGAGTTCACCCCGTAGATGTTGTTGTTGTTCTCCGGGACCTCGTTGCGCGTGTTGAAGTACGAGTTGTTGAAGCGCAGCCGCAGCTTCTGCGTGGGCACCAGGCTCAGGTTGGCCGAGCTCTGGATGCGCCGCACCACGTCCCGCGCCGGCCCCAGGTCCAGCCCGCCGAACGGCCCGTTCTCGAAGTAGTAGCGCGCGCTGGCGAAGTACGTCACCGCCTGCCCGCCCCCCTGCACCGACGACGACAGCGTGTTCGACAGCCCCGTCTCCGTCAGGTGGTCGCGGAACACCGGCACCTCGAACACCTCGAAGGCCTTGAGCCCCGGCTTGTTCCAGTACTGCGCCAGCGAGTCGGCCCGCGCCTGCGTCCGCGCAAAGCCCGAGTTGTGCGCCACCGCGTCGCCGTAGCTCGACCCGTCCTGCTGCAGCTGCATCGACCACCGCGGCGCGCCCGTGGTCCCGGTCTTCGTGAAGAACTGGATCACGCCGTTGGAGGCCTCCGTGCCGTACAGCGTCGCCGCCGCCGCCCCCTTCAGCACCTCCACCCGCTCGATCGTGCTGGGGTCGATGTCGTCCAGGCGCGACGGCGACCCGCCGCCCCCGGTCCCCACCCCGAACCCGGCCCCGCTGTTGATGCGCACGCCGTCCACGAAGATGATCGGCTCGTTCGTCTGCGAGAGCGAGGCGTTCCCGCGGATGCGGATCTTCGCCCCCTCGCCGGACATCCCGCTGCTCACCAGCCCCGTCATCCCGGGCTCGCGCCCCGTCAGCAGGTTGGAGATGTCATTGATGGGCGCGTTGGCCGGCGGCTGGATCACCGCCACCGTGTTCCCGAGGCGCTTCACCTCGGTCTTCTGCCCGCTCCCCGTCACGACCACCTGGTTCAGCTGGATCGCCGAGACGGACACCGCCACCTCCACCCGCACCGTCCCGCCAGGGGTCAGCGTCACCGTCCGCGTCTCGCGGTTGTACCCCAGCGCCCGGATCCGGACCACCGCCTGCGCCGAGCCACCCGCCACCGGCACCCCGGCGATGCGGAAGCTCCCCTGCGCGTTGGTCAGCCCGCCCAGCTGGGTGCCATCCACCGACACCTGCACGTTCTCAAGGCCCCGGCCGCTGGCGACGTCGGTCACCCGCCCCTCGATCACCGCCGTGGCCCCCTGGGCCGCCGCCACGCCGCCCGGCAGCAGCAACGCCGCCCCCAGCAGCAGGGCACGAAGCACCCGCGGTATTCCCGTTCCTGACATGAATGCACCCCGATTTGGACGTGGAGTCACCCGACCAGCCCGCCGCCGGACTGACACAGAGCAGCGCGCCAATATCCCGCCATTGGCACGATTGGTCAACAGTTGGGGCAGCTTTCGGGTCACAGGAACGACGCCGCTGGCCCCGCCCATCCCCGGGTCACCCCTCCGGCGACCGCGTCCCGTCCCCTGGCGCCTCCCCCAGCGCCTCCGCCAACGCCTCCGCCAGCTTCCGCGCCTCCCCGTGCCCGGGGTCCAGCGCCAGCGCCCGCCGCACCGACGCCTGCGCCTCCCGCAGCGCCCCCTGCTGCACCAGCGCCAGCGCCAGCTGGAAATGCCCCACCGCCACCCCGGGGTCCAGCGCCACCCCCTGCCGCAACGCCGTCACCGCCCCGGCCGCATCCCCCGCCCGCAGCGCCAGCGTCCCCAGGTTGAGCGCCCCCAAGGCGTGGGTGGGATCGATCCGCGTGGCCTGCCTGTACGCCGCCGCCGCCCCCGCCGCATCCCCCAGCCGCTCCAGCGCCACCCCCTGGTTCACCGCCGCCATCACCTGCCAGGGGTCCGCCTGCAGCGCCTGCTGGTACGTGGCCACCGCCTCGGCCACCGCCCCCCCCTCCGCCTGCGCCAACCCCAGCGCCCCCAGCAGCGCCCCCTCCCCCGGCAGCACCGCCAACGCCTTGCGGTACGCCACCGCCGCCTCCACCGGACGCCCCCCCTCCCGCAGCCCGTCCCCGATCCCCCCCCGCACCAGCGCCCACCGGCGGCGCAGCGCCCCCTGCGGATCGGGGGCCGTGGCCGCCTGCGCCAGCACCCGGCGCACCCGCGGCACCCCCCCGCGCGCATAGTGCAGCGCCGCCAGCGCCACCGCCCGCACCTCCAGCACCGGGTCCTCCGCCAACGCCAGCAGCCGCCGCTCCGCCTCCGCCGGCATCGCCGGCTGGTCAGGCGTGGCAAAGCGCGCCAGCCACTCCCCCACCCCCGCCACCTGCGCCATAGGGTCGCGCACGCCGGGGTGCAGCAGCAGCGGCGCCGCCGCCCCGGCGTCGGTCACGCCGCGGGCCGCCAACACCCCCGCCACCGCCGGCGCGTGCGGCTTGAGCGCCCCCCACCACCCGCGCACCTGCGCCTCCAGCCGCGCCGTGCTCCACCCCGCATGGCAGGTAGCGCACGCGGTCACCACCCCCAGGCTCGAATCCAGCGCCGGCCGCGGGATGGCAATGGTGTGGTCCGACCGGCCGTACCGAATGGCCGTCCCCAACTCGGGCTGCTGCAGGTACGGCATGTGGCACCCCACGCACGCACTCCCCGCCGACCCCGCCGGATGCTTCGTATGCGCGGCCACCGCCTCCGCCCCGGCCTTGCTGCCATGGCAGCTGGTGCACTGCCGGTCGTCGGTGCGCCCGGGGATCGGCACCCCGTCCGCCGTCCGGTACCCCTGGCTGTGCGGATCGTGACAGGAGACGCAGGTCATCCCGCCATTGCGGTAGCAGTCGCTGGCGAGGTGCCCCTCCTGATAGGCAAAGGTGCGCGTGCGGCCGTCGGGGGTGTACGGCCGCTCCCCCAATTGGCTCAGCAGCAGTGTGTAGTGGGCCCGGGCGTCGGCCCCCGCCGGGGTGCGCCCCGGCAACCGGGCCTTCAGGCTGTGACATCCCAGGCAGCTGCGCACCGACCCCTCGGTATCCAGGGTGGCCAGCGACGGCAGCCCGATATCCTGGGCGGCATCGCCCCCCTGCCGCATGAGGGCCACGTGGCGGGCGGCGGGTCCGTGGCACGACTCGCAGTTGACGGCCAGCGTCGCGATGCTGGTGCGCCACCGGCGCGACACAGTGTCAAACGCCAGCTGCACCTGGCTCCCGTGGCACCCCTGACAGTTGCTGAACCGCGGGTCGTCCCCCAGCACCCGCGACGGCGGCCAGTCCCCGCACTCCCCCAGCCGCAACGCCGGCGTGATGGGCACCCACCCCGCGTCCCGCCGCGTCCCCGTGTGGCAAAACCACGTCCCGCTCTGCCGGCTCCAGTCAAAGGGGAGAAACCGCACGGTGCCATCCCCCCACCGGGTCACGAACCCCTGCGTCCCGCCCCCCTCCATATGCCCGCCGCCGATGACCCCGTCCACGCCATACGCCGTGTCCCGCTCCCCGGCACGCCGCACCAGGAACTCGTAGCGCCCCCCCACCTGCCGCGGCACCACGGTGGCATCGGCAAAGCGCAGCGGCGCCCCGCCAAAGGGGGCAATCACCCGCACCGGATGGTCACGGCTCCCCGGCACCCCGCCGGCCCGCCCATGCGTGGACCCCGCCCACGCCGCCATCTGGTCGGTGTGGCACCCCGCGCACGACGCACTCCCGGCATACGCCGACGCCGGCGCCGGCAACGGCAACGCCTCCGCTGCCACCGTCACCAGTGGCGCCACCCCGTCACCCTCACCCCCCTCCCCACCTCCCTCCCCCGCGCACGCCCCCGCCACCGCCCCGGCCAGCACGAGCCCCGCCATCCCCATCACCGCCCGCCACCGCATTACCGCCCCCCGTCGCGTGACCACGACGGCCCCGCACACCGGCACAGCCGTCGCAGATGCGCCACCACCGCCCGGATCTCCCCAGGGGTCAACGTCCCGCCAAAGGCCGGCATCCGCGCACTCCGCTTCATGATGGCCCCGCCGCCATCAATCGTATCGTACAAGACATCATCAGTTCTCTGCGACATGATCGCGCCATCATTATGACGCGCAGGCGCTACCGGCAGGGCTTTGGCGTTGGGACCATCGCCGCCACCCGCCGCGCCATGACACCCCGCACACCACTGCCGGTACACCGCCGCCCCGTCCGGGGCCGAACCACCCGCCCCCTCAACCGGCGCCGGCGCCCCAGCCGCCGCAACCGCCCCCACCGCCCCCCCCAAGTACCGGATCACCAACGCCCGCTCCGACGCCGACAGCCGCGGGCGCGGCATCAACGCCCCGGGCTTCACCCGCTGCGGGTCGGTCACCATCGCCGCGATGTACGCCGGGTCCCGCCGCCCCCGCACCCCGTCCAGCGACGGCCCCAGCACCCCCCCCGTCCCCCGCAGCTGGTGGCACCCCAGGCACGACCACTGGGTGGCCAGCAGCTGCTCCGCCTTCCGCACCGCAACAGGGGACAAAGGCTGCGCGTTTAATGCGCCAAAAACAGCACTGCATAGCGCCATCACCGCGCCAAAACGGCCAATCCACCCCACCCGCCACCCCATCCCCTACTTCCCCGGCGGGCGGCGCGCCCCACTCCAGATCACGATCGACCCGCACCCGTTCCGCGTCTGGAACTGGATCGGCGCCGTGGACGCCCGCGGGTAGATCTCCACCGCCCGCACGTCGTTCGGCTGCATCACCGTGTCCAGGTTCCCGTCCGCCATCGGGATCAGCAGCCCGTTCAGGAACACCGCCGGCACGCACGACCCGGTCCCCCCCGTGCCCCGCATCATCACCTGCTCCCGCCCCAGCTGCCCCGGCAGCGTCATGATCCCCGGCGTCGTCCGGAAAATGTCCGCCATCACCTGCGGCCGCCGGTTCTCCAGCCACTCGGGGTCCAGGAAGTGCCCGAACCCGGTCTTCTTCCGCTGCGCGAACTCCGGCGGCACCGCCCACAGGTCGGCGTTCCCCCGCACCCGCATGGTGTCCAGCCGCGGCGTGGCGGTGGCCAGCGCCACCTCCACCGACGCCTCCCCCGTGAGCAGCAGATCCACCGGCACCCGCTGCGGTTCGTACCCCAGCGCCCGGGCCTCCAGCATGTAGCTCCCCGCCGGCAGCCCCTGCAGCACAAACTGCCCGGTCGAGGTCGTGGCCCCCCCCTGCCCGCTCCCCACCACCTCCACGCGCGCCGTGGCCATCGCCTTCCCCTGCGCGTCGCGCACCACGCCGCGCAGCCGAGCCTCCCCCGCCAGCCGCGTTCCGGTCTCCCCGCGCGCGGGCGCCGCCACGGCGGCGGGCCCCACCCACAGGTCGCGCACCAGGATCCCGCTGGGCGGGATCCGCAGCTCCAGCACCCCGCTGGAGTCGGCCCCCGCAAAGCCGCGCACCCGCAGCGGCTGCTCCACCGGCAGCTGGCACACGGCAAAGGCCCCGGTCTCGGTGGCATTCGCGAAGCGGTTGGGCGAGCGGCGCTCCACGCGCCCCCCCACCACGGTCACCTCGGTGAACTGCGCCCGCACCCGGCCGGGGGTCGCCAGCGACCCGCCACGCGCCGATCGCACCACCCCCAACCACGTCCCCCCCTGATCCCCCGGGCCGCACCGCATCGCCACGATGGTCCGCGCCGACGGCGTGGCCAGCTCCACCTCCACCGTCACGCCCTCGGCCACCTGTAGCTGCGCCAGCCCCGCCTCCACCCCGAAATCGTCCAGCAGCGGGTGCAGGAACCCCAGCAGGTACGTCCCGGCCGCCAGCGAATCCACCGCAAAGCGCCCGTCGGCCCCGGTCTGCGCCGACCGGATGCGCGACGGGTCCCCCGCGGGCACCACCTGCACCACCGCCCCCGCCAGCACCCCGCCCCCCAGGCTGTCGCGCACCACCCCGGTCACCCGCGCCCAGGCCGGCGCCGGCGGGGGCGCAGGTGCCGGCACCGGCGGCCGCGACGGCGGTTCCCGACGCGGCGGCCCCCCCTGCGCCCACGCCACGACTGGCGCCACCACCGTGGCCACCACCAGGGCGGCCACCCGCGCCCCCCGCCCCCCGAAGCCGTCTCCGCGTCGCCCCATCGCCTCTCCTGTCCGCACCACGCCCAGGACCGCCCGCATGGCCATCCTCACCACCGCGCTCAATACCGCGCCAGGTACCGCTCCAGCTCCCACGGCGACACCTGCTGATGATACTCCCGCCACTCCGCCCGCTTGGCCGCCAGGAACTGCTGCGTCACATGCTCCCCCAGCGCCGCCGTCAGCACCTCGTCCTTCTCCAGCTCGTCGCACGCCTCCTCCAGCGTCGCCGGCAGGTCGTCGATCCGCAGCCGCCGCCGCTCGCGGTGCGAGAGCTCCCAGATGTTCGTGTTCACCGGCTCGCGCCAATCGGCCTGCGTGGCAATCCCGTCCAGCCCCGCCGCCAGCATCACCGTGAGCGCCAGGTACGGGTTGGCCGCCGGGTCGGGGGTGCGCAGCTCCACCCGCGTCCCCGCCCCCCGCCGCTCGGGCACCCGGATCATCGGCGACCGGTTGCGCATGCTCCACGCCACATTCACCGGCGCCTCATACCCGGGCACCAGCCGCTTGTAGCTGTTCACCAGCGGGTTGGTCACCGCCGTCATCGCGCGGCCGTGCTTCAGCAACCCGCCAATGTAGTGCAGCGCCACCGGCGACAGCCCCCACTCGCGCGCCGGGTCCCAGAAGGCGTTCTGCGCCGCCCCCCCCTGCCGCGCAAACAGCGACTGGTGCGTGTGCATCCCGCTCCCCGCCTGCCCGGTCACCGGCTTGGGCATGAACGACGCCACCAGCCCGAACTGCCGCGCCACCTGCTTCACCACGAAGCGGAACGTCGCGATGTTGTCTGCCGTCCGCAGCGCCTCCGCATAGCGGAAGTCGATCTCGTGCTGCCCGTGCGCCACCTCGTGGTGCGACGCCTCCACCTCGAACCCCATCTGCTCCAGCGCGTCCACGATCGCGCGGCGCGCGTCCTCCCCCAGGTCCAGCGGCGCGAGGTCGAAGTACCCCCCCACGTCGTGCGTCATCGTCGTGGGGCGCCCGTCCTCGCCCGGCTTGAACAGGAAGAACTCCGCCTCCATCCCCGCGTTCATCACGAACCCGCGCTCGGCGGCCACCGCCAGCTGCCGCTTGAGCACCGTGCGCGGGTCCCCCGCAAAGGGGGTCCCGTCGGGCATGGTCACGTCGCAGATGAGCCGCGCCACCCGCGCCGACGGCTCCCCCCACGGGAACAGCTGGAAGGTGGCCAGGTCGGGCTTGAGGAGCATGTCCGACTCCTCCACGCGCACGAACCCCGCGATGCTGGAGCCGTCGAACATGAGGTCCCCCTGCAGCGCCTTGCGGAACTGCGAGGCGGGGACCTCGACGTTCTTGATGACCCCCAGGATGTCGGTGAACTGCAGGCGCAGGAAGCGCACCTGGTGCGCGTCGGCCAGCGCCAGGAGGTCGGCGGGGGTGGCCCCCGCCAGGGAGGCCGGAACGAGCGGACGGCTGGGGGAGGGCACGGGGAGGGCGGAAACGGGGGAGCCCCGCGGCCGGATGGGCGGGGCCCCGGAATTGTAGCGGCGCGACTACCTTTCCCGCAGGATGACTCCCCCCCCTGCCTCGGACTCGACGCGCCCTGCGGGCGCCGCCTTCTGCGCCGCCTGCGGTTCGCCGCTGGGCGCCGGCGCCCGTTTCTGCCACCGCTGCGGCACCCCGGCGGGACAGGGCGCGCCGCTCCTCCGCCCCCAGGGCGGCACCGCCGCCTCCGCCCTCCCGTGGGCGGTGGCCTTCCTGGCACTCCTGGTGCTCGTGGCCATGATGGCGGGGAAGAACTTCGGCGCCGCCAAGGGCTCGGGGATCGACGGCTCCGCCAACTCCCTCCCCACCCAGGCGCTCGACGGCGCGGCCCAGCAAGGGGCGCCCCCGGCGGGCGGCGGGGGCGGTCCGGCCCCCAACATCGCCAACCTCTCCCCCAGCGAGCGGGCCAACCGCCTGTACATGCGGATCATGACGTACGCCGAGGCGGGGGCGGTGGACTCGGTGGCCTTCTTCGCCCCCATGGCGATGGCGGCGCATGAGATGCTCCCCACCCCCACGGCCGATGAGCGCTACCACTTCGGGCGCATCGCCGAGGTGGCCAACGTGGCCGAGGTGGCGCGTGCCCAGGCGGACACCATCCTGCAGGGGGAGCCCGCCAACCTCCTGGGGCTGCTGCTGGGGGCGCGCGCGTCCCGCATGACCAACAACGCGGCCGCCGCCCGCGGCTTCGACCAGCGCCTGCTGGCCGCGCTGCAGGGCGGGTTGGCCACGGGGCGGGAGGAGTACACGCTGCACCGCGCCGAGATCGACCGCGCCGCCGAGGACGCCCGAAAGGGGAAGTAAACCGCGCGGCATCCCCGTGAAATACCGACGGTCGGCCCCGCGCGCCTTGACGAGCGGGGCCGACCGTGCTAGAAAGGCTGGAATGCGCACGGGAATGCGCGCGCCCTCGGCGACGGGCCGGGGCCATTCCGCGTGCGATCCCCCTTCCGACGGACCAGGAGACGGTCATGCCGCGTGGCGAAGAGACCCCGGACGAGCTGCGGACGGAACTGCAGGCGGAGCGCCCGGGTCGGCTCCACCTGATGGACGACGACATGGATGACCTGGGGTACGGCTCGTCCTACGAGGACGACGAGGACGAGGATGAGGATGGCTACGGCATCCGCTCGTCGCACGGGGAGTCGCTCTGGGACAGCACGGACGAGGAGGACGAGGATGAGGAGGAGGACGAGGACGGCTTCGACGACGACCTGATCGACGACGAGGAGGACGAGGACGACCTGTTCGGCAGCGCCCCCGTGCGGCGCGGCCCTGGGCGTCCCCCCAAGAACCCGGGCGCCCCGCGCCCGGCCCCCAAGCCCAAGGCGCCCGCGCGCCCGGTGGCGGCGCCTGCGCCCGCCCCGGAGCCGACGCCTGCCCCCGAGCCGGCCCCCGCGGCCGCTCCGGTGGCCAAGGCGCCCCCGGCCAAGAAGCCAGCGCCCGCGAAGAAGCCAGCGCCCGCGAAGAAGGCGGCGCCGGCCAAGCCCGCACCCGCGCCGGCCCCCGCCGCCGCGGAAGCGCCGGTAAAGCCCGCCCCGGCCAAGCAGGCGGCCCCGGCCAAGCAGGCGGCCCCGGCCAAGCAGGCCGCCCCGGCCAAGCAGGCCGCCCCGGCCAAGCAGGCCGCCCCGGCCAAGAAGGCCGCCCCGGCCAAGAAGGCGGCCCCGGCCAAGAAGGCGGCCCCGGCCAAGAAGGCGGCCCCGGCCAAGAAGGCGGCCCCGGCCAAGAAGGCGGCCCC
>JBEIJM010000053.1:0-17343 GCA_040380205.1 Gemmatimonadaceae bacterium
CGTCTCCATCACCCCCGCTGCCGACGCCGACGGCCGCGACCGCAACGTGGACTGGTTCAAGCGCGGCCTGCTCCTGGCCCAGCCCACCGTGACGGCGCAGGCGCCCTCCGCGGCGGCGCCCAATGACACCACCCGTCGCCCCGCAGCGGCGGCCCCTGAGGCGCGCCCCGCCTCCGGCGGCAGCGTCCCCTACTGGGGGAAGTACGTGTACCACGACAACAACCGCGACATCAACATCAAGCTGGTGCAGATGCGCGCGATCATCGACTGGTACTTCACGGCGTTCCCGCCGATCATGCACGACCTGCACGAGGCGCAGCCGCTGCTGTACACGTACACCGGCGGCCCGCCGCAGAACCCGAACCTCGACCCTATCCTCTTCGCCGAGCTGCCGTGGTTCGGCAACTGGGAGATGGCGCAGCTCACCAAGTGGGGGATGCCCGGCGTGTACACGCACGCCTTCATGGACGGCTGGTCCCCCGGCTACCTCGGCTCCGTGGCCTACAACCACAACGGGCTGATGAAGATGTACGAGACGCAGTCGGGGCGTGACCTGGACAGCGCGGCCATCGCCAATGCCCGCAAGGGGGTGGCGGTGGGCCCCGCGGCGCAGGGGGGCGGCTTCGGCGGGCGCGGGGGCGCGGTCCCCACGGGGCGCGGGGGCGCGCAGGAGCGCGAATGGTACCGCGGCAACCCGATCGGCTTCAACGATCTGGCCACCTTCACCCGCCGGTCCAACGCGAACTACATGCAGACCGGCGTGCTGAGCGCGCTCCAGCTGGCCAGCATGTTCCCGCAGACGGTGCTGGAGAACTTCTACATCAAGACGCGCAACAGCATCGAGGACGGACGGACCCGGGCGCCGCACGGCTTCGTGATCCCGCGTCAGCGGGACATGACGCGCGTGGCCGAGTTCGTGAACCTGCTCCGCGTGCAGCGCATCGAGATCGGGCAGGCCACCCAGCCGGTGCGGGTGGGGACGGTCACCTATCCGGCCGGCTCGTACGTCATCAAGCGCGACCAGCCGTACGGGCGGCTGGCCAAGAACCTGCTCGAGCGGCAGCAGTACCCCGACGCGCGCCTCAACACCTACGACGACAGCGGCTGGAGCATGGGCTTTGCCATGGGCGTCGAGGTCGTCGAGGTGGCCGACTCCAGCATCCTGCGGGTGCCCGTCACGCCGGTGGACCGCGTGGTGCCCAGGGGCACGGTGGCCGGCACGGGGGGGAAGGCCATCGCCGTGGCGCATCTGGGGAGCAACCACATGGTCACCTTCCGCTACCTGCTGCGGACCGTCCCCATGCGGGTGGCGGAGGCGTCATTCGCGGCGGGCGACACCACCTATCCGGCCGGCTCCTTCCTGGTGGAGGCGCGGCACGCGCCGGCGGTGCGTCGGCTCGTTGATTCGCTGGGGCTCACGGCCGCCTTCCTGCCGGCCATGCCCGCCGTGGCCACGCATGACGCCGACGTGCCGCGGGTGGCCATCTACTCCCAGTGGTCGGGGACGCAGAACCTCGGGTGGTATCGCCTCACCTTCGACGAGTTCCGCATTCCCTTCGACCTGATCTACAAGGAGCGGGTGGCACAGGGGAACCTGCGGCGCGACTACGACGTCATCCTGGTGGCCGAGCAGAACCTGGCGCGCGCCACGGTGATGCAGGCGCCGGCCGCGCGGCCGGTGCCCTACCGCAAGGACGCGCGCTTCCCGTTCCTGGGGATGTACGGGGAGACCGACGACATGACCGGCGGCTTCGGCCAGAAGGGGGTCGACGCCGTTGCGGCGTTCCTCGAGCAGGGCGGGACGCTGATTGCCATCGGCGAGAGCGCGCGGCTTCCCATCGAGTTCGGGTGGGCGCGCACCGTGGACAAGACGCCGGTGCCGGGGCTCACCGCGCAGCGGCCGCTGGTGGAGGCGGAGATCGTGCGCCCGGAGCATCCGGTGTTCTACGGCTTCGGGCGCACGGTGATCCCGGTCAAGTACGTCGGTGGCACCCCCTTCAAGGTCGGGATCGCCGACCAGGAGAACGTGCTGGCCCGCTACGTCGGTGGCGACAAGGCCGTGCTCTCCGGGCTCATGACCGGCGCCGATTCCCTCAAGGCGCGCCCCTTCGCGGTGGATGTCCCGCACGCGGTCAACGGACGCGGGCGCGTCCTGCTGTTCGCCAACAATCCCATCTACCGCTGGCAGAACCACGGCGAGTTCGGGATGGTGTTCAACAGCCTCCTGAACTGGAACGACCTCGGGCCGGCCTGCCGCGGCGGGGGGGCGTGCTAGGCGGAGGTCCCGTTGCGGCGAGGTGCGATTGGGGAGTCGCCTCGGGTGCGGGCGTCGGCGTCGGAAGCAGGAGACGGACCCCAGCCGCAGCGCCCAGCCTGCCACCCCGAAACCGCTGCGCCGTCGCCCCCCATTTTTGGCGGCCACGCTGCTAGCTTGCAGGGACACTGGTGATGCCCCCATTCCAGTGCGGAGTCCCCCCCAAACTGGAGCGTGGAGTGGCGCGAACCCCCAATTACGGATTCGAGAAGCGTCGCCGGGAGCAGGAGCGCCAGGCCAAGAAGGAAGCCAAGGCGCGCCGGCGCGAGGAGCTGAAGGCGCTGGGGATCACCGAGGAGGAGGCGCTGCTGGGCGAGGGCGGAGGCGACGACGCCGAGGGAGGCGACGGCGGGTCGGACGGGAGTTCCGCCGGGGAGTGACGGCGCAGGGACCGGTCATCGCGGCCGGTCCGGTACGACGGTGGGCCTGCAAGGAGTCGCGTGGACGAGACAACGGCGGTGAATAAGGGGTGGAACGCCCCGACGGAGTTCCTCAAGACGGCGCGCGCCGCGCCGGCGTGCGCCCGCGAGCTGGAAGCGCTGGGGGACGCCATCGTGAAGGCGGTCCAGCTGTGGCATCGTGACCAGCTGGCGGAGACGCTCCCGGACAAGCCGGCGGCGCGCCGGGCGCCCGGGCGGTGCGTGGTGCAGGTGGGGCCGGTGGCGCTCAGTTTTGCCTGGCTGCCGGCGGCGCAGCAGGATGTGTCCTTGGGGGAGCTGCTGGTGATCGTGTGGCACGGCCAGGTGGGGCCGCGCCGGGAGCCGCGGCGCGACAGCGCCCCGCAGGGGCACATCCCCAGCTCCGCCGTGCAGCTGTGGGAAGGGGTGTTCCACGCAGGGGTGGTGGGCACCGACGGCTGGCGCTGGTGCGCCCCCGACATCCGCCCCGAGGCGGCGCAGGACACCGCCGCGCTGGCCGCCGAGGCGGTGGAGCGGCTGCAGGCGGCCTACCAGGCGCACGCGGCGTAGGGCACGGCGGGCCCGGCCGCGGGGGGGCCTTACCGGTTGGCCCCGGGCCCCCGCAGCAGCGACGCCTGCGTGTGCACCGTGCCGTCCTTCATCACGCGCGTCACGCGGCGCAGCGCGCGGATGTCCGCCAGCGGGTTGCCCTCCACCATCACCAGGTCGGCCAGCCTTCCGGGGGCGATGGCCCCCAGCTCTCCCGCGGCCCCCAGCGCCGCGGCATTGCCCGTGGTCGCCGTGCGCAGCGCCTCCAGCGGGGTCAGCCCCCCGGCCACGTACTGCTCCAGCTCCATGTGCAGCGAGAGGCCGTACGGGGTGATCGGCGAGTCGGTCCCCGCCACGATGCGCCCGCCGGCGCGCGCGATGCGCCCCACCGCCTGCTCGATGGGTGTCACCAGCGCCGCGCGTTGCGCCAGCTCCGCAGGGGTAGCCCCCTGCCGCGCCAGGGCCCGGAGCGCCGTGAACGTCCCCACCGGGTACAGCGCCAGCCGCGGGTCGGCCAGCCAGCTGGAGTCGCGCAGCGTCTGCAGCTGGAAGCCCCCCTGAATGCCGGTGGTGGGGGTGATCGTCATCCCGCTGGCCGCCAACAGCTGGATCACGTCGTCGTACATCCGGTTGAGCTGGCTCTGCTTGGTGGAATAGCCGCGCCGGCTGGTGCCGCGGAAGTGCTCCACGCCGTCGGCGCCGTACGACACGGCGGGATACAGCTCGTGCGAGGTCACCGGCATCCCGCGCGCGTGCGCCTCCTCCACCACGCGCCGCTGCAGCACGTCGGGGAGGCGCACGTACGTCTTCACGAAGTCCATCCCCAGGGCGGCGGCCTTGTCCAGCTGCGCCGTCAGCTGCGCGCCCCCGTCCAGCGAGCGCCCCCCCGCGTAGTAGATGCGCGTGCCGTCGATGGCCTCGCCGGCGCTGAAGAGGCGCGGCCCCACGCGACGCCCGCTCTCCACCGCCTCGCGCTCCTCCGCCGACTCGAAGGCGTTGGCGGAGGGGTTGCGCACCGTGGTGACCCCCCACGCCAGCCAGAGGCGCCCCAGCGCCTCGCCGTACTCGCGCACCTGGTGCGTGTGCAGCTCGATGAGCCCCGGCACCACCGTCTCGGCGGAGGCGTCGATCACCGCGCCGGCGTGCAGCGCGTCGCGGTGCGGCTCCACCGAGCGGATGCGGTTCCCCGCGACCACGATGTCCATGTGCTCGCGCACGGTCCCCGACACGCCGTCCCACAGCCGCCCCGCGTGCACCACCTGCACCTCGGTGGGCGATGCCGCCTGCCAGCTGAGCGCGGGATCCACGACGCGCACGCTCCCGTCGAATGCGTCCACCAGGCGGAAGCCGTGGACGGCCTGGTACAGCAGCTGGCGCCCGTCGCGCGACCAGCTGGGCGACGACGCCAACTCCGTGGACACGAAGCGCACCGGGCCCGCGGGCGCCCCGTCGCGCCCCACCGGAAACACCGCCAGCCGCCCGTCAATGATCGCCGCCATCTGCGTCCCATCAGGCGACCACGCCGGCCCCTGATCGCCGCGCATCCCCACCGACGTCCCCGGCACCGGGTCGTACCACCGCTCGCCCTGGTCCCCCTCCGGCGTGACCGCCAGCCGCAGCACCTGGTTGGTCCCTTCGCGGAAGCGCGAGGAGTTGGGGCGCAGCGCCCCCACCACCACATGCCGCCCGTCGGGGGACCACGACGGCGCCCCCGGCTCGTACCCGCCGGTCTTCGACGCCACGATGGGGGGGAGCGCGGTGTCGCGCGGCACGTCGGCCCCCACGATCCGCGTCACATCGGCCACCTCGATGCGGCCGCCCGCGGCCAGGAAGGCCAGTCGCGTCCCCTCGGGGGACCAGGCGGGGTTGGTGGCCGACGCCCCCCGCCCCGTGGCGGGGCGCTCGGCGCCGGTGGCCACGTTGCGCAGGTACAGCCGCATCACCCCGTCGCGGTCGCTGCCGTACGCCAGCCACCGGCCGTCGGGAGACCAGGCGGGGGTCAGCTCCATGAACGCGTCGTTGGTGACGCGCCGCGCCGGCCCGTCCACCGGCATCACCCACAGGTCCCCCAGCGCGACGAACGCCACCTGCCGCGCGTCGGGGGCCAGCGCCGGCTGCATCAGCCCCAGCACCCGCTGCACGCCGGAGGGATTGAACACCCGCCGCTTGGGGACGAACGCCGGCCGCTCGAACGCCACCTCGGCGGCAAACTCGATCGTCGTGGCCGGGCCACCCGCCGCGGGGCGGCGGCGGATCCTGCCGTCGGCGGTGTACAGCAGGTCCCCGTTGGCCAGCCACTGCGGGCGGAAGGGGAACACGTCGTCCGACGTGCCAGCCACGTTGGCGCCCCCGGCCCACAGCGCGCTGGTGGGGGGCGTGATGGCGCTGAACGCCACCTGGCGCCCGTCGGGGCTCCACGCGGGCGCCGCCAGCGCCCCCGCCTGCAGCCGCACCGCACGCTCGGCGGCCGCCGCGCCACCGTCGGCGGGGATGGCATAGATGCCGCCGCCGCTCGCGCGGTCGGAGACGTAGGCAATCTCCTTCCCGTCGGGGCTCCAGGTGGGGCCGAACTCGTTCCACGGGTTGTCGGTGAGGCGGCGCACCGAACGGTCCGCCAGCGTGAGCACCCACACGTCGTAGTTGCCGCTCCGGTCCGAGGCGAAGGCGATGCGCGTGCCGTCGGGGGACCAGTGCGGTTCGCGGTCATCGAAGCGCCCGGCGGTGAGCGGCGCGAGCCCGCTGCCGTCGGCGTTCACCATCCAGAGCGTCCACGTGTCCCCGCGGTACGCCTGGAACACCAGCCTGCTGCCGTCTGGGGACCACGAGGGCTGGCGCGCGTCCATCAGCTCGTCGGTGATCCGCCGCGCCGTGCCGCCGGCCGCAGGGAGCGTCCACAGGCTCCCCAGCAGGTCCATCGCGAGGGTGCGCCCGTCGGGGGAGAGGGCGGCGGCGAGGTTGGTCCCCTCGCGCAGCGTGAGGCGCACGGGGCGGGAGGCCGGGGGGGTCATGCCGAGGCACAACGCCGCGGCGGCGAGCAGCGCGAGGGAGCGCATGGGGGGCGGGGCTGGGGCGATGGCGCGGGAAGCGATGCAGGGAACTTGCGGGCCCCGGGCGCGCGGCGCGAGCACGCAGGCTGGCGGCACCCCGCCTGGCGGCGTAGGGTTGGGGTCTCCCCTCTCCCCCCCGGTCATGCCCCTGTTGCGTCGCCTCGCCCGTCCGTCCCTGCTGCTGTGCGCTCTCCCCGGCGCCGCGCCCCTCGCGCAGCCGGCCACGACGCCCACCGCGGCGCCCGCTACCCCGGCTGCGGCCATCGCCCTCCCCACCGACTCCGCGCTGCAGGCCCTCGCCAACGCGCGCGTGGCCAGCGGACGCTACGCGGGGGTGGTGATCGGCATCCTGCGCCCCGACGGGTCGCGGCGCGTGTTCACCGCCGGCACCGGCGCGGGAGGCGCGCCGCTGCGCCCCGACGCGGTGTTCGAGATCGGCTCCATCACCAAGGTGTTCACCGGCGTGCTGCTGGCGCAGCAGGTCGTGGCCGGGGAGCTGCGACTGGAGCAGCCGGTGCGCGAACTGCTCCCCGCCGGCAGCGTGGTCCCCGCGCGCGACGGGCGCGAGATCACGCTGGGGGACCTGAGCACGCAGGTGAGCGGGCTGCCCCCCATGCCCACCAACTTCGCACCGCGCGATCCGGCCAACCCCTACGCCGACTACGACGGCGCCCGGCTGCTGGAGTTCCTGCGCACCGTGCAGCCCGCGCGCGCGGCCGGGGAGCGGTACGAGTACTCCAACCTGGGGGTGGGGCTGCTGGGGTTTGCGCTGAGCACGAAGGCCGGCACCTCCTACGAGCAGCTGCTGACCACGCGCGTGCTGCGCCCGCTGGGGCTGCGCGAGACGGTGGTGCGGCTGTCCCCCGCGCTGCGGGCGCGGCTGGCCCCCGGGCACGACGCCGAGGGGAACCCGGCGGCCAATTGGGACCTGGACGCGCTGGCGGGGGCCGGGGCGCTGCGCGCGCCGGTGGGGGACCTGCTCACCTTCCTGGCCGCCAACGTGGCGGCGTCGCGCGATAGCACCACGGGGCCGCTGGGGCGGGCGCTGGCGCTGTCGCACCGCCGCCGCGCCGCCGCCGGCAGCCCGGTCATGGGCATCGGCCTGGGATGGCACCGCCTCGCGGCCGGTGCCGACACCGCCGTGTGGCACAACGGCGGCACGGGGGGCTACCGCACCTTTGCCGGCTTCAACCCCGCCACGGGCACGGGTGTGGTGGTGTTCACCAACACCTCCACGCCGGTGGACGACATCGGCGTGCACGTGCTGCTGGGGCGCCCGCTGCGCGCGCCCGCGCCGTGGCCCGCGGCGGTCACGTTGGACAGCGCCACCATGCAGCGGCACGTGGGGCGCTACGCCCTCACGCCGGCCGCGGTGCTGGAGGTGATGCGCGAGGGGAGCGGGCTGGTGGCGCGGCTCACCGGGCAGGCGCCGCTGCGCATCTATCCCAGGGCCGCAGGGCGGTTCTTCCTGAAGGCCGTGGACGCGCAGCTGGAGTTCGAGCTACCGGCCGATGGGGGGAGCGCCGCGGCGGTGACGCTGGTGCAGGGCGGCGGTCGGCAGCGCGCGGCGCGGATGCCGTAGGGGAAGCGTCAGGGGGACTGGGAGGGCGCCGCCGCCAGCGGCGCCCCCCGCACGAACGCCGTGATCCGCCGCACGATGTCGCTCTCGCCCCGGGAAATCCGCGCGAACGCCCCCACGCTCACGCCGTGCGCGCCGGGCACCCAGAGCTCCTCCACCGGCACCCGCGCCGCGCGCAGCGCCGCCGCCAGCGACCGCGTGTTGCGCGGGTTCACCGTGCGGTCGTCGTTCCCCATCACCAGCAGCGTGCGCAGCGACTGCGGCGTCACGAAGTGCACCGGCAGCGCGTCGTGCTCCCGCTGCGGCGGGCCGGCAAAGGTGCGCTTGAGCAGGTCGGTGTCAAAGATGAAGTCATAGGGACCCGACAGCCCCACGAAGCCGCGCAGGATGGCGGGGGTAGTGCCCTGCTTCGCCAGGTAGCGCGCGTCGTACGCCACCAGCGCCGCAATGTGCGCCCCCGCGCTGTGCCCCATCAGCACCACCCGCGCCGTGTCCCCGCCCCACTCGGCGGCATGCGCCGTGGCGTGGGCCACCGCCTGCGCCACGTCGTCCACGAACGCCGGGAAGCGGGTGTCCGGCATCAGCCCGTAGTTGGGGAGCACCGCCGTGAACCCCAGCTGCGCCAGCGCCTTCCCCACCCAGGCGTAGTCGCCCTTGCTGCCGGTGTGCCAGCTGCCGCCGTGCACGAAGATCACCACCGGCGCCGGCGCCGTCAGCGGCGCGCCAGTGCTGTCCAGCGCCCGGTACACGTCCATGCGCTGGCGCGGGCCCGGGCCATAGGCCACCTCAGTGCTGGGGACCTCGGCGGTCTCGATGAGGTTCGCAGCGCCCAGCTGGATGGCGACGCAGCCGGCCAGGAGGGCCAGGGGGAGGAGGGCGAGGAGACGGAGACAGAGATGGAGACGAGGGGGCATGGCAGGGGGAGAACGCCGGGCAGGACTGCTCGGTTCGCGGGGGCGCGCGCGAGATGTGCGGTGGCGGTGCGAGGGCAAGGTTCTGCGGCTACGTTTGGCGTCGCTGATCCGGCCTTTCCTCCCCATCCCGGAGTCGTTCATGAACAAGCTCGTCTGGGCATTGCAGATCCTCGCCGCCGTGGCCTTTGCCGGCGCTGGCAGCATGAAGCTGGTCACGGCCCCGTCGGCGCTGCGCGCCAATCCGCAGATGGGGTGGAGCACCGAATTCAGCGACGGCGCCATCAAGGCCATCGGGGCGGCCGAAGTGGCCGGCGCCGTGGGGCTGGTGGTGCCGGCGGCCACGGGCATCCTCCCCATCCTCACCCCGGCGGCCGGCCTGGGGCTGGGCGCGCTGATGGGGGGCGCGGCGGCCACGCACCTGCGGCGCGGTGAGCCGGCGGTGACGCCGATCGTGCTGGGGCTGCTGGCCATGGCCGCGGGGGGGCTGCGGTGGCGGCGGGGGAAGGCGGCTGGGTGAGAGGCGCGGCGATGAAGGGCGGGGCAGCCTTCCAGCTGGCCGCCGATCGGCGCGGTCCGCGAGCCTCGCCCCCTACCGCCCCCCCGCCCACGTCACCTGCCCCCGCGACACCGTCAGCCTCACCTGCATCCGCAGCAACTCCCCCGGCGCCCCCAGCCGGAACGGATCGGTGCTCAGCACCGTGAGGTCCGCCCGGCGCCCCACCGCCAGCACCCCCGCGCTGTCCTCGTCAAACCCCGCGGTCGCCGCCCACGCGGTGTAGCCGCGCACCGCCTCCTCCGGCGTCATCCGCTCCTCCGGGCGCCACCCGCCGGGGGGCGCCCCCAGCGTGTCCTGCCGGGTGATCGCCGAGTGCAGCCCATAGGCGATCGACCACCCCGACCCCGGCAGGTCCGACGAGAACACCAGCCGCGCCCCCGCGCGCCGCAGCGTGCGCCACGCGTACGCGCCCGCGATGCGCTCGGGGCCCACGCGCGCCTGGGCCCACCCCTTGTCCTCCACCGCGTGCGGAGGCTGCACCGACGCGATGATCCCCGACGCCGCAAAGCGCGCGAGATCCGCGGGCGACACCACCTGCGCGTGCTCCACCCGGTGCCGCTGCCCGCGCGCCTTGGGCGCCGCCGCCGTCACCGAGTCGATGAAGTCCAGCGTGGCGCGGTTCCCCGCGTCGCCAATGGCGTGGATCCCCACCTGGAACCCCGCCGCCATGGCGGCGGCCACCACGCCGCGGTTGAAGCCGTAGCCGCTCCCGCTCACCCCGCGGTGCCCGGGGTGGTCGCTGTAATCCGCCAGCAACTGCGCCCCGCGCGACCCCAGCGCGCCGTCGTAGTACGCCTTCACCGCGCGCGCCACCAGCATCCCCCCGGGCGACGACGTCATCGGGCCGCGCGCGCTCCACTGCGTCACCAGCGCCGAGTCGCGCCCGCTGAGCATGGCGTACACGCGCAGCGGCAGCACCCCCGCCGAGTCCAGCCGCTGGAACGACGCCAGCACATCCCCCGGCACCCCCGCCTCATGCACCCCCGTGTACCCCGCCTCGGCCATCACCCGCAGCGCCCGCACCACCTGCGTGTCGCGCTGCGCCGGCGACGGCGCGGGGACGGCGTCGTCCAGCAGCGGCACCGCGCGGTTGAGCACCAGCCCCGTGGGCTCCCCGCGCGCGTCGCGGCGGATCTCCCCGCCCACCGGATCCTTGCTGTCGCGCGTGATGCCGGCCTTGGCCAGCGCCAGCGCGTTGGCCCACGCCGCAAAGCCGTGCAACCCGCGCAGCACCACGGGGTGGTCGGGGACGCGTGCGGTCAGCAGCCGCTGGTCGGGGTAGCGGTTGGCCCACGCCCCCTCGTCCCACCCGTACCCCAGGATCCACTCCCCCTTGGGGGTCGTGCGCGCCCGCGCCTCGATCAGCGCCACCGCCTCGGCCTCGGTGGCCACGCCGGTCAGGTTGACCCGCTCCAGCGACTGCCCCAGCTCGGCCACATGCGTGTGCGCGTCCACGAACCCCGGCAGCAGCGTGGCCCCCTGCAGGTCGATCACCCGCGTGCCGTCGCCGCGCAGCGCCAGCGCCCCCGAGTCGCTCCCCACGTACACCAGACGCCCGTCGCGCACCGCCACCGCCGTGGCGTCGTGGCGCCAGCCCGCGCTGTCGTGCGGCGCGTTGGGGGCCGGCGTTCCGTCCGTGGCAGGATCGTCCCACGCCAGCGTGTAGGCGCGGGCGTTGTGCAGGATGAGCTCGGCGGGGGGCGTAGCTGAGCCCGCGCAGGCGGCCAGCGCGGCCAGCAGGGGGAGGGCAGCGGCGAGGATGGGACGGTCAGACATGGATGGCGGGCGTGCCGGGAATAGAGACCGTTCGGGAATGTCCGAACATGCAGCGGACAGTGCCCTGCCGCCGAGGAGGAATCGCCACACGGGGACAGCATCAGGTTGAGGGAGACCGGAGAACTGATCACTATTCATGACATGCCCACGGTGTCCAAAAGCCTGCTCAAGGCCCGCATGTTCGCATTCTTCCGCCAAGTGGAAGAAACCGGGGAGCCGCTGGTGGTCACGGACCACGGCCGACCGGTCCTGCAGGTGGTGCGAATTCCCTCGGCGAAACGTCCGACCGACGAGGTGCTCGCTGAGCTGCGCGCGCGTGCCGTAGGGCGGCTCCGGTTTGTCGGGGATCCGGATGAGCCGACCACGGAAGAGTGGGCGGATCCGTGGGGAGAGCAGTCGCTGGCCTGACGGCACAGAAGGCAACTGAAGTGGGCGTGTCCCGCCCGCCCCCTACGGCCTCCAGAACGGGTCGCGCGCTTCCACCCGCACCACCGGCACCCCCGGGGCCGCCTCACGCAGCCACCGCATCACCGCCTCCGACCCCGCAGCCTCGGAGGGGATGTGCCCCAGCACCACCAGCCCCTTGGCGCGCCCCTGCGCCACGGCGTCGTCCGCGTACAGCACCGTCTCCCACTCGCGCGGCTCCCCCACGATGAGCGCGTCCACCTCGTCGCGCGCCAGCGCCGCGCGGTGCTTGTCGAACCCCGCCGCCCCCGGCAGGATGGCCACCGTGCGTACCGGCTGCCGCCGGTTCCCCACCACGCGCGGCGTGGCGGCCCCCGTGGCGCGCGCCACCTGCCGCGCCAGCGCCTCCAGCGTGGTGGGGGGCACGCGCACCACCATCTGCGCCATCGGGTCGGGGTTGGGCGCCCACCCCGTGAGCGCCAGCACCCCCTCGATGAACGGGTCGCGGGGGCGCGCCGGCGCGTGGACATGGTCGTGCAGGCGATACACCACCAATCCGTGCTCGCGGATGTAGGCGCGCTTGGCCGCCGTCACCGCGTCGCGCGCGCCTTCCAGCGCCTCCAGCCGGTCCAGGTGCCCGTAGAAGGTGGGCTCGTGCGTGATGATGAGGTTGGCCTTCGCCGCCACGGCGCGCTGCAGCACGTCCATGGTGGCCATCACGCTCACCGCGATGCCGCGCACGGGGGTCTCCGGGTCGCCGTCCTTGAAGGCGTCCACGCCGGCGCCTTCCCACGTCCCCCCCAGCCCCTGCTGCAGGCGTTCGATGACCTGCCGCGCCGAGGGGGGCGCGCTCTGCGCGCGCGCGGCGGGGAGGGGGAGGGCCAGGAGCAGCGCGGCAAACACCGGCAGGGAGAAGCTGCCGAAGGGCATGGCGGAAGGCATGCCGGAGAATGTACGGTAGACCCGCCCCCGGGGCTTGAGGTCGCCGCCGCGCGGCATGCCCCCCCGCAGGAAACCCCTACACCCCGTCAGTGAACGGCCCATGGCCGCCATGGGCGGCTGTCGCCATGCTGGGGTGCGCGGCGTTGCGGTACCCGCGGCGCCCGGCTGGCCACGACACCCCTGCGCCTGGAGGAGCGCGCCATGAAGCTCGCGGAAACTCGATACGACAACGCCGAGACGGGGTGCTGCGCCCGCCTTGACAAGGCAGCATGGGAGGAGCGGGAGTTCGAGTGGAAGGACAAGCCCTTCCTCAAGGATCACGTGCGCGCCGTCATGCATGTGCCGATCAACATGGGCAGCGTGATGGAGCGTGACCAGGCCGCCATCGAGGCGGCCGAGGCCTACCCCGAGGTCCCCCTCTGGCTGAGTGATGAGGTTTCCCCGTGGCGGTCCGACCTCTACCTCGCCGTCGACCATCCGGTGCCTGGCACCGAGACGGTCACGCTGAGCGGACGCTACCTGACCAAGGTGTTCGAGGGTCCCTACCGCGACATCGGCCAGTGGATGCGGGCCATGGACACCTTCGTCGAGGGGCGCGGGCTGCGCACGAAGCGGCGCCTCTCCTACTACGCCACCTGCCCCGCGTGCGCGAAGCACTTCGGAAAGAACCAGGTGGTGCTGTTCGCGGAGGTTGAGCCGAAGGGCGCGGGCGGGGGATGACGGAGCACCGGGCGGCGGCGGTATCATCTTCGGCGTCCCCGCTGTGCGTCCGGAGAGCGTCCCGGGCGCCGCCACCCCCGCTCGCCGCCACCCGCTGGTTGCAGGTGTCGTACGACGTGCACCATGTGCTGCGGCAGGGGCGCATCACCCGCGACGTGGACATCGTGAACGTCGTGGCCATCCTCCCCGGCAAGTCGCCGCGGAAGTGAGGGGCCCCCTCACCCCTCCGGGGGCGCCGCGCGCCGGGTGAGCCGGTACCGGAAGTCGCAGTGCGTGGCGCCCCCCATCAGCGTCTGCGTCCGCTCCAGCTGCACCGCGGGGTTGAACCCCTCAATCAGCGCCGCGTCGCGGTTGCACGACAGGATCGCCCCCAGCTCGGGGATCCCCAGCGCGCGGTACATCTCGGCGTAGCGGCAGCGCGTCACGTCGAAGTCGAACCCCTCCGCGTCCTCCCGGCGCACGGTCAGCTGCAGCGCGTCGTCGGCGGTCCACCGGTCCAGCGTGGTGGCAAAGGCGCCCAGCGAGTCGCTGCCGCACCCCTCCGCCATCGCCGCCCCCTGCGCGCGCGCCACCTCGCGGATCACGTCGGCGGCGATGCGCAGCACCGCCGGGCGCCCGAACTCGCGCCCCAGCGCCTCCAGCACGGGGGCCAGGATGCGCGCCTCGATGGTGCGGCGCTTGAGCACGCCGATGGCGTTGAGTTCGGTGTCGGAAAAAGCGGTCATGGCGGAGAAGGTAGCCGCCGGCCCCCCGTCAGGCATGGCCCCACGGCGCCCCGGCGCTTTGATTTCCGGGTATCCACCTCATCCACCTCGCGCCATGACCACGCCCCTCCGCGCCCTCGCGGCCGCCGCCCTGCTGGCCCTCCAGGCCGTCGCCGCCCCCGCCGCCGCCCAGCCCGCCGACCCGGTGCTGGAGCGCATCTACCGCCTGGGCACCGACAGCTCGCAGCTGGCCGCCAACGCGCAGGTATTCTTTGACGCCATCGGCCCGCGCCTGACGGGCACGCCGCTGCAGGACGCGGCCAGCCGCTGGGTGCTGGGGCTGTACGAGCAGTGGGGGGTGGCCGGCCGCCGCGAGCCCATCGGCACCTGGCGCGGCTGGCGCCGCGGCCACTCGCACATCGACCTCCTCACCCCGCGCGTGCGCACCCTCGAGGGGACGATGCTGGCGTGGAGCCCCGGCACCCGCAAGAAGGACCTGGTGGCCCCCACCATCATCCTGCCGCGCTTCGCCGACAGTACCGAGTTCGTGCGGTGGCTCCCGCAGGCCAAGGGGAAGTTCGTGCTGGTCTCCGCGCCGCTCCCCACCTGCCGCCCCACCGACAACTGGCAGCAGCACGCCGCCCCGGCCTCGCGCGCGCGCATGGACTCGCTGCGCGCCGCGGTGGCGCGCGAGTGGGGCGGCCAGAACGTGCGCGGCACCGGCTACTCCAACGCGCTGGGCTCCGGCAGCCTGGGGGTGCGCCTCGAGCAAGGCGGCGCCGCCGGCGTCATCACCTCGCGCCCCAAGAACGCGTGGGGCACCATCGACGTCTTCGAGAGCTACAACGTGAAGGCCCCCGCCGTCGCGCTGTCGTGCGAGGACTACGGGCTGGTGTTCCGCCTCACCGAGCACAACCAGGGGCCCACGGTGCGCCTCAACCTGGACGCCGAGCTGCTGGGGGAGCAGCCCATCCACAACACCATCGGCATGCTCAAGGGCACGGAGAAACCCGACGAGTACGTGGTGCTCTCGGCGCACTTCGACTCCTTTGACGGCGGGTCGGGGGCCACCGACAACGGCACGGGCTCCATGATGATGCTGGAGGCGATGCGCCTGCTGGCCACGGCTTACCCCAAGCCCAAGCGCACGATCCTGCTGGGGCACTGGACCGCGGAGGAGCACGGCCTCGTGGGGTCGCGCGCCTTCACCGAGGACCACCCCGAGGTGGTGAAGGGGCTGCAGGCGCTGTTCAACCAGGACGGCGGCACCGGGCGCGTCACCAGCGTGGGCGCCGGCGGCCTCCCCAACGCCGGCGTCCACCTGCAGCAGTGGCTGGCCAGGCTCCCCGCCGAGGTGCGGGCGCAGATCACCCCGCGCATTCCGGGGGCCCCCAGCGGCGGCGGCAGCGACGACGCCAGCTTCGCCTGCCACGGCGCCCCGGCCTTCGGCATGGGCGGGGTGAGCTGGGACTATGGCAGCTACACCTGGCACACCAACCGCGACACCTTCGACAAGGTCGTGCTGGACGACGTGCGCTTCAACGCCACGCTGGTGGCGATGCTCGCCTATCTCGCGGCGGAGGATCCCGAGACCATCACGCGCGAGCGCGCCACCGCGGAGCAGATCTCGCCGCGCGGCGGCCCCGGCGGGCAGGGGGGCGCGTTCGCGTGGCCCACCTGCCAGCAGGCGCCGCGCAAGACCAACTCGCGGCTGCGGTAGGCGAGCGGTAACGTTGGGAAGGAACTCGGCCTTCACCCACCAGCTCGCCGTTCGCATGCCGCTCCTTCGTCACGGTTCCCTGGCCCTCGCCGCCTGCGCCACGCCGCTCCTCCTGTCGGCGCAGCCCCCCGCGGCGGCGTCCGCCACGTCGGCCTCCCGCGCCCTCACCGCGCTGGTCGACACCGTGATGTTCGGCATGCGCACCACCGCCACTGCGCGCGACGTGGCGCCGTCCCCCTTCCCCGAGCGGCTCCCCGAAGTGACGCGCGGGGCGTGGGCGGACGATGCCGCGCGGTGGGAGCGGGTGCTGGCGGTGGCCCGCGCCCTCGACGAACGGGCGCTGGACGACCAGGAACGGGTGACGCGGCGGCTGGTGATGTGGGAGGCGGCGCTGCAGGCGCGCCGGGCCCCCTTCTGGTGGGTGGACTTCTCGGCCATCACCCCCTACGCCTCCCCCATCGGCGGCCACGCGCGCGCGCTGGCCGCGCGTCCGTTGGCGGGGCCGGCGGACACGGCGTCGTACCTGCGGCTCCTGCGTGAGGTGGGGCCGCTCATCGACTCCATCCGCGCCGGGGTGGAGCAGCGCGCGGCGCGCGGCATCCGCCTGTCGCGCCACGCGCTCCCGGCCAGCGTGGCGCTGGCACGCGCCTACGCCGCCGCGGGATCGGCCAACCCCTTCGCGGTGCCGCCACAGCGCCTGGAGCAGCTGGACGCCGACACGCGGGCCGCCTTCGCCGAGGCCGCGGCGCGCGAAGTGACGCAGGCCATCGCCCCGGCGGCCGCCCGCCTGGTGGCGCTGCTGGAGGGGCCCTACGCGTTGGCGGCCCCCGACGCGGTGGGGGTGGCCACGTACCCCGGTGGACAGGCGTACTACGACTGGCTGGTGCAGTGGCACACCACGCTCCCGGTCACGCCGGCCGAGGTGCATCGCATCGGCCTCGCCGAGGTGGCGCGCATTGAGCGGGAGATGGCGGCCATCCGCGCCGAACTGGGGTTCACCGGCACGCGCGAGGCCTTTCACGCCCAGTTGGCCAAGGACCCGCGCTTCTTCGCCAAGGTCCCCGAGGAGTTCGGCCAGCGGCTCATGACCTATGCCGAGCGGCTGCGGCCGCTGCTGCCGCGCGCCTTCGGGCGCTTCCCCGCGGCGGATGGCGACGTGCGGCGTCTGGCGCCCGAGCTGGAGCCGGCGATGACCTTCGGCTTCTACCAGCCCCCCACCGCCGCCGACCCGATGGGGCACTACTTCTTCAACGGCACGAAGCTGGAGGAGCGCTCGCTCCTCACGGCGGCCCCGCTCATCGCCCATGAGCTGTGGCCCGGGCATCACTTCCAGGTGGCGCTGGCCCGGGAGAACCCCGCGCTGCCGCCCTACCGGCGCAGCCGATTCTACACCGCCTTTGGCGAGGGGTGGGGCGACTACGCCAGCATCGTCGCGGGGGACCTCGGGCTCTACCCCGACCCCTACGAGCGCTACGGACGGCTGGCGATGGACATGTTCATCTCGTGCCGGCTGGTGGTGGACACCGGGATGAACCGGCTGGGATGGTCGCTGGAACGGGGGCGGCAGTACATGCGCGCGCACGTGCTGGAGAGCGAGGCGCAGATCCTCACCGAGTCGCTGCGCTACTCCACCGACCTCCCGGGGCAGGCGCTGGCCTACAAGATGGGGAGCCGCGAGTTCGTGCGGCTGCGCGCGCAGGCGGAGCGCGCGATGGGCGC
>JBEIJM010000054.1:0-17000 GCA_040380205.1 Gemmatimonadaceae bacterium
ACCGACCTTGGTGGTGGCTCATCGCCAACGTCACGCGCTCCCGCTTTGCTTCGAAGCCCTCGCGGGAGAAGCGTACGCGAACCGTGTCGCCGACGCGCGTCATGTCCTCGAAGCGGAAGGGGCCGACCTCATCCTGCGCGCCTGTAAACGGATCCCAATTCAGGTAGCCAACCCCGTTCGGATCGCTCATATCGCGCACGAGGAGGGTAGCCAGCTCGGGAGTGAACCAGTCGCGAGCGCGCCTCGCGTCATCGACGGAGAACCCGCCGTGTCCGTGCTCGGCGAGGCGTTGCGTCGCGATACCGATCGCCGCGCTGTCGAGGCGCGAGGTCGTCATGTCCTTGGCAGTCCGCGCGACCTCTGAACTCGATCCACACGCCCAAATTCCGCCAAGCAGCAGACTCACCGCTAGGAGTCGAAGAGCGTTCGCGCCGGGGAAATGCACAAGTGACATTTGGTTAGTTCTGGGTGCGTTTAACGCGGGCTTCTGCTGCAGACACTTCAATATGATGCGGGCGCGCTGCGCCCGCTTCAACAGCGTGGCTGTCGGCAGCAAGCATCGCTGTACGGCGAGCTCTCCGTGACCACACTAGACCTCGTACTCGTAGACTCCACCTCCAGCGGGACAGTTGGGAATTAGACTGTGGTAGCCCCTACCGGAGTCCTGATGCGGAAATCGAAGTTTACCGAGTCCCAGATCGTGGCTATCCTGCGAGAGGCGGAGGCGGGCGTGGTGGTGGCCGACCTGCTGCGCAAGCACAAGATCAGTCGACCCACGTTTTACCTGTGGAAGAAGAAGTACGGTGGCGTGGGGGTCGCCGAGTTGCAGCGCCTGAAGGTGCTTGAACGGGAGAACGCCCGGCTGAAATGCATAAACGCCGATCAGGCCTTGGAGCTCACCGCCATCAAGCATGTGCTCACCCGAAAACTGTAACGCGTTCCGCGAGGCGAGCGGTCGTGACGATCCTGACGGAAGTCTATGGGCTGCCCGTACAGCGGGCCTGTCAGATCGCGCGATGCTCGCGGACCGCTTTTTATCGCGCGCTCAACGCGCAGGTCGACCAGGCCGATACGGACGCTCCGGTCATCGCGGCTTTGCAGGCCGTAGTCGCGCAGCATGGGCGGTGGGGCTTCTGGAAGTGTTTCGCCCGCCTCCGGGCCTTGGGGCACCCCTGGAATCACAAACGGGTCTACCGGGTGTACCGCGCGTTGAAGCTCAACCAAGTGCGTCGCACCAAGAAGCGGGTCCCGAAGCGGAACGTGGTGCCCTTACAGGCCCCGGCGCAGCTCAACGACACGTGGGCCATGGACTTCATGGGGGACTCTCTGTATAACGGTCGCTCCTACCGCCTGCTCAACGTCCTGGACGAGGGGAACCGCGAAGCCTTGGCCATCGAGGCAGACTGCTCCCTGCCAAGTACCCGGGTGGTGGCCCTCCTCGACGACCTGGTCGCCCGCCACGGTGCACCGCGGCGGCTGCGCTGCGACAATGGGCCAGAGTTCATCGCGGAAGCCCTTCGGGCGTGGTGCGCCAGGCGCGGGATCGCCCTCGCGTTTATCGAACCCGGGAAACCAAACCAGAACGCCTACATCGAGCGCTTCAACCGGAACTTCCGGGAAGAGGTGCTGGACGCCTGGGTCTTCACGACCCTGCCGGAGGTCCGCGCCATCACGGAGGACTGGCGGCACCGCTACAACACCGAACGGGCACATGAGAGTCTCGGCGATGTGCCGCCCCTGAACTTCTTGCCGAGAACCACCAGCGCTACCAAGTCTCATTTCAAACTGTGCGCTTGACGGGGGAGTCTACGATTCTCCACGCTCCCCTTCCGCAGCGGCTGGTGCGGCGTGCACAGTTCGATGCTGGTGCCCTAGTCGATCACCACCTGCGCGAGGGTCGGATGCCACACCGGGCGGCCCTCCTCGCGGCGCAGGACCACCGTTTGGGGATCATCGAACACCACGCGCAGCGGCACCCCCCCGCTCGCGGCGAAGCCCGCCAGGAGCGAGCGGATCAGCGCCTCCGCCCGCTCATTCGGCACGAGCGTGACGAACAGGAAGCGCGACCACTTGAGGCGATACGCGGCGAAGTGCACCCGCCGCCGGGCGCCGTCGAGGGGGCGGACGTCGACTTCACCGAAGTCAAATTGCGCAAATTCCCCGGCGACCCCTTCGAAGCGGACCAGCAGATCGGCCGGGAGCGTCGGCCGGGTGGTACCCAGCACGCGATAGACCGTGGACAGACCCAGCCGGTGGCCGGCCTCGCGGAGCCGACGGTGCACCTCACCCGGTGGCAGATCCGGCTCGGTCGTCAGCCACTCCCGCACCAGCGTCGGCACGGCGGCGGCCACCGACGGCCGTCCCACGCGGCGCTCCCGCCGGGCCGCCTGGTCATCCCCGGCGGTGATCGCCGGCTCGCGGGCGATCCGCCAGACCGTCCGTACCGAAATACCAAAGTGCGTCGCAATCCGCCGGGGGCGATCCCCGGCCGCCAGCATCGCCTGCACGGCGTGTCGATCCAACATCCTGAGCATCCTCCTCGCGCCTCCCGCCTGGGGACTGACCTACCCGGGGTCGACGCTATGGTGGGGCGAAGTGGCTCAGGTGTGACAGAGTTTAGAGAAAAACGGTGCCGGAATTATGAGAACTCACACGTCGCGCAAAGGAACGGCGTCGGACTGCACGCGAGGCGCGCGTATGCGTGGCGATCCCCAGTCCCGTCGTGGCGCGGGTGGCCAGTACGTTCCTCGCCTGCGACGTGGTCTACCATGGGTTCGCGCGCATCCGCTGCACTGCCCGCACGTGTGGGTCGCTCACGCGCACGCGCGCCAACGAGCATCCGTACCGGCGCCTGCTCGTCTCCGCCAGCGGCTGTGAGCCGGATGAGACGGTCGTCGCGTAGCCGGTGCACGACACCGCCCGGTGGACCGGGGCGTTCCGCCGCGCCGAGGCAGCGGACGCGAAGGCAAGCCACATGCCGAAGACCGTTGGACGAGACGCGCTGGGTGTGTCGTAGGAGGTGGGCTCCATGCAGTAGAGTGGGGACTCGATTCCGGCGACCTCCGTTCGTGGGCACCCAACGCATAAGGCGTTGACACGCATCGGGATGTCATGGTCCTCGCCACGTGGTCCCGCGGCTGCTCCACCCAGGGTCGGCACGCGAGCGAGCCCTCGGGCGAAACGCCCCCCGAGCCACCGCCCGGTGGTCGCGCTTTCCTGTCCCTCACCCACTATGCACAGAGGTCCCCATGCAGGTCTCGCCCGAGGCGGTCCAGCAGATCGTGAACAACCCGGCCAACGCCGAGGCCATCCGCACGAGCAAGTGCCGCCTGCGGGCGGCGATGCAGCGCGCCGGAACGGACCGCGCCTTCCGCGATCAACTGATCGCATCGCCGAAGGTAGCCATCGCCGCACAGCACCGTGCGCAGTTCGGCAAGGAGATCGACCCGAAGATGTCGATGGCTGACCTCCGTTTCGTGGAGCCGTAGGGGGCCTTCACGTCTGTGCTGCCAGACCGCGCCGGGTAGGATGCGGAGCTGTCGGAGTCGGAGGTGGCTTCCGTGGCCGGTGGGGCGATCCCAGCCCTTTGGCTGACGTACGCGGCCGGCATGGCCGTCTCGATCGGCGTCGTCTGGGCCGACGACAAGCTGACCCATCATGACGTGCCACCTGGGAAGGAGGTGGACTACGTCACCGACTGCCCGACTACTTCGCGACCGGACGGACCGCAGACGCGCGCGGGCCCCTTCGACGTACCGGTGACCAGCACACTGCCCGAGGAGAGCGTCACGCCCATCCGGGCGGGCAGCACTGGCAGTGGCGGCGGCGTAGGCGTCGCATCGTCCGATCCGCCGCCGCAACCCACGATGAGGAGTAGCGAAAACCAGCACAGGCGTATTGTCATCGAGTCCGCATTGAGGATAGCCCGCTGCCATGTTGGCGCGCGGGTCAACATTGGGCAAGAACGAACCTGGCCCCCGGACGGTCGCGGTCCGGTCGCCATGCTATTCCGACGACGGCGCCTACACCAATGGTCAGCCTCCCTTCTGCGCAACGCTGAACCACACGATCACCGCGAGCAGCACCGCTCCGCCGATGAGGGCCAGTCGAATGGTGGCGGGCGTACTGGTGACGGCGGCCTTGCGCTCGGCCTGCCATTCGCCCAAGCGCTGCATGTCCACATAGAAGGCACCGCTCGGCACCTGGCGAACGATTCCTTCGCTTCGCGGCCGTGCCAGCAGGTCGGCGTCGTCGCGGCTGACCTGACGCGCGGTGGCGGCATCGCGTGCGCCGGCGCGCTCCAATCGGATCACGGCCTCGGCCTCCGATTCGGCGAGCACCAACATCAGCAGGGCGGGGGTTGCAGTCATGGCTCCTCCGTAAGTGGTGAGAACGAGTCAGTGTTCGTAGCAAAAGGCGATCTTGCCGAACCGGTCCGGGTCGTTGAAGGTGCGACCGAGGAATCGGGCGGCCTGATCCCCAGAAAACAGTGCGTCCAGTGGCGGTTGGAAACGCCCCCGCTCGCAGTCACGCACGGCGGCATCGAGCGCTGGCGTTCTGCTGCAGCGCATCCAACAAAATGCGGCCGGACGGGCGGCGTGCGCCAGCACGGCGACCGCCTGCCGCACACCGCATGGCGCTGTCAGCAGCAACGTTTCGTTAGATGTCTGCCGGTTCGATATAGCGGTCCACGAACGGTCGCGCCTTGAGCACTTCGATGCCCCGCCAGCCGGACACCCGCAGCAGATGCTTATCGCCCGACAGGATGAGCCGTGCGTTCGCGGCGAGCGCCGCCGCCAGGAACATCTCATCATCGGGATCCTCGCTCACGCGCTCATCGAGCGGTGGGGCATCCACCAGCAGGGCGTGCACCGTCAGCATCGCGAGCAGCGCCTCGAGTGTCCCCACGAGCGGCTCACGCCTTTTGCTCAGCGCGAGCCCAACCCGTCGGTATTCTTCCAATATCGGCGGCGAGATGACGAGGCGGATGGCTCCCGTACTCCACGCCGTCAGAATGCGGCCTGGCACGCCACCAAAGAGCAGCCCTGACACCAAGACGTTGGTGTTCAGCACGACCTTCACTTGGCGCGTCGCACCTTTTTGGTCGCCCGCGGCACGTCGGCCGACGTGAGACCAGCGGCTTTCGCCGCGCGGCGCGCCTGCGCCGTGAGCGCCGTGACCTCCGACAGGGCGGGCGGCTCCAGCACCTTCAGAATGACGACGTCGCGATCCGCCACGACCACGAACTGCGCACCCGTCTTTAGACCGAGGCGTTCGCGAATGGCTTCGGGGATTACGACCTGCCCTTTCGAGGACAAGGTTGTGGTCGCGGCATCGAACATACTGGCTCCTTGAAGGGTCTTACCAGTAAGAATGGCGCCTGTCGATCCCTCGGGCAAGTCGGCGCCCGCTACAGACATCTAACGCCCGCGTTCTCCAGCAAACGCCCGCACGAACGCAAGCGGGGCGTTCGCACCGACCCTTGGCGCTATCGCGAACGCCCCGCGCTCGCCACACCGATGCTCGCAGCGTTTGCCTGCAGCAACGCAAGGTTAGGTGCCAGCGACGCGACTGAGCAGGTCCCAGCGATTGCCGGCGACGTCGAGGAAGACGGCGACCCGCCCGTACGGCTCCACACGCGGCGCCCGCACAAACACCACGCCGGCCGCGATCATCCGCGCGTAGCTGGCGTCAAAATCATCGACCCGCAGAAAGAACCCCACGCGGCCGCCACTCTGGGCCCCGACGACCGCGACCTGCGCCTCGCCGTCCGCGCGCGCCAGCAACAGCCCGGTCGTCCCGCCCACCGGTCGGACCACCACCCATCGCTTCGGCCGACCTTCCGTCGTGAGCGACGGCACGTCCTCCACTAGTTCGAACTGGAGCACGTGCACAAAGAAGGCGATGGCAGGGTCGTACTCCTGGACGACGAGCGTGACGAGGTCGAGGTGGGCCATGCGCAGCAGTGAAGGGGAGGCGCACAACCGGTACAAGTTTCCCCGCTCAATATGCACGCGAATGTCGGTGCAGCAAGGCGCGTCCCACGATCTCATCGGGCAGCGTTGGGCGGCGATGCTCGCAGATCAGTACAGGCGCGGGAAGGGCCGTGCCGAGCGACCGCATTCGCAGCGGTGGAAACGTTGCATCGCGCGATGGCGTGCTCAAGACGCACGCAGCCTGGAGCTCGGAGTTCCGCAGACCCGCCGTTCTGTGGCTGCGCATCTAACGCGTATTGGACTGCAGGCGATCCCTGCAGAATCGGACACTATACCGCTCCCCCCCGCAGTCTATCACGACGAGACGCCGCAGCCCCAAAGCCCGCAACCGGATGGCCCACAACACCTTGCAACCCGGACAGTCGCCCGTCGCCCTTGGATTAGATGGCGGAGATCGCGGTCTACCCTTCAGTTCCGCCGAGGGGGCCGCAAGGGAGAGGGCCGTGCGCCGGGGGGGCGAGGTCCAGCGGGCTCCAGCCCCCAAGCCCAACCGCCCCCCCAGCGACAACCTGCCGCGCTACGGCACCACCGGCCCGGGGAGCGTGTGGCGCACGATCCACTCGTGCTCCCGCTTCACCTTGTCGATCTGGTGGTAGTACTCCGCCAGCCCGTGCCCCTCGCGCGGGTAGAACACCAACTCCGCCGTCTTCCCGCGGTCGCGCAGGTAGCGGTAGTACTCCATCGGCTGGCCGATGGGCACGCGCTCGTCGTTCCCGCCGTGCAGCATCAGCAGCGGCGTGGTGACCTTGTCGCTGTAGGTGATGGCGGAGCGGCGGCGGTAGAAGTCCAGCGAGGCGTTGGACAGCGTGCCGTCCAGCTTCGGCATGCCGTCGTAGAAGGTGCCGATGTAGCCCGGGATGTCGGTGGTGCCGTACATGCTCACCATGTTCACCAGCCCGGCGCCCATCATGGCGGCCTTGAAGCGCCCCGTCTGCGACACCACCCACCCGGTCATGTAGCCGCCGTAGCTCCACCCGGTGATGGCCAGCTTGGCGGAGTCAGCCACCCCGCGGCTCACGAGCGCGTCCACGCCGGTCATGATGTCGCGGTAGTCGCCGCCCCCCCAGTCCTTGATGTTGGCGCGCATGAACTTCTCGCCGTACCCGGTGCTGCCGCGGGGGTTGGGGTACAGCACCGCCCACCCGCGCCCGGCCCAGTACTGCCCGGGGTTCCCCCAGTTGGCCTTGAAGCCGTTGGTGTGCGCCCCGGTGGGGCCGCCGTGCACGTCCACCAGCAGCGGCACCTTGGCGCCGGGTCGGTACCCCACCGGCTTGAGGAGCACCCCCTCCACCTCGACGCCGTCGGTGCTCTTCCACGTCACCACCTCCGTCTCCCCCAGCGCCACGCCGGCCAGCTGCGGGTTGGTGGTGGTGAGCCGCCGCGGCGCGGCGAAGTCGGCGCCGCTCACGTGCAGCTCGGCGGGGGCGTCGGGGCCGTCCTGCAGGTACGCTACGGTCTGCATGTCCGCCGAGTAGGACGCGCCGCGCACCATCCGCCGTGACGTGAGCGGGGTCACACGCCCCGTGGCCGCCTCCACCCGGTACGCGGTGGACCACACGCGGTCCTGCGCGGTGAACACCAGGTGCGTCCCCGCGGGCTCCCACCGCGGGGTGCCCACGCTGTTGTCGTAGGTGGCGGCGGTGAGCACACGCCCCTGCCCCGACGCCACGTCGTGCAGCACCAGCACCGTGTTGCGCAGCGACCGCGTGGGGATCCCGTCGCCGGCGGTGATCGCGTCGTCCTGCAGCGCCCCGTAGGCCAGGGTGCGCCCATCGGGGGACCACACGCCGCCGAACTGCGGGATCATCTTCGCCGGGGGGGCCAGCCGCACCTTCTCCCCGGTGGCCACCGTCACCACCCAGGCGTCGCGCCGCTCGTCGCGGATGAGCGGCGTGGGGGAGGTGAGCAGCGCCAGCCGGGTACCGTCGGGGGACCAGGCGGGGGCGCCGCGCACGGTGTACGCCCCGCTCGTCACCTTGGTCGCGGCGCGGGTGGCCACGTCGACCACCCACACGTGGGAGAGCCGGAGGTCCCCCTCGAACGGCTTGGCGTCGTCGCGCCGCCGCGCGCGCGCCTCGGCGTCGCGCGTGAGCGAGTCGGTGGTGAGATAGGCGACGCGCTTCCCGTCAGGGGACCAGCTGTACGCGCTCACCCCGTCGCGCGCGCTGGTGAGCGGCATCGCCTCGCCCCCCTCGGCGGGGAGGAGCCACAGCTGCGGGCGCGGCCCCTCGTCGCCGGTGGCGGTGCCGCGCGCGGCGACGAAGGCGATGAAGCGGCCGTCGGGGGACCACTGCGGCTGCGACTCGCCGCGCTCGCCGAAGGTGATCTGCCGGGGCGTGCCGCCGGCGGCGGGGACCATCCACAGGTGCGACCGCTGGTCGTGCCGGTCCCCCTTGCTGGTGTCGCGCGCGGCGGGGTGCTCCCACCCGGTCACGGTGTACACCACGCGCGACCCGTCGGGGGAGAGCGACGGACTCCCCGCGCTGCGCAGCTCCATGAGGTCATCCATGGACATCGGGCGCGGGGCAGCGCCCTGCGCGGCCAGCGCGAGCGGGGCGGCGAGGGAGAGCGCCGTCAGGCGCACCGCGCCCCAGTGACGAGGCAGGGTGATGGCAGGCATCGGATTCCGGGAGGAGGGTGGATTGATGAAGGACGGGGAACGGAACGGGCGGATCAGCGCGGCGCGGGGGGGGCCTCCACCGTGCGCAGGAACTCCCGCACGGCGGCCTGGTACTCCGCGGGTTTCTCGCGGTACGTGCCATGCGCGGCGCCGGGGATGGTCACCACGCGTGCGCGAGGCATGGTGGCGGCCAGCTCGGCCAGCGTGGCGGGGCGCGCCTCGTCAAACTCCCCCGCCACCAGCAGCGCGGGGATGGCGATGTCATCCAGGTCGGCCGCGCGGTCCCACGTGCGCAGCGACCCCGTGCTGCGGAACTCCGTGGGCCCCCACATCTGGCGGTAGATGGTGTCGTTCCCCGCCACGCCGGCGCAGCCGGGCTCCGGCGGCGTGGGAATGCGCGAGACGTGGCGCGCATAGAACGAGTCGGTGGCGGCCAGGTACTCCGGGTGATCGGTGGTGCCGGCGCGCTCATGGCGGTCCAGCGCCTCGCGCAGCGGGGCGGGCATCGCGGCGCGCAGCGCGTTGGCGTCGGCGATCCACCGCGGCGTGGACAGCAGCGGGCTGCTGAGGATCACCGCGCGCACCGCGGGACGCGGCGCGGTGAGCAGGTACTCGGCCACCAGCGCGCCCCCCCACGAGTGCCCCAGCAGCACCACCGAGTCCAACCCCAGCCCGCGGCGCACCGCCTCCAGCTCCTCCACGAACCGCGCCACCGTCCACAGCGTGGTGTCGCTGGGATGGTCGGAGCGCCCCGACCCCAGCTGGTCGTAGTAGATGACCGGACGCTCGTCGGCCAGCGGCGCCAGCGCGGCAAAGCGGCAGCTGGTGCCTCCGGGGCCGCCGTGCACCGCCAGCAGCGGGATCCCGGTGCCGGAGCCCATGCGGCGGTACCACACGCGCCCGCCAGGCACGGAGAGGAAGCCTTCAGTGGCCTCGGGCGCGGGGGCCGGAGAGGCCGCGGGGACCGGCGCACCCTCACCGGACGGGGTGCAGGCGGCACCAAGGGCCAGCAGGAGGACGGCAGCCGGGAGGAGCCGGCGCGGGCTCCGGGGACGATGTGGGATCATGCGGAGAATCTGCCCCGCGCGCCGCCATCCGCCACCAGCCACCGGCGGCGCCCCCTACCCCTCCTCCTACCCCTGCGCCAGCAGCCGCCGCGCCACCCGCTCCATGGACAGCCCCTGCACCAAGATCGAGAAGCACACCACCACGTAGGTGACCGCCAGAATCGTGGTGCGGGGCGCCCCGGCGGGGAGCGCCAGCGCCAGCGCAATCGAGATGCCGCCGCGCACCCCGGCCCACGTGAGCAGCCGGTAGCTCCCCGCGGGCCACCCCAGCCGCCGCTGCAGCGGCGCCAGCGGCACCACCACCGAGGCGAACCGCGCCAGCAGCACCAGCGGAATCATCACGGCCCCCAGCAGCAGCGCGGGGCGCTGGAAGTCCAGCACCAGGATCTCCACGCCAATGAGCACGAACAGCGCGGCGTTCAGGAACTCGTCCACCAGCTCCCAGAACTCGTCCAGCCGCGCCTGCGTGCGCGCCGACAGCGCCACCGCGCGCCCGCTCTGCCCGATGACCAGCCCCAGCACCACCATCCCCAGCACCCCGGACACATGCAGGTGCCGCGCGGCCGCGTACCCCGCCGACACCAGCGCCAGCGTGGCCAGGATCTCCACCTGGTAGTCGTCCACCGCGCGCAGCAGCCGCACCGCCAGCGCCCCCAGCGCCAACCCGAACAGCACGCCGCCCCCCACCTCCACCGCCAGCAGCTCGGCCACCTGGACGCCCGACAGCGCGGCGTCAGGCCCCAGCAACCCCAGCACCACCAGGAACAGCACCACGCCGATGCCGTCGTTGAACAGCGACTCGCCGGTGATGGCCACCTGCAGCCGCGGCGGCACGCCGGCCTTCTTGAGCAGCGCGCCCACGGCGATGGGATCGGTGGGGGCCACCAGCACGCCGAACGCCAGCGCCCACGGGAAGGGCATGCCCACCCCGAACCACCCCGCCGTCACCCACAGCGCCCCGCCGATGAGCGCCGCCGCCAGCATGGTCCCCGCCGTGGCCAGCAGCAGCACCGGCCACCGCTGGTCGCGCAGCGTCCCCCAGTCCACGTGCAGCGCCCCCGCGAACAGCAGCGGCCCCAGCATCCCGTTCAGCAGCGTGTCGCGGAAATCAATGGTCTCCAGCAGCCGCACCACCGGGTCCAGCCGCACCAGCCCCAGCCACGCCGCCCCCTTGAGCAGCAGTGCGCTGAGCAGCGCGGTGAGCAGCAACCCGATGGCCGACGGGAGGCGCACCCATCGCACGTTCACGTAGGCCAGCGCGGCGGTCAGGGCCAGCACCACCGCGACCAGGTCGGCCAGCGCGGCATCCATCACGCCTCCGGGTGCCGTGGACGATCCAGACGGTACCAGCAGTACGGCACCATCGCCGCGCCCTGCGCCCGCTCCCCCTCGCGGTCCAGCACGGCGCCGATCTTCTCGGCCGCCTTCCGGGAGCGCCAGTTGTCGCGCCCGATGTGCAGCCACACCGTGTCCGCGTGTCCGAAGGCGTGCGCCAGCATGAGCGCCTTGAGCTCGCCGTTGGTGGCGCCCCCCCAGTGCGAGCGGGTCACAAAGGTGTAGCCGATGGCCACGCTGCGCGTGGCGGGATCGATGTCGTAGTAGCGCGAACACGCCACCAGCCGCCCCGTGGCGCGCTCCTCGGCCACCACCGCGGTGCCGCAGGCGAGGGCGCTCGCGAAGAACGCCTCGAACACCGGCCGCTGCCAGCGAGTGGGCTCGGGGTGCTGCGCCCACAGCGCGGGGTCGTTCGCCTCGACGTACAGCGGCTCCAGGTCGGCGGCGGCCAGCGGGCGCACGCGCAGCGTGGGGCCGTCAACCGTGGGCTGCCAGGGGGACACGTTGGAGTCGGACATGGGGGCGACGGCGACGGGGGGCAACCGGTGAACTCGTGGAATGTACCGCCGTCGCCGTTGGGCATGCAGACCAAACGGTGACAGGGCGCATGGGGAATCGTGACCGAAGGCCGGGAAAACCATGACGGAGCCGCGCCACCGTTGCCATGCCCCCAGATCCGTCCGGGTGACGTTCCCTCTTTCCTCATCCTGCCATCATGCGCATCCCCTCCGCGCGCCGCGCCCTTCGCGGCGGCACCCTCGCGGCGCTCCTCCTGGCCCCGTCCGTTGCGCTCGCCCAGCAGGCCACGGGCCGCGACTCCGCCAGGACCCTCAGCACCGTCACCGTCACCGGCGTGACCGGGCGAGGGAGCGCCCGCGCCGCCTCGGCCGTCGATTCCGGCGCCCTGCGCCGCACGGCCCCGGGCACCAGCGCCCTCAAGGTCATCGAGCGCCTCCCCGGCGTGAACATGCAGTCGGTGGACGGCTTCGGCATGTATGAGTGGTCCAACCGGATCACCATGCGCGGCTTCCAGTCGGGGCAGATCGGCCAGACCATGGACGGCGTGCCGCTGGGCGACATGTCCTACGGCAACTGGAACGGCCTGGGCGTGGGGCGCGCGGTGGACGCCGCGAACCTGGAGTCCGCCGCCGTGACGCAGGGGACCGGCGCGCTGGGCACCGCCTCCGCCAACAACCTGGGGGGCGTGGTGCAGTACGCCACCGCCGAGCCCGCGGCCAAGCCCCGGCTCACGCTGCAGCAGATGGCCGGGCAGTACGCGGCGCGGCGCACCATGCTGCGCTACGACCTGGGGCTCAAGACCTTTGGCGGCAGCAATGGCGTCTCCGCCTACGTGTCCGCCTCGCGCTTCGACACCGACAAGTGGAAGGGGGGTGGCGACCGGCAGTCCAGCTTCCCCGGCGAGCAGTCGCTGCTCTTTGGCCAGCGTGGCTTTCTGGGGGGGTCGGGGGACACCTGGCACGAGCAGGTGAACCTCAAGGCCAACTTGTTCCTGGGTTCCGCCAAGCTCACGGCCTTCTACAACCACGCCAGCCGCAAGGAAAGCGACTTCATGGACCTGTCGCTGGCCGTGTTCAACGGCACCGCGCCGGGGAGCAGCCAGTACGGCTTCGGCCCGATGTTCGACTACTTCGAGAGCTGGGCCACGTCGCGGCAGTTCGCCGAGGCCAGCATCCCCACCTACACCCCGCTGACCGACGCCGCCTACTACAGCTCCGCGCAGGGGGCGCGCATGGACCACCTGGCCTACCTCAAGGGGGAGTTCCGGGTGAACGACCGCGTGCGGGTGGAGGTGCAGCCGTACCTCCACCTCAACCGCGGTGGCGGCGACTGGCACGCGCCCAGCTACGGCGCCGGCTACAGCCCCGACCCCATCATGTTCCGCCAGACGCAGTACCGGGCCAACCGTTCCGGGGCCATGGCCAAGGCGGTGGCGTCCTTCGACGTCGGGCGCGTGACCAACCAGCTGGAGGTGGGCGGATGGCTCGAATCCAACGAATCGAGCAACCGCCGTCCGCGCTGGCGCATGCGGAACTACCAGGCCGGCCCCGAGGTGGACTTTGGCAACGTGCTGCGGCTGGACTACGACCGCACGGCCACGGTGACCACGACCATGGCGTACCTGCAGAACACCAGCCGGCTGCTGGACCGCCGCCTGGCACTCACCTATGGCGCCAAGCTGCTGCGCATCGATGCCGACTTCGTGAACAACGGCAACACCCTCACCAACGGCGTGGCGGCCAAGGCCTTCGCCGATGCCACCCGTCCCGCGCTGTCGCTGTCGCTGGACGGCGGCGTGCTGCCGCAGGTGGGCGCGGTGTTCACCGTGACCGACCGCACCGAGCTGTTCGCCAACTGGTCGGAAAACGTCAACCAGTACCCGCTCAACCCGGCCAGCGGCGTGTACAACACCGCGATCACCACTTTCGACTTCTTCAAGACCTCGGCCAAGCCCGAGCGGGCCACCACGCTGGAGGTGGGGACGCGCACCCGCCGCGGGCGTGTGGAGGGGGCGCTCACCGCCTACGCCATCGACTACCGCAACCGGCTGCTGGGGATCCAGCTGTGCCCGCAGACCGTGACCTGCGCCTCGGGGTTCGGCAACGTGGGGTCGGTGAGCACCATGGGGGTGGAGGCGGTGGCCAACGCGACCCTGGGCCACGGCTTCACCGCCTTCGCCTCGGCCACCTTCAACCGCTCCCGGTTCGAGGATGACTACCTGTCCAACCCCACCAACCCCGCCACCCGGGTGAACACCAAGGGGAAGACGGTGCAGGACGCCCCGCAGCAGATGCTCAACGGCTCGCTATCGTGGACCCGGAAGGCGCTGGCGCTGTCGCTCTCGGCGCGTCATGTGGGGGAGCGGTACTTCACCTACACCAACGACCTGGCCACCGCGGGTGACGGCGCCGGCAAGGTGCCCGCCTACCTGGTGTCGGACCTGTCGGCGCGCTACGCGCTGGGGCGCATCGGCGTGATCAAGGCGCTGGAGCTGCAGCTCAACGTCAACAACCTGCTGGACGAGCGGTACATCGCCACCATGGGGAGCGGCGGGTTCGTGCCAATGGGCGATCTCCCCACGTTCCTCACGGGGGCGCCGCGGCAGCTGTTCCTGTCGGTCAACGCGACGTTCTGACCTTACCGGGAGGCGGCGCCCCGTCTGGGGCGCCGCCCCTCACCACCCCACCGTCACGCGCACCACCACCGCGCGCCCCATGGCGGCGGCGAACTCCTTGTAGCGGCTCATGTGGTCGCGGTAGGTGGCATTGAACAGGTTGCGCACTGACAGGTCCACCACCGCCGGGCGGCCGCCGAGGGTGAGCACGCCGCCCGCGGCGAGGTGCGCCAGCGCGTACCCGGGGGGCGCCACGTCGCGCGCCTCGATGCGCCGCTGGCGCCGGTGCGCCTCCACCGTGGCGCCGGCGTACGGGCGCTGCACCACGGTGCCCCCCGGCAGCCGCAGGCGCGGGGCCTCCAGCCGGGCCCCGGCGGTGCCACGCAGCGGCGGGATGAACAGCAGCGGATCGCGCGTGGTGGTGTTGGTGCCGCGCACATAGTCGGCGGCCCCGTGCACCGTGAGGCGGCGCGCCACGCGCCACTCCCCCGCCGCCTCGAACCCCGCCAGCAGCGCATCCCCCTGCACCACCGCCAGCGAGTCGAAGCGCAATCCGCCGCTCCCCGAGGGGCGCAGGTACAGGAAGCCGTCCACCGCGTTGCGATACACGCTCACCTCGCCGCGCGCCGTGGCGCGCTCCACGCGGAGCGCCAGGTCGGCGTTGCGCGACGTCTCCACCCCCACCGCGGGGTTGCCGCGCTCGTAGGCGCGGCTCCCCTCGTGGAAGCCGTTGGCCCACAGCTCCTGCGCGGTGGGGGCGCGGAAGCCCCGCCCCAGCGAGGCCGCCAGCGCCACCCCCTCACGCAGCAGCCAGCTCCCCCCCAGCGTGCCGGTGGTGGCGCCAAAGCGACGCCGCTGCAGCCCAAGCCCCAGCTCGGCATCGCCGTCGGTGGCCAGCCACTGCCAGTCGTGGCGCACGCCGGCCGAGAGCGACAGGCGCCCGAGCTCCCGCTGTTCGAAGGCGAACACCCCCACCCCCTCCTGCCGGTTGCTGGGGATGAGCGTTTCGCGCCCGCGCTTGTCGAAGCGACCGCGCAGCGCGCTCACCCCCACGGTTCCCCGCCATCCACCCCAGGGGGCGTGGGTGAACGCCACCCGCGCGGTCCCCTGCGTGCCCAGCAGCCCCAGCACCGGCTCGTCGGCGTCCTGCACGTCGTCGAACTCCCGGCGCCAGTTCCGCTCCATGCCCACGCGCGCCTCCAGCTGTCCGCGCGGGCCGCGGCGCTCCGCCCGCAGCAGGGCGCGGTCGGTGGTGATGCGCTGGAAGCCGGTGAAGCCGGGCGCCTCCACGGGGTCGTCCAGGATCTCGATACGCTCGTCGCGGCGCGTGAGCGTCCCCTGGACGGTGGTGGCGCGTCCGGCCCACCCCAGGGTGAGTTCGCCGGCCCCGGCCTGGTTGCCGGTGTTGGCCAGCGCCCCCACCGGGGTACGGATGTCCCCGGAGCGGCGGCCCGTGAGGGTGGTGCGCCACGCCAGACGGTTGGCGCCTCCCTGCAGCAGGAGCGTCACGTCGGGCTGCCGGAGGTTGCTGTGCCAGCTGGCCGCCAGCTGCCGCTCGGTGCGCGGGGCCCCGTTGGCGGTGGGGTCGAACAGGGGGCGGGGGATGATGTTGATGACGCCCCCCATGGCCTCGCTGCCATAGAGCACGCTGGCGGGCCCCTTGATCACCTCGATGCGGTCGGCGGCGGCGGTTTCCACCCCCGGCGCGTGGTCCAGCCCCCACTGCTGGCCGTCCACGCGGTGCCCGTCGGCCATGGTGACCACGCGCTGCGAGTGCAGCCCGCGGATGACCGGCTTGCCGATGCCGGTGGTCATGGAGATGGAGCGGAGCCCCGGGGTCCCCTGCAGCGTCTCCCCCAGCGAGGCCCCTTGGGCGGTGCGGAGGGCGGCGCCACCCACGACGGTGGCGGGGAGGGTGCTGCGGAGGGTGGTGGTGGCCACCGGGGTGGCGGTCACCTGGATGGTGGGGAGGGGGGCTGGCGGGAGGGTGTCAGCCCGGGGCCTCCTGCGTGCGCTGCTGTCTGCCGCCTGCGGGAAGGCGGTGGCGGGCGCTACGGCGAGGGCGCCGAGGATGAGGGCGGCACGCGCGTATGGTTTCGTGTATGCCATGTATGATATTTAGGCATGACTAAAACCCTTGGGTAGCCCCCTCCCGCGCCACCGCATACCGCAGCTCCGCGAAGTGCGTGCCCACGCGCGCCACCCCCTGCAGCCGCAGCGGCGGCGTGGTCACCAGCCGCGGGAACAGCGGCTTGCCGGCGCCCAGCGTCACCGGCGCCACCTGCACGATCAGCTCGTCCAGCAGCCCCGCGTCCAGGAACTGCCCCGCCAGGTCGCCGCCGCCGGCAATCCAGCGGTGGCGCGCACCGGCCGCCGCGCACATGGCCTCATGCACCGGGCGCACATCCCCCTGCACGAAGCGCACGTCGGCCCCCGGCACCACCGGCAGGTCACGGTGCGTGAACACCCACGTGGGCTGGGCGTACGGCCACGCCGCCCCGGTCAGCGCGATCGCCTCGTCGGCGTGGCGCAGGATCCACGCGTAGGTGTTCGCGCCCATGGCAATGGCCCCCACCTCGGCGATGAACGCCGGAAAGGTGGACGCCTCGTCGTCGCCCAGCGCCATGAGCCAGTCCACCGAGTCGTCGGGGGTGGCCAGGAAGCCGTCCAGCGAGGTGGCGGTGTAGTACTGGGTCTTCATCGGTTCTCCTCACGTCCCCCGTGGTTTCGCCCGCCGCGTCGGCTCCGCCGCCAGCGGGTCCTCCGGCCACGGATGCCGCGGGTAGCGCCCCCGCAGCTCCTTGCGCACCTCGAAATACGACGACCGCCAGAACCCCGCCAGGTCGCGC
>JBEIJM010000055.1:0-16917 GCA_040380205.1 Gemmatimonadaceae bacterium
CAACCGCCTACGCGCCCTTTACGCCCAGTGATTCCGGACAACGCTCGCACCCTCCGTATTACCGCGGCTGCTGGCACGGAGTTAGCCGGTGCTTCCTCACCCGGTACCGTCAGAGCGGACAAATCCGCTTGTTCGTCCCGAGCAACAGGGGTGTACACACCGAAATGCTTCATCCCCCACGCGGCGTCGCTGCGTCAGCCTTTCGGCCATTGCGCAATATTCCCCACTGCTGCCTCCCGTAGGAGTCTGGGCCGGATCTCAGTCCCAATGTGGCTGGCCATCCTCTCAGACCAGCTACCCGTCATCGCCTTGGTAGGCCGTTACCCCACCAACTAGCTGATAGGCCGCGAGCTCCTCTCGATGCGAAAAACCTTTCCTCACCAGGCGATGCCACCCGGTGAGCGTATGCGGTATTACCCGGCCGTTGGGCCGGCTATCCCCCACATCTAGGCAGATTGCTCACGTGTTACGCACCCGTTCGCCGGTTGCCCTTGCGGGCCCCCTTGACTTGCATGTGTTAAGCACGCCGCCAGCGTTCGTCCTGAGCCAGGATCAAACTCTCCAATGATAGAAGAAACTTGATGGCTCTCTCGTGCAGGCCGGCTAAGGACTCTGCACGGATCACAGAATTTCAGGTTGATTTCTCGCCGCAGCCCTGAACAGCTGCAGGTCATAGAAACCGCCCCGCACATCCGTCGATCTCGATTTCGATTGTCAAACAGCGTTGTAACTTCCTGCTCTATCGATCCGCGACCCGCAGGTCACGTTTCTGTCTTTTTTTTCGCCGCCATTTCGGCGGCAGACTTACATCTTAACCTGCTGTCCTCGCCGTGTCAACCCCTCTCTTCTTTCTTTTTTCTCAGAACCGGCAAGCGGTTGTGAGGAGAGGAGCTCCGGATCCATGACCACGCCGACATGTCAGTCGCAGGTCCGCCCGTCCGGTGAGGAGTCTTCGAAGGTAGCGAGCTGATCGCTACTTCGCAAGTCCCACTTTTACCACACCAACACCAACAGCAACAGCAACACCAACACCACCATGCACCCTCTAGGACTCGAACCTAGAACCTACTGATTAAGAGTCAGCTGCTCTACCATTGAGCTAAGGGTGCCTGCCTCACCACCACGACCTCACCCCCCCCAGCGCGCCAGGAGGGATTCGAACCCCCGACCCGCAGCTTAGAAGGCTGCCGCTCTGTCCAACTGAGCTACTGGCGCCTGCTGCTGCACCGACCAAGGCCCTGCATCGTACCGCTTCCCTGCTCTCCAGCACGACCATCGGGGCGGCCGGATTCGAACCGGCGACCTCCTGCTCCCAAAGCAGGCGCGATACCGGGCTACGCTACGCCCCGTGCCACCCTTCCCCCCTGCACCGCGGGCAACCGCACCAGGCGGCGTCGCGGCTCCTCTGACTCAGCGCCCCACCGGCGAACCTCGCCGCCGTTTCCGGGATCACGCAAAAGCGAAATCGCCGAGTCCCCAATCCTAGTGACCTCAGGGCCGCGGGTCAACGGGGGGCCAGGAAGAACGGTCGGAGCCCTAGCACCCCGCCTCCGCGCCTCCACAGGCCACCGCCCCACCCATCACGGAGCGCCCCACACGGCCCCCAGCCGAGGCAGAAGCGCCGAGACGGCTCGCGCCCGATGGCTCACCCGATTCTTCGCCTCCCGAGAGACCTCGCCAAAGCAGGCCCCCAACTCCGTGCTCCAAAACACCGGGTCGTATCCAAACCCCCGCGTGCCACAGGGCGTCGACAGAATCACACCGGAAACCTCCCCCGCCGCGCTCCACCAGCGCCCACCGAGCGCCGCCACCGCAACGCACACGAAGCGCGCCCCCCGCGACCCCGGCGCCACGGCTCCCACGCGGCCAAGCTCGGACTGCAGCCGGCGCACGTTGGCCTCGTCCCGCTGCGCCTCAGAGGCCGCATCGTCCGCCATCGGGGCTGGCGGTGCGTCCGCCGCCCCCACATCCGCCGCCCACCGCTTACTCCGAACCCCGGGCGCCCCGCCAAGGGCCTCCACCTCCAACCCGGAATCCTCAGCGACCACCAGACGTCCGGTCCGCGCCGCGAAGTACCGCGCCTTGGCCAGGGCATTCGCCTCAAACGTCTCCGCCACCTCCAGTTCGGCCTCCTCGGCGAGCTCAGGCACCCCGGCCTGCGCGAGCGTCTCCACCTGCCATCCGAGCGACGCCGCCAGCGGCGCCAGTTCCGCCAGCTTCCCCTGGCTGCGCGTTGCCAGCAGCAGCACGGGCCTGCCGGTCATCCGCCGCCCTCGCCGCTCCCGCTCTCCAAGCCGAGGGCGCGCCGCTGCGCCGCCTCCAGCACGGCGATGCCGCCGCGCGCCGCCGCCAGCAGCGCCTGCAGCTCCTCCAGGCTGAACGTCCCCTGCTCACCGGTCCCCTGCACCTCGACGAAGCGCCCCTCGCTGCTCATGACCACGTTCATGTCCACGGCCGCCCTCACGTCTTCCGCATAATCGAGGTCGACACGCACCTCACCGTCCACCACCCCCACGCTCACCGCCGACACCTGCCGCCGCACCGGCGAGGCCGCGATGCGGCCGGTGCCTACCATCCAGTCGAACGCCTGCTGCACCGCCACGCAGGCGCCGGTGATGGCGGCCGTCCGCGTTCCCCCGTCGGCCTGCAGCACGTCGCAGTCCACCTTGATCGTGTGTTCACCGAACCCGAAGCCGTCCAGCATCGCGCGCACGCTGCGCCCGATGAGCCGCTGGATCTCCTGGGTCCGACCACCGACCTGCGACCGCTCTCGCCCGCTGCGCGTCAGGGTGGCGCGCGGCAGCATGGCGTACTCCGCCGTCAGCCACCCCTGCCCGCTCCCGCGACGCCAGCCCGGCACGCCGTCCTCCACGGAGGCGGCGCACAGCACGCGGGTGCGGCCAAAGGCCACCAGGCACGAGCCTTCCGCATACGGCACCGCCCCCACCTCGAGCTGCACGGGGCGCACGGCCAGGTTGTCTCGTTCCCGCCGAGGGGCAGGGCCCCGCGGCGCACTACCGGTGTCGTCAGTCACGCAGCCTCGCGATGATGGAAGTGGTGGATTGACCCGCCACGAGAGGAACCACCACCACCCGTCCCCCCCGCGCCCGCACGAGATCCGCCCCGACGATCGTGTGCACGGAATAGTCGCCGCCCTTGACGATGACATCCGGCTGCAGCAGCTGGACCAACGCCTGCGGGGTGTCCTCGTCGAAGACCACCACGGCGTCCACCGCCTCGAAGGCCGCCAGCACGCAGGCGCGCTCCGCCTCCAGCCGCACCGGACGGGTGGGGCCCTTGAGGCGCCGCACGGACGCATCGCTGTTGAGCCCCACCACCAGCGACCGCCCTTCGCGCCGCGCCGCCCACAGCACCGCCACATGCCCCGGGTGCACCAAGTCGAAGACCCCGTTGGTGAACACCACGCCGGGCGGCTGGGCGGCCCGCCACGCCGCCGCCGCCGTCCACGACATGACCTTGTCCTCGGGGAGGCGCACCGCGGTCACCACTGCGATTGCACCCCTTCCACGAGGTCGGCCATCAGGCTTTCGATGGCGTTGCGGCGCCCCTGCACCTCGCCCCCCTCGGGATACTGCCCCTCGCGGGACATCCCGGCGCGCTTGAGCAGGGTCCGCCCCGTGGTCTGATCCACGATCTCCAGGTCAATCACCAACTGCAGCCGACGCCGGGTGGACGCCGTCTGCCGGCCGTCCGCGCTCGCCCCCGCCGGGAGGTCCACCTCGTACTTCGCAATCGTGCCACGCACCACCAGGTCCGCCTTGGCTTCCGGCGCCTCGCGCAGGTTGAGGCGGTCGCGAAGGGTGTTGCGCACCTGCTCGAACAGCTCGCGCTGCAGCTCGGGCACGGCGGTCTGGTTGTCAAACGGCTGGATGGCCACGCTGCGCAGGTTGCGCGGCAGCCCTCCGCCGCCAGAAAAGCCGTAGCACCCGGCGAGCGCCACCACCCCGAGCCCCGCGGCCGCTGCGCGCCACAGGCGGCGCGCCACGCGGCCCCCTGCCCCCTCAGCGCGCCGGCGGCCGTCGCCAAATCGCGTCATCGAACCCCTCCGTGACAGTGGTGTCGCGCACGGTGATCGTCAGCCGCCGCTTGCCTCGCTCATGAACATAGCGCATCCGCCACAGCGCATCGGCGACGCGCTCGCGCCAGATGGCCTCGACCACGCGCCCCTCTTCGATGCGCTCCATGCGCTGCAATCCCTGCGGGGTGTAATGCAGGCGCCAGACGCGACCGCTGCGTTCCCCCGCCACGCCGGGCGGCCGCACGCCGATGTCCGCCCGCACGGTGTCCCCGTCCAGGCGGACGATCGTGTCGGGGGCGGGGGGCACCACTCGACGTCCCAGCGTCCCCCACAGGAGGGGCACCGGGGGGAGAAACCGCCGCACGAGGTCGATCCCGGGAACGTGCAGCGAGTCCCCGTCCAGAATGGCGTAGCCGCCCGCGAGGCCGTTGGCGAGGAAGAAGTCCAGGCGCGCCCGCTCGGGCGGCTGCACCCGCACGGCCCCATCGCCGTTGGCCTCGAAGGTTTCGTCCTCGTAGCGCCACGCGAACCGGATGAGCTGGGGCGATGCCGCCCCCCCAGCGGCTGGCAGCACCACCGCGCGCGAGGGGGTGCCGGCGAGCGCCCGCACGGCGGGCGCGCACCCCTCCGTCAGGATCCCCGCCGCGACCAGGACCAGCGCCCGCCCCAGGCGCGCGGCCCTCCACCGCCCCCATCGATCGCGCCGCCTCCGGTGCGGGCGGTCGGGCGCGGTTGCTCCGATCACCTCGGGGCCACCCGCACCATGCGGTCCCCCTGGGTGATGGCATCCATCACGTCAAGCCCGCGCACGATCCGCCCAAAGACGGTGTAGGCCCCATCGAGGTGGGGCTGCGGGCTGTGACAGAAATAGAACTGGCTGCCGCCGGTGTCGGGCCCGGCGGTGGCCAGCCCCAGACAGCCGCGCCCGTGGCGCTGCCGGGTCCAACTCTCGCGCAGGGCAAAGCCCAACCGCTCGCCGCTGCCGCGCGCAATATCGCCATCCTGCACCACGAAGTTGGGCACCACGCGGTGGAACCGGGTGTCCTGATACCACCCCTGTTCCGCCAGCATCAGGAAGGCCTCCACGACCAGCGGCGCCTCCCGCGCCAGCAGCTCCACCACGATGGCCCCGTGCTCGGTGTGGACCACGGCTCGCGGCTGCCGAGCCCCCGGGCGCACCCACTGGCGCACCAAGCGTTCGTAGTCGGCCACGGGGCGATTGCGCGCCCCGATCGCGCCCCAGGACGACGGCAACGCCCGTGGTGGCGCCTGCACGCCCGCTCCCGCCGGCGCCGGCGGGGGGAGGGTGCCCCCCGCTGGCAGCGTCACCCCCACCCGCCTGGCCAATGCCGCGAGCGGACGCCGCACGGCCTCCGTCGAATCGCCATCCCACGCCCGTCGCCACGCGGACCCGTCTGTCCCGAAGACCAGGTGCAGGCTGTCGACGGTGGCCACGCGCACATTGCGCGCGGGGTCGGCCAGCAGCCGCCACACGGTTTCCGCCGTCGACGCCCCAAAGGTCGTGAGGGACCGCGCCGCGTTGGCCCGCACGCGCTCGCTGGGGTCCTTTGCCAGCCTCTCGAGCACCGTGCGCGCCGTGTCGGCGAGCGTATCGGGGACCAGCGGGCGCACGAGTAGACGCGCCACGTGCTGACGCACCTCGTCATCCGCGTGCCCGGCCAGCGCCAGCATGGGACCGACCGCCGCGGCGGCGCGGTTGCGTGACAGCGCATAGGCGGCAGCCCGTGCCACCGCCACCACCTCGCTCCGGAGCCACGGGATGACGAGCGCGGCGGGAACCGGGCGCAACTTGGCCGCCGCCAGCAGCGCCATGGCACAGGGCGAGGCAGCCTCCGGCCCGCGGGGCCGGAGCTGGTCCCCGGGGCACACGCTGTCCGAGCGCAGCAGCTCCTCCAGCGCGGTCCGAGCGGGCTCGCCGATCTCGCCAAGCGCCCACGCGGCCTCGGCGGCCACCGTGGGCGCTCCGCGCCGCCCCGCGTCGAGGACCGTGGCCCGCAAGGCGGCAACGCCCCCCGAATCGCGGCCAATGCCCAGCGCAAAGGCCGCCGTTGCCGCCACGGCGGAGTCCGAATCGGCAAGCCAGCCGCGCAGCACGCCGTAACGCACTCGCGCCCGAAGCTGTCCCACCGCCAAGGCGGTGCGCAGCCGCAGCTGGGGGTCCGGGTCGGCCAACAAGGTGTCGAGCAGCGTCGTGTCAACGCGCCGTGCATCCACCATCTGCAACCGGCGGGCTTCCAGCGCGATGGTTCGGTCGTCCCATCCGCCAGTGCGCGCCAGGGGGGCCACCCGCAGCGGGGTGCAGCCCCCGAGGACCAGCACCGCCAAGGTCCCCCCCCCTCGAGTGACCCACCGCACCGTTTGCCCGGGGCGCGACGGCCAGCTTCGCATCAGTCCACCCACAGCGCGGCCTCCAAGAGCTGTCGCAGATCGGCCGGCAGCGCCCGCGTCCGGCCGTCGGCCCCCATGCCCACGAGGGTGGTCTGGGCCGTCACGAGCAGCTGGTCGCGGTCTGCCCGCTCAATCCGGTAGGCGAAGGTGATGGCGCGGGAGCGCACCGCGGTGAGGCGCGTACGCACCCGGATGGGATCGTCGTAGGTGGCCCCGGCATGAAAGCGCAGCGTCGCGTCTGCGACCGCCAACCGCACACCCTCCGCCTCGAGTTGGGCGTACGGGCGCCCCAAGGACCGGATGAAGTCGGTGCGGCCGATCTCGCACCACACGAGGTAGTTGGCATGGTACACCACCCCCATCTGGTCGGTTTCGGCGTAGCGGACGCGCAGGTCGGTGTGGTGCTCGCGCTGGGCTGGTGAGTGCATGCCTGAAAGATGCCCCATCACGGGGGGAAGCCGCAGGGGGCGTTTGTGGACGATCTCCGGCGACGTTAGACTCCGGCCGTGGCCCCGCCCGCGACCTCGACCCTGCCCACCCCGACGATCCTGCTGGGGGATGCCCATCTGGGGATCGCCCCCGCCCCTGCCGAGCAGGCGCTGCGGGCGCTGCTCCGGTCGGTTCCGGATCGCGCCCGCTCGCTGGTGATCATGGGCGACCGGTTCGATTTCTGGTTTGGGTGGCGCCATGTGATGCCGCGCGCGGGGTTCCGCGTGCTGGCCGCGCTGGCCGACCTGCACGATGCCGGGGTGCCTGTGGTGTGGATTGGCGGCAACCACGACTGCTGGGGTGGCGACGTGCTGCAGGCGGAAACCGGGGTGACCTACACCTTGGCGCCGTGGCGGGGCCGCCTGGGCGCGTGGGATGCCCAGCTGGAACACGGCGACGGATTGCGCCAGGTGGAGGACGCGCCCTATCGGCGCCTGCGCCGGGTGTTGCGGCATCCGGCGGCCATCTGGGGGTACCAGCAGCTGCACCCCGATTTCGCGTCCCGAGTGGCCTTGGCGTCGTCGGGCACCAGTCGCCACCGGCGTGCGGGCGACGAGGGGCGCGGACTGCTGGCCGTGGCGACCGCGGCGTTGGCGGCCCCGGATGGTCCGACCTTGGTGGTCCACGGCCACTCGCACGTTCCCACCCTGCACCCGGCGGGCACCGGCTGGTACGCCAATGCCGGGGCATGGTACCTCGACCGGCAATACCTCGAGGTGGAGGACCGCATCATTCGCCTCCGCCAGTGGACCGGCTCGGCACACGACCCGGTGGTGGCCTCCGGGGCCATCGGGGCGGCCTGACGCTGGCGCACGTGCGGGCACGAGGCCCGCATGCGCGGCATGCGGTGCCGGCGCCCTAGAAGGACACCGACGCCACGACCGCCGCCCCCCCCTGCATCGGGGTGACCGTCATGCGCACGGGCATGTCCCACAGCTGGGCGGACACGAACGCGTCCGCCCCCGAGAGCAGGTGGTTGAAGGCGATGGCCGCCAGCCAGTCTTCCACGTGCAAGCGGCGCGTGCGGACCAGGTCGGCGCCAAACCGGGGCGACACCGTCCCGCTCTTGCCGAGCGTCGTTCCCTGCACGGTGAACTGTGCCGGGAGCGAGTCGGTCTGGTAGCGCCGGGCCTCCCGCAGGTCGGCCGACGAGCGACGCACCATCACCACGGCCGCCAACTCGACGCTGGCAAAGAGTGCCCCGGCGGTCCCGCGCTGCAGCCGCGACTGCCCCAGCCCGGGCATGGCCAGCGAGTAGAGGAACGCCCGACGCGCCGAGAGTGGCAGCGCGCCCTTGGTACCCACCAGGAGCGCGGGGCGCGGTACCCGGGTTATGGGTGGCTGCGTCTCCGGCGCGCCGACGGGACTCACCACCGTGGAATCGGCGCGTCGAGACGGCGGGGGCCCCTGCCCCAGCAATGGCAGGCCGACACCCGCGGCCAGGAGCACCGAGAGGGAGGCGGCGAGCGCCACCCGCCGACGATCAGCCGTCACCCAGCGCCGCCACGCACTCGATTTCGACCCGCACATTGCGCGGGAGGCCGGCCACCGCCACGGTGGATCGGGCCGGACGGGCCTCCCCGAGCACACGCGCATAGACGGCATTCATGGCGGGGAAGTCGTCCATGGTGCGCAGGAAGACGGTGGTCTTGACCACGCGCGACCAGTCGACTCCGGCGGCGGCGAGCACCGCCGAGAGGTTGCGCAGCACCTGCTCGGTCTGGGCGCCCACGTCGTCACCGACCACCTCCATGGACACCGGATCCAGCGGGATCTGCCCGGCGGTAAAGAGGAACCCATTGGCCATCACGGCCTGGGCGTACGGCCCGATGGCGGCGGGTGCCAGGTCGGAGGACAGCGTCTGCATGGCGTTGCTCACGGGTGGAGAAGTGGATCAGGGGCGTGGGATGTCACATCCACGGACAGGCCGAACAGGGTGCAACAGTTGGCCAGAGTCTCCCGGCCGCACTGCTCCGGGGTGACCCCGCGCGCCTGCGCCAGACGGGCGACGGTGAGGGGCACCCACGACGATTCGTTGCGCTTGCCTCGGAACGGGACTGGTGCGAGGTAGGGCGCATCCGACTCGGCCAGGAGCCGATCGGATGGAATCTCACGCACGAGGGCCTCGTCCGTCCACCGCTTGAAGGTGACGATTCCGCTGAACGACAGCATCCACCCGACCTCGAGGGCCACGGCCGCGAGCCGCGGGGTACCGGTGAAGCAGTGGAGCACCCCGCGCACCCCGGCCGCCTCCGCCGCGCGCAGGAACGCCACGGTGTCCTCCTCCGCGTCCCGGGTGTGGATGACGAGCGGCTTCCTCGTCTCGGCGGCCAGCCCCAGCTGCGCGTCCAGGACGGCCCGCTGCCGCTCCCGCGGGGCGAAGTCGTAGTGGTAATCAAGGCCGCACTCCCCGATGGCCACGGCCCCGAGGGCCACCCCCAGCCGTATGGCGTCGGAGTGGCGCTGCGCGTCCCACTCGGCCGCCGCGTGCGGATGCAACCCGGTGGTGTGGCAGACCAGCCCGGGATACTCGTCCGCGATGGTGCGCGCCCGGGCGGCGGCCTCCGGCGACTCCCCGATGCACACGAGGGCCCGTGCGCCAGCGGCACGGGCCCTCGTGATGATCAGGTCGACGTCGTCCCGGAAGGCGGCGTCGGACAGGTGCACATGGCTGTCGGCGAACACCACCGCAGGGCCGGGACGCGGGTCAGCGGGCGCCGGCGCGCTCCGGACGCCGCGTCGCGGACCGGGCCGGGACCTCCGCCTCGGCCTGCACGGCGCGACCGCGCGACTCCTCCGCCCCGCGCGGATAGCGCGACTCGATCCAGAGGAGCAGCGGACCGGCGACGTAGATGGAGGAGAAGGTGGCGACGAAGACGCCGAAGGTCATGACCCACGCGAAGGGACGGATGACCTCGCCCGCGATGAGCAGCAGCGCCAGGGTGGCCGCCAGCGTGGTGGCGTGCGTCATGATGGAGCGGGGGAGCGTCTCGTTGATGGCCCGGTCGAGGATGGCCGACAGGCTGAGGCTCTTGCCGGCCTTCTTGAGGTTCTCGCGGACCCGGTCGAAGATGATGATGGTGTCGTTGGCCGAGTAGCCGAGCAGCGTGAGGATGGCCGCCACCACGGTGAGCGACACCTCGAGATTCACCATCTTGATGAACGCCACGGTGACCAGGATGTCGTGCGCCGTGGAGAGCACCGCCGCGGCGCCGAAGCGCCAGTCGAAGCGGATGGCGAGGTAGATCATGGTGAAGAGCGCCGTGATGAGCATGGCCGTCAGCGCGCCGCTGCGCAGCTCGGCGCCCACCTTGGGCCCCACGGCCTCGGTGCGCACGATCTCCACCGCCCCGGCGCCGTACTGGCGGTCGAGCGCGGCCTGGATGGACTTGGCGATCCCCTCCGCGCCGGCCGCCTGCGCCTCCACCTGCTTTTCGTCGCGCGCCCGGATGGTGAACTCGGTGGGCGACCCGAACTGCTGGATCTCCGCGCCGGTGATCCCCGCCTGGTCGAGCGCGGAGCGCACCACCGCGACGTCGGGGGCCTGCGTGAACCGCACCTGCATGAGCGTGCCGCCGGTGAACTCGATGCTGTAGTTCACGCCGCCGGTGATGGCAAAGGTGGCCAGGCCGGCGCCGATGAACACGGCCGTGGCGATGGCGGCCTGGCGCCACCACCGGACGAAGCCGTAGCTGGTGTTGTGGAAGATGCGCAGCATGCGGTCCTCAGATGCTCAGCGTCTGGGTACCGCGCGAGCGGTTGAGCCAGAGCAGGAAGAAGGTCTTGCCCACGAAGATGGCGGTGAAGAGCGACGCCACCAGGCCGGCGATGAGGGTGACGGCAAAGCCGCGGACCGGACCGGTGCCGTACTGGTACAGCACCATGCCGGAGAGGATGGTGGCCGCCGAGGTGTCCACGATGGCGCTCATGGCGTGCCGGAAGCCCTCCTCGATGGCCAGGCGCACGGACTTGCCGTGGTCCAGCTCCTCGCGGATGCGCTCGAAGATGAGCACGTTGGCGTCCACCGCGATGCCGACGGAGAGCACGAAGCCGGCGAGCCCCGGGAGGGTGAGCACGGCGTTGAAGCCGGCCAGGATGGCCAGCGTGTAGGCGATGAAGAGCGCCAGCGAGACCACCGCCAGCATGCCGGCAAACCGGTAGTAGCCGATCATGATGAGGGCGACCAGCGCCAGGGCGATGCCCAGGGCCAGCACGCCGCGGCGCACCGAATCCTCCCCCAGGCTGGCGCCGATGTTGCGCACCTCGGCCACCTTGAGCGGCACCGGCAGGGCGCCGGCGCGGAGCACCAGCGCCAGGTCCTGCGCGGCCTGCAGCGTGCCGCCGCCCAGCGTGATCTGGCCGTTGCGCCCGATGGCGCTGTTGAGCACCGGCGCGGTGACCACGCGCTGGTCGAGCACGATGGCCATGTTGTCCTTCACGTGCTTGCCGGTTTCCGACTTGAAGCGGCGCGCCCCCTCGTTGTTGAGGGTGAACTGCACCACGTTGCCCTCGACGGGGTCGGTGTTGGGGCGGGCGTCGGTCAGCACTTCGCCGGTGATGATGGGGCGCGCGTCCAGCACGTACAGCGTGCGGTAGCGGACCGTGCCCACGGCCAGCGAATCCACGCCCCAGCGGATCACCTTGCCCGGGGGCATGGCATCGCGGATGGCGGGGAGCGCCAGTGCCCGGTCGATGGCGGGGAAGGCCGTCTCCGGCACGATGTACTGGCCGAGCATCTGGCCGGGCTGCAGGCTGGTGGCGAAGAGCCCGCCGGCGGCCGGCGTGGCGCTGTCCGCGGCCACGGTGCCGGCCGCCTTGGTCGAGTCGGCCGCGCTGTCGGCGCGCTGGGTGAGCAACCCCGCGGTGCCGGCGGCGCGCGCGGTGTCACCGGCGGCCGCGGCGCCCGCACCCGCCGCCACCGAGATCCCGGCGGCGCGGGCCAGCTCATCCACGCGCGGGATCACGCGGTCGAGCGCCTGCGTCTTGTCGACGATCTGGAACTCGAGGAACGCCTGGTTCTGCACGACGTCCTGCGCGCGCTGCGCGTCGTCGATGCCGGGGAGCTCGACGATGATGCGGTCGGTGCCCACCTTCTGCACCACCGGCTCGGCCACGCCGAACTCGTCGATGCGCTGGCGCACCACCTTGAGCGCGCGGTCGAGCGCCTCGTCCTTGTTGGCGACGGCCTGCTTGGACTCGTCGATCTCCAGGGTGAGGTGCATGCCGCCCTGGAGGTCGAGGCCGCGCTTGAGGGGCACGCGCTGCACGGTGTCATACACGAACACGCCGTCGCGCTTGATGCGCTCGACCACGGTGCGCGGGAACAGGGCCCACAGGGCGGCCAGGAGGAGGCCGGCGATGAGCAGGAGGCGGTACTTCAGGTTGGCCATCGATGCCGGTGGCGGAGGGTTCGTGCACGGACCGTGGGGGCACCTGGGCGGAACGCCCGAGGGTGGCCCCGGCTGGCAAGCCCCTTAACCTAGGGGGGGGGCCGGGTTGGCGGTAGCCAGCCCGGCCGACCGCGTGTCCGCCAGCAGGGCGCGAGCGGTCCGCTCGTCGTCGGTCAATTGGGCCCGCAGCGCGTCCAGCCCCGGAAACAACCGGATATCCCGCACCCGTGCCACGAAGTCCACCCGGACCTCGGCGCCGTACCAGTCGCGGTTGGCGTCGAAGCAGTGCACCTCCAGCAGCCGGGCGCCGTCGCCGATGGTGGGTCGCCCTCCCAGGTTGCCCATGCCTCCGTGCGGTCCCTGGGGCGTCTGCACCACCACCGCATAGACGCCGTCCGGAGGGAGCAGCTTGCGCGGGGTGGGGAGCGGGATGTTCAGCGTGGGGAATCCCAACGTGCGCCCCCGCTGATCCCCCCGCGCCACCCGCCCCGCCACACTGTACGGGCGTCCCAACCCTTCTGCGGCCCGCCCCAGGTCCCCGCCGGCGACCGACCGTCGGATGCCCGTCGAGGAGATCGCCACGCCCGACGCGGTGCACACCGGCGCCAGCACCGTGACGCCGAACCCCAGCTCGCGCCCCAGCGCCCGCAGCGCCTCGATGTCCCCAAGACGGCCGCGCCCAAAGCCGTGGTCGTGGCCCACGAGCAGCTCGGCCATCCCCAGCCGATCCAGCAGGATGTCCCGCACGAACTGGTCCGCCTCGCAGGCCGCCAGCGCGGGGGTGAAGGGGAGGACGACCACGTAATCCACCCCCACGGCGGCCAACTGCTCCAGCTTCTCCGTGCGCAGCGTCAGTCGCGGGGGCGCCGCGGCCGGGTTGACGACCTCGAGCGGATGCGGCTCGAAGGTGACCACCACACTCGGGAGCGCCACCGCACGGGCGCGGGCCACCAGGCGATGCAGGACATCCACGTGCCCCCGATGCACGCCATCGAAGCTGCCCACGGTGACCACGGCGCCGCGATCGGCCAAGGGGAGGCCGCGCAGCTCCGCCACGCCCGCCTGGCTCATGGCTCGTCGTGCCCGCCGGCCAGCACCACGCGCGGCTGCCACACCGCGCCCGGGCGCCGCTCGGCCATCGCCACCACCTCCCCGCGGTCGAGGAGCGCCGCCCGCTCCCCCGGCTGGGTGGCGGCGACCATGCGCCCCTGGCGCACGGCGGCCACCTGCGCGGCATCCAACGGCTCACGCGCCACCGGGCCCAGCGCGTCCAACGGCGACACCAGGCGGATGCCTCCGGCGGCGAGGGCGCCGGGCGTCACGGCCTCGTAGGGCACGGCCTCCTGCACCGACAGCGGGCCGCTGCGCTCCCGCCTGAGGGTGGCGCAGTGGGCCGCGGAGCCAAGGGCTTCCCCGAGGTCCCGCGCCAGCGCCCGGATGTAGGTGCCGCCCCCGCAGGTGATGCGGACCCGGAGGTCGGTGCCGTCCTGTCCGAGGAGCTCCCAGCCGTGCACCATCACGGGCACAGGGGGGAGATCCACGACGGCGCCGCGGCGCGCCAGCGCGTAGGCCCGCGTCCCGTCCACGTGCTTGGCGGAATACGCGGGGGGACGCTGCCGCAGCGGGCCGGTGAGGGCGTCCATCGCCCGGCGCAGCGATGCGTCGACGGACGGGGCGAGCGCCACGGCGGCCGGCACCTCCGCCTCACGGACGACCGAGCCGGTGGCATCGTCGGTGTCGGTGGCGGCCCCGAACCGGATGGTGGCGAGATAGACCTTGGGCTCACCCACGATCCATGGCAGGAGGCGGGTGACCGGACCGACCGCCACCACCAGCAGGCCGGTGGCAAAGGGGTCGAGCGTGCCGGCATGCCCCACCCGCCGCGAGCGCACGGCCCGCCGCACGGCCCCGACGACATCATGCGACGTGATCCCCGCCGGCTTGTCCACCAGCAAGAGCCCCGCGGGTGCGGCCCCAGCGCCAGTGGCGCCGGGGGGCGCGCCGGAATCAGCCGGTGGGCGCACCGGCGCTGCCATCTCCCGCCCCGCCGGCGGGCTGCCCCGCGTCGGACGCCGCGTCGCCTGCCGGCGCGTCCGCCACGTCGCCGGCGGCCTCGCGTTCCCGGCGCAGGTCAGCGAGGATCGTTTCGATGCGGGACGCACGCGCCACGCTTTCATCCATCTTGAAATGGAGCTCCGGCGCATTGCGCAGGCGCAGGGCCCGCCCGATGCGGGGGCGCAGGTGGGACGCCACGCTGCGGAGCCCCTCCAGCGTCGCCTCGCAATCGGCTTCGTCGCCCATGAGGCTCACGTAGACGTTGGCATGCCGGAGGTCGCGGGTGGCCTCGACCCCGGTCACCGTGACGAAGGCGCGGATGCGCGGATCCTTGGCCCCCTCCGCGAGGAAGGAAGCCACTTCCTCGCGGATCGCGGCCGCGACGCGGTCGGGCCGTCGCGGTTCACCCATGCCGCCGCCTCACCCCTTGGAGGCCTGGTCGAGCGTGCGGGCCACCTCCTCGGTGCGGTAGCACTCGAGGACGTCGCCGATCTTGAGGTCGTTGAAGTTCTCGACCCCGATGCCGCACTCGTACCCTTCCTTGACCTCGTTGACGTCGTCCTTGAAGCGCCGGAGCGACGCGATGCCGCCGTCGTAGATCTCCACCCCGTCGCGGATGACGCGCAGGCGCCCCTTCCGGTTGACGGTGCCGGAGCGGACGATGCACCCGGCGATGGTGCCCACCCGCGCGACCTTGAACGTCTCGCGGACCGCGGCCTCGCCGAACACCACCTCGCGCTGCTCCGGGCGGAGCATCCCCTCGAGCGCGGCCTTCACGTCGGCCACGGCCTCGTAGATGATGCGATAGAGCTTGATCTCCACGCCCTCGCGCTCGGCCGCCGCGCGCGCGTTGTTGTCGGGGCGGACGTGGAAGCCGATGATGATGGCCCCCGACGCCTTGGCCAGCAGGATGTCGCTCTCGGCGATGGCCCCGACGCCGCGGTGCAGGATGTCCACCTGCACCTCGGGGTTGGAGAGCTGGCCGAGGGCGTCGGCGAGCGCCTCGGCCGGCCCGCCCTGGTCGGCCTTGATGACCAGCCGCAGCTGCCGCTTCTGGCCGGCCTGCGCCTGCGACATGAAGTCCTCGAGGGAGACCATGCCGCGGGAGGTGCGCCGGCTCTTCGCCTCACGGTCAAGGCGCTCGCGGCGCTGGGCGATTTCGCGGGCCGCGGTGGCGTCCTCGACCACCACCAGCTGGTCGCCCGCCATCGGCACGCCGGCGAGCCCCAGGATCTGCACCGGGATCGCGGGGCCGGCCGCCTTGACCTGCCGGCCGCGCTCGTCCAGCAGGGCGCGCACGCGCCCGGCGTGGATGCCGCAGATGTAGTCGTCGCCGACGCGCAGCGTGCCGGACTGGACGAGAATGGTGGCCACGGGGCCCTTGCCGGGATCGAGCTGGGCTTCGACCACCGAGCCGGTGGCCTTGCGCTCCGGGTTGGCCTTGAGCTCCAGGATGTCGGCCTGCAGGAGGATCTGCTCGAGCAGCTCCGGCACGCCGGTCCCCTTCTTGGCGGAGATCTCGGAGTGCAGGACGGTGCCACCGAAGTCCTCGAGCACGACATCGTGCTGGAGCAGGTCCTGCTTGACCTTCTCCACGTTGGCGGTGGGCAGGTCGATCTTGTTGATGGCGACGATGATCGGCACCCCCGCGCTCTTGGCGTGGGAGATGGCCTCGACGGTCTGGGGCATGACCTGGTCGTCGGCGGCGATGACGATCACCACGATGTCGGTGACCTGCGCGCCGCGGGCGCGCATGGCGGTGAACGCCTCGTGCCCCGGGGTGTCCAGGAAGGTGATGGTGCGCCCGCCGGCCACCTCGACGTGATACGCGCCGATGTGCTGCGTGATGCCGCCGGCCTCGCCGGCCACGACATTGGCCTTGCGGATGTAGTCGAGCAGCGAGGTCTTCCCGTGGTCGACGTGCCCCATGATGGTGACCACCGGCGGCCGCGGCTGGAGGTCCGCCTCGTCATCGGTCTCCTGCGTCTCCGGGAGGTCGGCGGCGTACTCGCTTTCCGCCACCGCCTGGAAGCCGAACTCCCCGGCGATCAGCTCGATCTGGTCGAAGTCGAGGCGCTGGTTGATGGTGACCATCAGCCCGAGCGTCTTGAACGCGAACCCGACGATCTGGGGCGCCGGGATCCCGAGGATCTGCGCCAGCTCGGAGACCGTGATGAACTCGTTGACGCGGACGGTCTTGCGCTCACGCTCGGCCGCCGCGACGCGCTGCGCCTCCATCTCCTCGCGCATCTCCGCCCCGAAGCGCCGTCCGGCGCGGCCGCGGGTGGGCGCGCCGCGCATGGCGGTCATGGTCTTGGAGATGTTGGCCGACACCGCTTCCTGATCCACCGCGCCGCGCTTCCCCTTCTTGCCGCGGCGCGGCCCCTGCCCACCGGCGGGGAGACCTGGGGGAGCGCCGCCGCCGCCCATGGCGGGGGGACGCCGGTCGTCGCGGCGCCCCTGCGACAGGCCGCCGCCCGGGGCCGCCGAGGCCACCGGCCGCGCGGAGCCGAGCCCGGGCGCCGCACTGGCGAC
>JBEIJM010000056.1:0-16880 GCA_040380205.1 Gemmatimonadaceae bacterium
CCGCCGCCGTGTCGACCCCCAAGCCATCGGCCAGGTCCGCCGCCAAGCCGACCACCAAGGCCAGCCCGGTATCGGCGCCTGGCGTGGACGGTGATCCGGCCAGCCCCGACGCCCTGGCCTCTGCGGCGGCCGGCGTCTTTGGCGAGGGCGGCGCGGAACCCAGTTGGGACATCGACGTGCGCAGCTACGAGACGCACGAGCGGGTGGGGTTCTACACGGCGCTGTACAGCGGCACGTCGCGGGGGGCATTCACGCGGCAGCTCTCGCGTGGCACGCGCTACGAGCCGATGATCCGCGCCAAGCTGCGCGCCGCCGGGATGCCCGAGGACCTCACGTACCTGGCGCTCATCGAGAGCGGGTACGACCCGCACGCCTACTCGCGGGCGGCGGCGGTGGGGATGTGGCAGTTCATGAGCAGCACCGCGCGCGGCGTGGGGCTGCGCGTGGATTGGTGGATGGACGAGCGGCGCGACCCGGCGCGCGCCACCGACGCGGCGATCACCTTCCTGGGGTACCTCACCCGCGAGTTCGGGTCGCTGTACCTCGCCGCGGCGGCGTACAACGGCGGCCCGGGGCGCGTGTCGCGCGGACTCACCCGCTTTGCCAGCCAGATGGAGGGGGCCGAGGGGGACGACCGGTTCTTCGCGCTGGCGGAGCAGGACTACCTGCGCAGCGAAACCAAGGACTACGTCCCCAAGCTGATTGCGGCGGCGCTGCTGGCCAAGACGCCCGACCGGTACGGGTTCGCGGTCGAGTCGCTGCCGCCGTATGCCTACGATTCGGTGCAGGTGGAGGGAGGGACGTCGCTGGCGGTGGTGGCCGAGGCGGCGGGGGTGACGTCGGCGGAGCTGCGCGACCTCAACCCGGCGTTGCTGCGCGGCATCACGCCGCCCGACGCTACGGTGTGGGTGAAGGTGCCGGTGGGGAACGGGGCGCAGGCGGAGCTGGGGCTGGCCGCCTTCCCTGAGGAGCTCCGCCGCGGCTATCGCACCGTGACGGTGAAGGGAAGCAGCACCACCCCGGCGGCGCTGGCCAAGCGGGAGGAGGTGACGCTGGCGCAGTTGCGGCAGTTCAACCCCGGGCTCAAGACCTCGCGCAAGGGGCGGCTCTCGGCGGGGCAGGAGGTGCGCATCCCCACGGCGGCGGTGCTGGGGTTGATGCGGGACGTTCCGGATCCCGGCATCGAGCGGTACGGGAGCGCGGCCGCGACGTCATCGAAGGGTACGGTGCACGTGGTGCGGCGCGGGGAGACGCTGGGCGCCATCGCGCGGCGCTACAAGACCACGGTGCCGCGGCTGCAGGCGCTGAACGGCCTCAAGGGGACGCGGGTGGCCGCCGGGCAGCGGCTCACGGTACGCGGCTCGTCCACTACTGCGCGGACGGCGTCGGCCACGAAGACGACGGCGAAGAAGGCCACCGCGAAGGAAGCGCCCGTGAAGAAGGCGCCCACGAAGAAGGCCACCGCGAAGAAAGCGCCCGCGAAAAAGCCACCGGCCAAGAAGCCGGTGGCGAAGACGGCCTCCTAGTCCAGGACGCCGCGCCCGCGCAGGCCGCGCATGACCACGCGCTCGTAGCCGTTGGTGGGGTCCACGCCACGCGCCAGGTCCTGCGCCACCGCCACCGGGCCGCGGTTGTAGACCAGCAGCGCCAGCTTGAGGTCGCCGCGCTGCTCGCGGATGAGGGTGCGCAGGTACCGGAAGCCGATGCGCAGGTTGGTGGCCGGATCCAGCAGCTGCTCGCGCGTGACCCCCGGCTGGAAGTACCGTGCCGTGGCGGGCATGAGCTGCGTGAGCCCCACGGCGCCCGCGGGGCTGGCCACGCGGGGATTGAAGCGACTCTCCACCTGCACCAGGCGGAACGCCAACTCGGGATCGATCCCCTCGTGCCGGGCGATGTCGTAGATCAGCCGCGCCAGATCGGGGGACACCCGGTACCGGGTGCTGAAGCGGTAGATGCGGTTCCACCGCTGGAGCGACGCCGAGGCGGTGTCGCGGGCGCCGGCGGCAAAGGGGGCTGGCGCGTCGGGGACCAGCGTGGGCTCAGGGGTGAGCGCCACCGCTAGCGCCATGGTGACGGAGGCGGCCAGTGCCACACGCGACAATCGCCGCTGGGCCTGCCGGCGGGCGAGGCGACGCCGGCGGGCCTTGGCCTGCGGCGTGCGGTCGACCGTGGGGGATGTGTGCATGGGCCCTCCCTGGGCTCGGGGACATCACGGACCCGAAGACCAACTCCCGGACTGCCCCCCGTGCTTCTCGCGCAGGGTGATCCCGGTGATCTCCATGGTCCGATCCACCGCCTTGGCCATGTCGTAGACCGTGAGGAGCGCCACGGACACGGCGGTGAGTGCCTCCATCTCCACCCCGGTCTGGGCGGTGGTCCGGACAGCCCCCTCCACCACCACGCCGGGGAGGGAATCATCCAAGCTAACCACCACGTCGATCCCCGACAACGGGAGGGGATGGCACAACGGAATGAGGTCTGCCGTACGCTTGGCGGCCAACACCCCCGCCAACCGCGCCACCGGCACCACGTCGCCCTTGGACAACGTGTTGTGCCGGATGGCCTCCAACGTCTCGGCGCGCATCCGGATGGCCCCGCGGGCCACCGCATGACGCACCGTCACCGCCTTCTGGGACACGTCCACCATCCGAAAGGTTCCGTCCGCCTGCACATGCGACATGCCGGAGGGGATGTCGGCCGACGCGCCGGGGAACGGACCTTCCACAGGGACAGACGAGCGGGGATCGGTCATGGCACGAGCATCCGGTGCAGGGTGGCCATCAGGTGCGCCGACAGGAGCTGGGGATTCACGTTCCCCTGGACCCGGAGCTGCCCCGCCTCCACCACGAGCACCGACGCGGCGGTGCGTCGCGCCCCCGCCTCCTCGCCGGCCATGGCCAACTGGCGTGCCCGGGCATGCAACAACTGGACCAGCGCATCCAGCGTGTCGGCAAAGGCGCCGCGCCCGCCGCGGTGCCCCTGCCGCGCCGCCATCAGCATCCGCTCCGCGGTGCCGTCGGGGGTGCCGGGACGCAAGGCCGCCGTCAACAGCGCCTGCGCCTCGCTACGCGCCGCCTCCGCCGCGCCGCCGTCAAACAACACGCCCGGTGCCCCCTCGGCGCGCTGCCGTGCCGCCTCCCGCGGCAGCTGCCCCAGCTTTCGCGTCACCACCGGGTCGTCCAGGAACGCCTCCATCTCGGCGGCTGGCAGCCGCGGCACGCGCACCGTCACCACGCGCGACTTGATGGTGGGGAGCAGCAGCCCCGGTTCCGACGAGGTCAGCAGCAGCGTCGTCCCCGGCGGTGGCTCCTCCAGCAGCTTGAGGAACGCATTGGCCGCTTCCTTCGACGCCTCCTGCACCGCCATCCGCTCGGCGTCTCCCACCACGAACACCGCGCGCCGCGCCAGCGACGGGCGCATGGCCGCCCGCAGCACCATCGCCTTGGCGGTGGGGAGGTTGATCCCCACCGAGCCATCGGAGGCGCTCCACACCCCCTCCGCCTCCATCCGGGCACGGATGGCCTCGCCAAAGTCGGCGGCCACGTGCTCCGGCTCGGCGTTGGTCCCTTTCTCCAGCTTGAGGGGGAAGTACCAGTGCAGGTCCGGGTGCGCGCCCCGCAGCGCGTAGCGGCAGTGCGGGCACCCCCCGCACGGCTCAGGGAGGCGCTCGGCGAGCGCGCGCTCGCACAGCAGCAGCTGCCCCAGCCACAGCGCCAGCCGCTGCTTTCCCACCCCGCGCGCGCCGGTGAACAGCAGGCTGGCCGGCAGCCGCCCGTCCGCCGCAGCGGCGGCCAGGCGGGCGCGGATGGCGTGGTGGCCAAAGAGGGGACGCAGCGACATGCACGGAAATATGGGGGCGCGGTAGCTTGGAACCATGCCTTCGCCCCGAGCTTTCCGTCGCGCCGCCTCGGCGCTGGCTCTCGCGCCACTGTCCACCGCCCTCCTGGGGGCCTCCGTCGGCCACGCCCAGCCGGCGCCCCCGGTGCGAGCCCGCGCGCTGGGGGTGGCCCCCGGCATCTTTGCCCCCGGGCCGCGCAACGCCATCACCGACGTGGCGGGGGTGCGAGTGGGGCAGGTCACCGTCAGTGGCGGCGACTCGGTGCGCACCGGCGTCACGGCCATTCTTCCCCATGCGGGGGACCTCTATCGCGACCGCGTCCCCGCCGCGCTGCACGTGGGGAACGGCTTCGGCAAGCTGCTGGGAGTCACACAGCTGCGCGAGCTGGGGGAATTGGAGACGCCGGTGCTGCTCACCTGCACGCTGTGCATCTGGCAGGCCGGCGACGCGCTGGCGCAGTGGATGCTGGGACGTCCCGAGAATGCCGGTGTGCGCTCCATCAACCCTGTGGTGGGGGAGACCAACGACGGCTCGCTCAACGCCACGCGGGCGCGCCCTGGCATCGGCGCGGCGGTGACGGCGGCGCTGGCCGCGGCCCAAGCCTCCGGCGATGGCGCCCCGGTGGCCGAGGGGAGCGTGGGCGCGGGACACGGCACGGTGATGTTCGGCTGGAAGGGGGGGATGGGCACGGCGTCCCGACGGCTTCCGGCGGCGCTGGGCGGGCACACCGTGGGGGTGCTGGTACAGGGGAACTACGGCGGCGTCCTGCAGGTGCTGGGGGTGCCCGTGGGGCCGCTGCTGGGGCGCTACAGCTTCCAGCGTGAGGCCCCGTGGCCGCTGACTCCCTCCGGAGGGAGTCCCCCGCCGGGTGATGCGAACGCCGAGCGTGGGGACGGCTCGTGCATGATCGTGGTGGCCACCGACGCGCCGCTGCTGTCGCGCAACCTGGAGCGGCTGGCCGCCCGCGCCGTGATGGGGCTGGCGCGCACCGGGTCGGCGGCGTCCAACGGGTCGGGGGACTACGTGCTGGCCTTTTCCACCAACCCGCGGGTGCGCCGGCGCAGCGCGGAGGGGGAGGCGGCGCTGGCCGAGTTGGGGAACGAGGCGATGTCGCCGCTGTTCCAAGCCGTGGTGGAGGCCACCGAGGAGGCGCTGTACAACGCGCTGTTCATGGCCACGCCGGTGAGCACGCGCACGCAGCGCGTGGCGCCGCTGCCGGCCGATTCGGTCGTGCGGCTGCTGCGGGGGCGGGGGATCGGCGCGCCGCGCTGACGGGTGCGCGTGTGCGCCGATCCCCCGCGTTGCGGGGCGGGCGTTACGGGGCGCGCGTTACGGGGCGCGCGGCGGGAGCCGCTTGGCCACGTCGCGCCAGTCGTAATAGTGGAAGGCGCCGCGGTTGGACATCATCACCAGCAGCCCCTCGGGGAACCCCGGGAGCGGCGTGGCGGTGACGTCCAGGCCGTCGGTCTCCTGGGCTCGCACGGGGATGCTGGCCACCCGCGCGTGGACATGCGGGGCGCCCGGCGACCCCTCGCGCGTGAATAGCTGCAGCCGGTTGGCCCCCTGGTCGGAGAGGAGGATGTAGCCCGTGGCGGGCCCCGTGGGGTAGATGGCCAGCCCTTCGTGGTCGTCGGCCACGCCGGTGGTGGCGAAGAGCGCCAGCTCGGCGTTCCCCGAGTCGGGGTCGGCGTGGTACTTGCGCACCCCCACCCCCTCGTCGCTGTAGTACACGTAGCCCAGGGCGTCGTCCACGGTAATGGCCTCGATCTCCTTGCGCCCGCTGTAGCGCCCGAAGGCGCGCACCCGGGTGGCGCGCACGCCGCGCACGGCGTCCCCCTCCAGCCGGTACTGCCAGAGGTACCCCTCGGTGGGCCCCGATTTGCCCCCCACGATAGCAAAGAGCGCCCCGTCGCGCGGACGGCGGTACAGCGCCACCCCCATCGGCTCGCGCGCGGTGTCACCGTCGAAGAGCGGCAGTCCCCCCTGGTCCAGCGGCCGCATGTCGGGAACCCGGAGCACGCGCAACACCATCCGGCGCCGCTCGGTGACCACCGCCACGTCCATGCTGTCGCGCCCCAGCGGCACGCGCTGCCGGAGGTCCACGTTGTTGGCCCGCTGCATGGGGCGCACGCTGCGCTGCGGTTCGATGTGCCCCGTCAGGTCGAACTGGTACACCCCGCCGGTGACATCCCCCTTGTCGGTCCCGAGGATGCGGGCGTCGGTGCCGCCGGGGGCGATCCAGATGGCGGGATCGTCGCTGTCGCCCGGCACGGTGTCGGTGATCACCACCGGCTCCAGCGTGTCGCTGTCCACGCTCCGTTCGGCGCTGCCGGTGGCGGCGCCTCCCCGATCGGCTGAGGCGCCGGGCTGACAGGCCGCCGCGAGCACCACGGCGGCCACGGCGAGGGCGATACGCAGGGATTGGTACATGACCGAAACATTTCCGGTGGCGCGGCGGCATTCCAGCCGACGCGCGTAACAGTTGCGCAACCTACCCCGCGGCGGCGAGCGCCTCGCGCAGGAGGGCCGCCACCTGCGCCGCCTCCAGCAGGAAGGCGTCATGGCCATGGGCGGACGCCAGCTCTCGGTACCGGGCCCCGCTGGCGGCGGTCCAGTGCGCCACGGTGTTGGCCGGATACAGCTGGTCCCCCGGGATCCCCACCCCGGTGAGGCGCCCGGCCACCGGCGCCAGCGCCGCCGCCACCCCGCCGCGCCCGGCCCCCACGTCGTGCCGGTCCATGAGCGTGATGAGCGCCGCGTAGCGCGCGGCGTCAAAGCGGGCCACCAACCGCTCCCCATGGTGCGCCATCCACGACGCCACCCCCTCGCGCCCGGTGCGGGGGCCGAAGCGGGCCTCCAGCCCGTCTGCGGACCGATAGCTGAGCATCCCCACCATGCGCGCCAGCGCCAACCCCTCGCGCGGGCCCCCGATGGCCAGCGCCCGGTGCATGAGCGCGTTCCACGCCATCCCCTGCGCGGTCTGCACCGCGGGGGCGGCCAGCGCCACCGCCTGGCCAAACCGGTCGGGGGCGGTGGCCGCAAACTCCAGCGTCACCATCCCCCCCAGCGATCCGCCGCACACGAGGCGTACCTGCGGGATGTCCAGCGCGTCCAGCAGCGCCACCAGGGCCCGGGCCAGGTCGCGCGTGGTGGCAGGGGCGCCGCGGGCATCCACCAGCGCGTCCGGCAACGTGGGGCACAGCAGGGCCCACCGCGCCGGGTCCAGCACGCACCCGTCCCCCACCACGCCCGGCCACCACTCCAACGGCTGGTCGGTGCCGGTGAGGGCGTGCACCACCAGCACCACGTTGTCGCGCGCCGGGGCGATCTCCCCCAGCAGCCGGTACGACGGGAGCACCGGTCGGGGCGGCGTCAGACGGGCTTGTACAGCGCCATGTACACCGCCACCCCGGCCAGCAACGGCAGCAGCACGATGAACGGGCGTGCCAGCGCCGCCTTGCGGTACGGCAGCAGCACGATGGCGCTGAGCAGCGCCCAGATGAAGATCTTGGCCCACAGCCACCCGGGGAAGTTGGTGCCGTGCAGGAACCCCATGCGCGCCAGCATCCCGAAGCCGCCCAGCAGGATGAGAAAGGCGCCCACACCGTGCACGGTGCCCACGATCTTCCGTGTGTCGCTGGAGGCGCGGGTGCCGCCGTTGGCGGCGTGCACGCTCACGCCGCCGATGGCGACGAAGAGCATGGCGATGCCGATGATGTGCAGGATCTCGTAGAAGTCGCGCGGAAACATCGCGGTGGGCCGAAGGTCAGGGGGTGGGGGGGTGCAGCACCGGCTCGGTCACGTCGAAGCTGGCCACGGTGCCGGGGGAGAGGCGGCGATACGCCTCGAGGACGCGCCCCAGCGCCTCCTGCGGGGTGTCGCCGATGGCCGACAGGTGCCCCATCTTGCGCCCGCTGCGGGCGCCGGCCTTGCCGTACAGGTGCAGGCGCGTGCCGGGGACCTGGAGCGCGTGCGGGATGTCCGGCGGCGCCCCCTGCAGCCACACGTCGCCCAGGAGGTTCACGATGGCGGCGGGGGCCACGGTGGTGGGCGCCCCCAGCGGCAGGTCGCACACGGCGCGCACCAGCTGCTCGAACTGCCCCGTGTCGGCGCCGCGCTCGCTGTGGTGGTAGGTGTTGTGCGGACGCGGCGCCAGCTCGTTCACCAGCAGCTCGCCACGGGTGGTCACGAAGCACTCCACCGCCAGCAGCCCCACGAGGTCCAGCCGCTCCGCGATCCCGCGCGCCAGCGCCTGCGCCTCGGCCGCCAGCGCGTCGCTCACCACGGCCGGCGTCACGGCCCAGGTGAGGATCCCCCCCGTGTGGTGGTTGCGCGAGGGCGGGTACACCACCGTGCCCCCCGAGGGGCGCCGCGCCACCAGCACCGACAGCTCCACGGCAATGTCCACGCGCTGCTCCACCAGGCAGGGACGCTCCCCCAGCGCGCTCCACGCCGCGGCCCCCTGCTCGGCCTCGGCCAGGCGCACCTGCCCGCGGCCGTCGTAACCGCCGTGCGTGCTCTTGGCGATGGAGGGACCAAAGGCCTCCACGGCGCCGGCCACGTCGGCCGCGCTGCGCGCCGCCACGAAGGGGCCCACCGGGAACCCCTCCTGCGCCAACCACGTCTTCTGCCGGATGCGGTCCTGGATGATGTACACCGCGTCGCGCCCCGGACGCAGCTTCACGCGCCCCGCAACAGCATCCAGCACATCCGGGTGGATCTGCTCGATCTCCAGCGTCACCACGTCGCAGCCGTCGGCCAGCGCCACGGCGGCGTCCACGTCGGTGAAGGGGGCGGTGATGGTGCGCGAGGCCACGGGGCGCATGGCGCACGCGGCCTCAGGGTCCAGCACCTGCACGTCGTAGCCCATGGCGCGGGCCGCCAGCGCGGTCATGCGCCCCAGCTGCCCGCCCCCCAGGAAGCCGATGGTGGCCCCGGGGAGGATGGCGCCCTCGTGGGGCACGGTCCGGCTGTTCACGAGGTGTTCGCTCATGAACCGATCGCTCCCGGCGCATCCAGCGGGCGCGCCAGCGCCTCGGCGGCCTTGTTCAGGCGGCGCGCCGCCAGCTGTTCGGCCAGCACCCGATCGCCCGCGGCCAGCAGCTGCGCCGCAAAGAGCGCGGCGTTCGCGGCGCCGGGCTTCCCCACGGCAAAGGTGGCCACCGGCACCCCCGCCGGCATCTGCACGATGCTCAGCAGCGCGTCGAGCCCGTTGAGCGGCGTGGCCACCACCGGCACCCCCAGCACGGGGACCAGCGTCTTGGCCGCCAGCATCCCCGGCAGGTGGGCGGCACCGCCCGCCCCCGCGATGATGGCGCGCAGCCCGCGCCCCTGCGCCTCCTCGGCGTACTGGAACAGCCAGTCGGGGGTGCGGTGCGCCGACACCACGCGCGCCTCGTACGGGACCCCGAGTTCGTACAGGATCTCGCAGGCGCCACGCATGGTGTCGTAGTCGCTGGCACTCCCCATGACGACCCCCACCAGGGGGGTCACCTCGTCGCCGACAGCCGCCTCGGGGGCGGCGTCGACAGTGTCGCGATCAGCAGTCACAAGCGGGAAGGGTCGGGGGGGCGGTCAGCGCCGTCCGGCAGGGAGAATCACCGGCAGCCGCTCGGTGCCACTCCACTCCTGGAAGGAGCCGTCAAAGATGCGCGCCTCGTAGCCCAGGTACGTGGCCACGAACCAGAGCAGCGACGCCTGCTGGCCGATATGGCAATAGGCCACCACCGGGGTGCCGGCTGCGGCGCCGGCGCCGGCGAACAGCGGGCGCAGCTCGGCGGCCGGCTTGAGGACGCCGTTGGTGGACAGCGTGGAGAACGGGAGGTTCTGCGCGGTGGGGATGTGCCCCGGGCGCGGATAGCCGCCGCCGTTGCCGGCGTAGAACTGCGGCGCGCGCGCATCCAGCAGCGCCGTGCCGGTGGGGACGGTCGGGCTCATCGCCAAGGCCTCCACCTGCGCCAGGGTGGCCACCAGCTCGGGGCGCGGGCGCAGCGTCAGCGGCCCCGGCGTGGCCGGGGCCGGCTCGGCGGTGCTGACCGGACGCCCGGCATCGCGCCAGCTGCCATAGTGCCCGTCCACCAGCGCGGTGCGCTCCAGCAGGCCGATGGTGGCCAGGGTGAACACCACGCGCGTGGCCCCCTGCAGCGACGCGTCATGCGCCATGACCACCACGCGCGAGCGGTTGGTGATCCCCAGCCGGCGCGCCCATGCGCCCACCGAGTCGGCGGAGGGGAGCTGCAGCGTGAGCCCCCCGCGCACGGCGGGGAGGGAGATGTCCGCCATGGTCACCAGGCGGGCCCCCGCCACATGGCCGCTGTCGTACTGCGCGCGGCTGCCCACGTGCAGCACCACGAGGTCCCGGTCGTTCGCATGCTCGGCCAGCCAGCGCTGGCTCACCACCAGGTCGGGGCGGGCCGGGCGGGGCCCCGCATCCACCGTGGCAGCGCCCGGGGCGCGATGACAGGCCGCGGCCCACGCGAGGGCGAGGGCGGCCAGGGCCAGCGGGCGACGGGCGCCCGTCACGGCGTCCCCGCCGGGCGCCCGCGGCTGTCGCGCACCTCCACCGGGGCCACGTTGGCGGCCGTGAGCCCGGCCTCGATGCGCGCGCGGTCGCCGGCAATGACGATCGTGAGCGAGTCGGGGGTGACGTACCGCCGGGCCACGCGCTGCACGTCGGCGGCGGTCACCGCGCCGATGCGCGCCTGGTACGCGCCCAGCGACGCCAGCGGAATCCCCGCGGGGACCAGCGCCGCCACCTGCGCCGCGATCGCGGCCGGCGTCTCGAATCCTTCGGCGTACCCCAGCTGGAGATACCGCTTCACCTTGGCCAGCTCCTCGGCGGGTGCGGCCTCGCGGATCCCCTTGAGCTCGCGCAGGAACTCGATGAGCGCCGAGTCGGTCTTGGCCGACGCCACGTCGGCGAAGGCCACGAAGGAGCCGGCGGTGCGGCGCATGAGGAAGGTGGAGCTGGCCCCGTAGGTGTACCCCTTCTTCTCGCGCAGCGTGGTGTTGAGGCGGCTGGTGAAGGAGCCCCCCAGCATCGTGTTCATCACCATGAGCGGGTAGTAGTCGGGGGTGTTGCGGGTGACCCCCAGCCCGCCGATGCGGAACGACGACTGCGCCGCCTTGGGGCGGTCGACGATGGTGACCGTGGTGGCGCGCGGCTCGGCGCGCGACCGCGGCACGGGGTACGCGGCGATGGTCGGCAGCGGCGCCCGCTCCCACGCGCCGAAGTGGCGGCGCGCCAGCGCCTCCGCCTGCGGCACGGTGAGGTCACCCACCAGCACCAGCGTGGCGTTGTTGGGGCGGTACCAGCTGCGCCAGAAGGCGGCCACGTCCTCGCGCGTGATGGCCTCCACCGTCTCGCGGCTGCCGTTGGCGTTGCGGCCAAAGGGGTGGTCCAGCCCGAACACCAGCGCCGTGAAGCCGCGGTCGGCCAGCGCCGGACCGCGGTCCTGCTCCTGCAGCAGCGCGGCCAGCCGCTCCTGCTTGAGGCGGTCGAAGTCCTTCTGCGCGAAGGCGGGGCGCAGCGCCACGTCGGCCATCAGGGCCAACGCGCTGTCGCGGGTGGCATTGGTGGTGTGCAGCGTGACGGTGCCCTGCTCGAAGTTGGCGCCGGTGCGCAGCCCGATGGCCAGGAACGCCGTCTGCTCGGCGATGGCCAGGGCGTCGCGCCCCCCCGCCCCTTCATCCAGCATGTTGGCGGTCAGGGTGGCCAGCCCCATCTTGGCGGCGGGATCGGCCTCGGGGCCGGTGCGCACCACCAGGACGGCGTCCAGCACCGGCAGCTCGTGGTGCTCCACGATCACCAGACGCAGGCCGTTGGGGAGGGTGCGCTCCACCATCTGCGGGAGCGCCAGCCGGCGCACCGGCCCGAGTGCGGGGGGGGTGGGGCTGGCCGCGCTGGCCGTGGCCTGCGCGCCCAGCGCGGGGGCGGAGGCCAGGAGCGCCAGGGCGGCGCGGCGGAGGCTCGTCAGGGTGGGACGCATCAGCGGGACCCTCCGGCGGTGAGCGCCAGGTCGGTCTTCCCCTCGGGGACGACGGTGAGCACCACGCGCGGCCTGCCGGCCAGGTACTGGGCGGCCGCACGCTGCACGTCGGCGGGGGTGAGCGCCTCGGTCCGGGCCAGGTCCTGCGCCAGGAAGTCGGGGGTGCCGGCGAAGTAGTTGTAGGCGCTCAGCCGCATCGCCTTCCCCAGCACCGACGACAGCCCGTCGATGGCGGAGGCGCGCTCGCCGTTCTTCACCCGCTCCAGCTCCCGCACGGTCACGCCGCGCGCGGCCACGTCAGCCATCACGCGGGTCACCACCGAATCGATCGCACGGGGATGCACCCCGGGGCGCGCGGTGGCGGTGAGCAGCAGGTGCCCGTCCAGCTTGTTCCCCTCCTGCCGCATCCCCACGTCCACCGCCAGCGGGGCGTCCAGCACCAGCGCCTGGTACAGGCGCGAGCTTCGGCCACCGGCCACGATCTTCGCCAACGCCTCCAGCGCCGCGGCGTCGGGGTGGAAGGCGCGCACCGAGTGCCAGGCGCTGTAGGTGCGCGGCAGCTGCACGCGGTCCTCCAGCACCGCGAAGGTGTCGCGTGCCAGCGCCACCCGCGGCACCACCGGGCGCACGGGCGCCTGCGGGTTGCGGGGGATGTTGCCGAAGTACCTCTGCACCCACGCCTTGGCGGAATCGGGGTTGAAGTCGCCGGCGATGGTGAGGGTGGCGTTGTTGGGGGCGTAGTAGCGGCGGAAGAATCCCTTGACGTCATCCACCGAGGCCGCCGACAGGTCGTCCATGGAGCCGATCACCGACCAGGAGTACGGGTGCCCCTTGGGATACAGCAGGGGGAGCAGCGTCTCGTCGGCGCGGCCGTAGGGGGCGTTGTCCACCCCCTGGCGCCGCTCGTTCTTCACCACGTCGCGCTGGAGGTCCAGCTTGGCCTGATCCATGGTGGGGAGCAGCCACCCCATGCGGTCGGCGTCCAGCCACAGCATGAGGGGGAGCGCGTTGGACGGCCCCGTTTCGTAGTAGTTGGTGCGGTCCTCGGTGGTGGAGCCGTTGTTGCTGGCGCCGGCTCCCTCCAGCCATTCATCGAACTTCCCCACGGGCACGTTCTGCGAGCCCATGAACATGATGTGCTCGAACAGGTGGGCGAAGCCGGTGCGCCCCGGCTGCTCGTCGCCCGATCCCACCTTGAAGAAGGTCTCCACCGCCACGATGGGGACGGAGCGATCCACGTGCAGGATCACCTCCAGCCCATTGGGGAGGGTGTACTTCTCATGGGGGATGCGCGGGGCGGCCTGGGCGCGCGCAGCGCCCTGGGCGGGCTGGGCGTCCAGGGGAGCGGCGGCCGCCCCGGTGACCAGGGCGGCGATGGCGGCAGGCGCCAGGAGGGCCCGGCGCCGGAGTGAAAAGCGGGTCATGGCCGTGGGGACGAGGGAATTCCCGGGTAGCGAGGGGAATGTAGTCATGCCAGCTTGACCATGTGCCCCCCGCCTCCGTCACGGACCCCGTTGGTTACGCCCCGCGCCTGGGGGTGTTTTCCGGCACCATGCTGGTGGTGGGGGGGATCATTGGCGGGGGGATCTTTCTCTCGCCGGCGGTGGTGGCGCAGCGGGTGGGGACCCCCGGGCTCACCCTGGCGGCGTGGGGGATTGGCGCGCTGGTGGCGGTCATTGGCGGGTTCGTGTACGCCGAGCTGGGGGCGCGGCGTCCGCGCAGCGGGGGGAGCTACGTGTACCTGCGCGACGCGTGGGGGTCGCTCCCGGCATTTCTGTACGGGTGGGCGCTGTTCCTGATCATGGCCACCGGGGCCATCGCCGCCGTGGCCATGACCGGCGCGGGATATCTGGTGGCGCTGCTGGGGTGGGACGCGGCGCAGGCGCGCCCGGTGGCGGCGGCGCTCATCACCGGGCTCACGGCGCTCAACGTGGCCGGGGTGCGGCTGGGGGCGGTGGTGGGGAACCTGCTCACCGTGCTCAAGCTGGCGGCCATCGCCGCGCTGGTGGTGGCGGCCTTTCTGGTGACCCCCGGGGCGCCGGCCACGGTGGCTCCCCCGCTGGCGGTGCCGCAGGGGGCGCTGGCCACGGTAGTGGCGCTGGGGGGCGCGCTGGTGCCGGTGCTCTTTGCCTGCGGCGGGTGGCAGCAGACCAACGCCGTGGCCGAGGAGCTGCGGGATGCCGCGCGCACGCTGCCGCGGGCGCTCATGGGCGGGGTGCTCATCGTGGCGGTCACCTACCTGCTGGTGAACGTGGCCTACCTCCGGGCGCTGGGGGTGGCCGGGCTGGCCGCCAGCCCCGCGCCCGCCGCCGACACCATGGCGGTGGCGCTGGGAGAGCCGGGGCGGCTGCTGATTGCCGCGGGGATCGTGGTGTCCACCACCGGCTTCAACGCCATGACCATCCTCATGTCGGCGCGGGTGTACCAGGCCATGGCCGCCGACGGGGTGTTCTTCGCGCGGATGGCGCGGCTGCACCCGCGCACCCGCACCCCCGTGTGGGCGCTGCTGGGGCAGGGGGCGGTGGCGCTGGCGCTGCTGTTCACCGGCACGTACGGCCAGCTGCTGGACTACGTGGTGTTTGCCGACTGGATCTTCTTCGGCGCCACGGCGGCGTCGCTGTTCGTGTTCCGGGCGCGCGACGCGCGCGAGGGCGTCACCGTGCCGGTACGGGCGCCGTGGCACCCGTGGAGCACCGGGGTGTTCCTGCTGGCGGCGGCGTACGTGGTGGGGGGGGCGGTGCTCTCCAATCCCGGCAACGCGCTGCGCGGGGCGGCCATCCTGGCGCTGGGGGTGCCGGTGCACGCGTATTGGCGCCGTCGCGCGCGGGAGGTGGCATGAGCGAGGGGCGGGGGGACGGTCCGCGGGTGTCGGCACTGTGGGTGTACCCCCTCAAGTCGGCGGCGGGGATTGCGGTGGATGCGCTGGTGCTGGATGCGCTGGGGGCGGCGGGGGACCGGCGATGGATGCTCGTGGACGCCGCGGGGGAGGCGGTGACCGCGCGTACGCATCCGTCGCTGGTGCGCATCCAGCCGGCCTTTGCCGACGGCGACCCGTCGGGGGCGCTGTGGTTGTCCGCCCCCGGGATGGAACCCTTCCGCGTGACGGTGCCGGCGGGCGCCCCGGTGCGCGAGGCGCAGGTGTGGGACGACGCGGTGCCGGTGCGCGACGCGGGGGACGCGGCGGCGGCGTGGTGCAGCGCGGTGGTGGGGGTGCCGGTGCGGCTGGTGCGGCTGGATGCGCACGCCGAGCGGCCGTTGCGCGCCAAGTATGCGGGACCGGTGGCGTGGGAGGGGCGGCATGTGCCGCTCTCCGACGGGGCGCCGCTGCTGCTGCTGGGGGACGCCAGCGTGGCGGCGCTGCAGGCACGGCTGGCGGCGGCGGGGCGTCCGGCCGCGGAGGGGCAGCCGCGGCGCTTCCGCGCCAACCTCCTGGTGGCCGGCACCGCGCCGCACGAGGAGGACGGCTGGCGTGCCGTGCAGGTGGGCGCCGTGCGGTTGGGGGTGGGGAGCGCGTGTCCGCGGTGCGTGCTCACCACCGTGGACCCCGATTCCGCCGCCAAGGGCCGGGAGCCGCTGCGCACGCTGGCCGGCTATCGCACGCGCGAGGGGCAGGTGGTGTTCGGCATGAACGCCACCCACGCCGCGCCGGGGGTGATCCGCGTGGGGGATGCGGTGCGGGTGGTAGCGGGGGAGGCGTAGGCGCCGGCGACGGCCCCGCTATCTTGCAGGGATGGCAGACTACTCTGGCTCCATCCTCGTGCAGGCCTCTCCGGCCGCGGTCTTCGCCTGCTGGGCGGACGCGGCGGGGTGGGGGCGCTGGGACCCCGACGTGAAGGCGGCCAGCATGGACGGCCCCTTCACCACCGGCAGCACCGGCCGCATCACGCCCCGCGAGGGGCCCACCATGGCCATCCGGCTCACGCGCGTGGACCCCGACCGGGCCTTCGACGCCGAGGCCCGCCTGCCGCTGTGCACCATGCGCTTCGAGCACTGGCTGGAGGCGCGCGGTCCGGAGACGCTCGTCACCCACCGCGTGGTCTTCCGCGGCCCGCTGGCCTTCCTGTTCCGCCGCCTCATCGGGCCGCAGCTGGTGCGCGGCATCCCCGGCACCATGGCCGGCCTCAAGCGCGCCGTGGAGGGCGCGCCGCCGTTGCCCGCGCCGGGGGCATGACCGCCTCGAGGCCGGTGGCCAGTCCCCCCACGGGGCGCACGCCACATGAGGTGCTGCGCGACGTGTTCGGCTACGCCGACTTCCGCCCCGGGCAGCAGACGGTCATCGAGGCGGTCCTCGCCGGGCGCGACTGCATCGCCCTCATGCCCACCGGCGCGGGGAAGTCGCTCACCTACCAGATCCCGGCGCGCCTCCTCGGGGGCACGGTGCTGGTGATCTCGCCGCTCATCTCGCTCATGAAGGACCAGGTGGACGCGGTGGCGGGCCTTGGCTATCGCGTGACCGCCATCAACTCCACCCTCGAGCCCGACGAACGGCGCGCGCGCCTGGACGCCTTTCGCAACGGCGCGTACGAGCTGGTGTACCTCGCCCCCGAGGCGCTGGACGGCTATCTGGGCGACTTCGTGCAGGGGTGCCCCATCGCGCTGCTGGTGGTGGACGAGGCCCACTGCATCAGCCAATGGGGGCACGACTTCCGCCCCAGCTACCGGCGGCTGCAGGGGCTCAAGGAGCAGCTGGACGTCCCGGTGCTGGCGCTCACCGCCACCGCCACGCGCGAGGTGGCGCGCGACATCCTGCGCCAGTTGGGGATGCGGAAGCCCGCGGGGTTCAAGGGCTCGTTCTTCCGCCCCAACTTGCGCATCGGGGTGCGCAAGAAGGGGCAGGGGGGCGACACGAAGCGCGAAATGCTGGCGCTCGTGCGCTCCCATGCGGGCGAGAGCGGGATCATCTACTGCCAGAGCCGCAAGAGCGTCGAGCAGACCACGGACTTCCTCGTGAGCGCGGGCGTGAAGGCGCTGCCGTACCACGCCGGGCTTCCGCCGGAGGAGCGCGCCCGCAACCAGGAGGCGTTCCAGCGCGACGACTGCGACGTGGTGGTGGC
>JBEIJM010000057.1:0-16849 GCA_040380205.1 Gemmatimonadaceae bacterium
CGCGGCGATCGCCGCGCCGCAGCCCGCGCGCGCGCAGGCCAACGGCGCCGCGCTGGCCGCGGAGCCGCATGTGGCCGGGTCGCCGGCGCAGAAGCGCACCGCCGACTACGTGATCGACCGCATGCGGGCGCTGGGGCTGGAGACGGAGCTCAAGCGCTACGACGTGTGGCTGCCGCACGCCACCCGCGTGTCGGTGACCCGGATGGGGCGCGACACCGTGGCGTTGCCGCTGGAGGAGCCCGGGGTGGCGGGGGACGCGGCCACGCAGCGGCCGCAGTACCTCACCGTGAACGGCTCCAGCGGCGCCGGCACCGGCGAGGGGGAGCTGGTGTTCGTGAACTTCGGGCTCATCGAAGACTACGCCACGCTGGACTCGCTGGGGGTGTCGGTGCGCGGCAAGGTGGTGCTGGCGCGCTACGGGCGGAGCTTCCGCGGGATCAAGGCGCGCGAGGCGGAGAAGCGCGGCGCGGTGGCGGTGCTCATCTACACCGACCCGCTGGACGACGGCTTCGTGCAGGGGGACGTGTACCCCGAGGGGCCGATGCGTCCGCTGGCGGGGGTGCAGCGCGGGAGCGTGTTCAACGGCACCGGGGACCCGCTCACGCCGGGGTACGCCAGCGTCCCCGGGGCGCCGCGGCTGCACCCCGACTCCGCGGGGCTGCCGCGGATTCCGGTGGTGCCCATCAGCGCGGCCAATGCGCAGGCGCTGCTGGCGGAGGTGCGCGGCACCGACATCCCGCGCGGGTGGCAGGGGGGGATGGCGCTGCGCTACCACGTGGGCCCCGGGCCGGTGCGGGTGCGCGTCTCGGTGGAGACCGACCGCGCCACGCAGGGGACCAAGGCCATCTGGAACACGCTGGGGATCCTGCGCGGGAGCACGTGGCCCGACGAGTACGTGTACATCGGCGCGCACCGCGATTCGTGGGGCCCCGGGGCGGCCGACAACATCAGCGGCACGGTGAGCGTGCTGGAGGCGGCGGCGTCACTGGCCGAGCTGGCCAAGGCGGGGCAGCGCCCCAAGCGCAGCGTGGTGTTCGCCACCTGGGACGCCGAGGAGTGGGGGCTGGTGGGGAGCACGGAGTACGTGGAGGACGACTCGCTGAAGCTCAAGGCCGGGGCGGTGGCGTACCTCAACCAGGACGTGTCGGCGCAGGGGTCGCAGTTTGGCGGTGGCGGGAGCCCGTCGCTGCGCGCGGTGCTGCGCGACGTGGTGAAGGACGTCCCCGATCCGAAGGGGCGCGGAAGCGTGTACCAGGCGTGGCGTCTCACGTCGGGGACGCGGGCCGACACGCTGGAGCCGGCCATGGGCGATCCGGGGGGTGGGAGCGACTTTGCCGGCTTCTACAACCACTTCGGGATCCCGCACGCCGACTGGGGCTTTGGCGGCCCGGCCGGCACCTACCACTCGGCGTACGACACGCACGCCTGGATGGTGCGCTTTGGCGACCCCGGGTTCCAGTACCACGCCACGGCGGGGCGGATCGGGGCGGCGATGCTGCTGCGGCTGGCCAACGCCCAGGTGCTGCCGTACGACTACGCCGAGTTTGCGCGCACGATGAAGCGGTATGTGGCGCCGGTGGAGCGGGGGCTGGCGGCCAAGGGGTGGTCCGCGTCGGTGACGGCGCGGCTGGTGGCGGCCATTGACGGGCTGGAGGGGGCGGCGGTGCGGTTCCACGCCGCGCGCGACGGCGCGCTGGCGCGCGGGGTGCCGCCGGCGGCGCAGCGGGCCACCAATGCGGCGCTGCTGCAGGTGGAGCGGGCGTTCGCGCGGCCGTCGGGGCTCAAGAGCCGCCCGTGGTACCGGTCGCTGATCTACGCCTCGGACGTGGACAACGGCTACTCCACGATGGTGTTCCCCGGGGTGGGGGAGGCGATTCGCTACGGCACCGAGGCGGAGGTGCGGGCCGAGGTGGACGACCTGGCCGCGCGCTTTGATGCGGCGGCGCGGGAGCTGGAGCGGGCCACGCGGGCGGTGGGCGGCGGATGACCGACCGCCCCTCCCCTCCGCCCTCCACGGACCCGTTCAATCCGCGCTACGCGCGGCAGGTGGCGCTTGCGGGGTTCGGGGTGCCGGCCCAGGCGCGGCTGGCAGAGGCGCGGGTGCTGGTGGTGGGGCTGGGGGGGCTGGGGAGCCCCGCGGCGATGTACCTGGCGGCCGCGGGGGTGGGGGCGATGACGCTGGTGGACCGCGACCTGGTGGCGGTGTCCAACCTGCACCGGCAGCTGCTGTACGCCACCCCCGACGTGGGGCGCCCCAAGCTGGACGTGGCGGCGGAGCGGCTGAAGGCGCTCAATCCGGCGCTGGCGCTGACCACGCACGAGACGTGGCTGACCGCGCGGAACGCGGCGGGGCTGGTGGCCGGGCATGCCGTGGTGATTGACGCCACCGACAGCTTTGCGGCGCGGTACGCGCTGAACGCCGCGTGCGTGGCGGCGGGGGTGCCCTTCGTGTATGGCAGCGTGTCCCGGTTTGAGGGGCAGCTGAGCGTGTTGGCGGCCCCTGATGGCCCCTGCTACCAGTGCCTCTTTCCGGAGCCCCCGGTGGAGGGGACGGTGCGGACGTGCGCGGAGGAGGGGGTACTGGGGGTGGTGCCGGGGATGGTGGGGGTGATGCAGGCCACCGAGGCGATCAAGCTGGTGACGGGGGTGGGTTCTCCACTTGTTGGAACGCTGTTGCTGGTGGACCTGTTGTCTCAGACAACACACCGTATCCGCCTGCAGCGCCGTCCCGGGTGTCCCGGGTGTTCCCCTGGCCGGGGGGCGCCGCTGGAGGTGCCGGAGACGGTGTGCGCGTCGGCCGCCCCGTCTCCGTCCCCCCTGCCAGAACCGCCTCGCATGCCCATCGACCAGCTGTCTCCCGCCGCCGTGGCGGCCCGCATGGCCGCCGACCCGACGCTCACGCTGGTGGACGTGCGGCAGGGGTGGGAGCTGGAGCTGGCCCGGGTGCCGGGGAGCGTGCACATCCCGCTGAACGAGCTGCCGGCGCGGGTGGGGGAGCTGGACCCGTCGCGTCCGTACGCGCTGCTGTGCCACCACGGGATGCGCAGTGAAATGGCGGCCAGCTGGCTGCTGGCGCAGGGGTTCCAGGCCGTGGTGAATGTGGAGGGGGGGATCGAGGCGTGGAGCGCCGAGGTGGCTCCGGAGATTCCGCGGTACTGAGGGGGGCGAACGGTCGGACGCTTCCGCGTCACCTCCACCTGCCACCGGGGCGGTGGCTGGCCTCTGCCCCTCGCCCCCCACTGGGAACCAAGCACGATCGCCGTGCTTTCATCGCCGTGCGCTGACATGCGCCCCCTGACGACCTGGGGGCGTTTTCGTTGTGTCCCGGTGATTTCCATTCCAGAGAACAGATGCGTATTTGCGTCCCGTCGGAGACGGCGCCGCGTGAGCGGCGGGTGGCGCTGGTGCCAGACAGCGTTGCGAAGTTGGTGAAGGGGGGGCACGAGGTGGTGGTCCAGGCGGGGGCAGGCGCCGGGGCGTACCATGACGATGCCCAGTACGAGGCAGCCGGGGCGACGATCGCCCCGACGGCGGCCGAGGCGCATGCCGGCGCGCAGGTGGTGTGCCGTGTGCAGCGGCCGTCGGCGGAGGAGGTGGCGCTGCTCCCCGAGGGGGCGGTGCTGGTGTCGCTGATGGCGCCCGCGTCGGCGGGGCCCGTGGTGGAGGCGCTGACGGCGCGCCGCGTGACCGCGCTGGCGCTGGAGCTGGTGCCGCGGATCACGCGGGCGCAGAGCATGGACGTGCTGTCGTCGCAGGCCACCGTGGCGGGGTACAAGGCCGTGCTGGTGGGGGCGTCGCTGCTGCCGCGGTTCCTCCCCATGCTGACCACGGCAGCCGGGTCGATCACGCCGGCCAAGGTGTTCGTGATTGGCGCCGGGGTGGCGGGGTTGCAGGCGCTGGCCACGGCGCGGCGGCTTGGGGGGGTGACCTCGGGCTTTGACGTGCGGGCGGCGGCGGCGGAGCAGGTGAAGTCGCTGGGGGCCGCGTTCGTGGCTTCCGACGTGGTGAGCGCCGGCGCCGAGGACCGGGGCGGGTACGCCAAGGCGCAGAGCGATGACGAGGCGGCGCGCACGCTGGCGACCATCGCGCGGCACATCCGCGACCAGGACCTGGTGATCACCACCGCGGCGATCCCCGGGCGGGCCGCGCCGCGGCTGGTGACCGAGGCGATGGTGGCCAGCATGCGCCCCGGGAGCGTGATCGTGGACCTGGCGGCGGAGACCGGCGGGAACTGCGACCTGACGCGCGCTGGCGAGACGGTGGAGGTGCACGGCGTGCAGGTGGTGGGGGCGCTCAACCTCCCCGCCACCATGCCCACGCACGCCAGCCAGATGTTCAGCCGGAACGTGCTGACGCTGCTGCAGCACCTGGCGAAGGAGGGGACGCCCGTGATCGACCTGGACGACGAGATCACGGGCGCCATGACGCTCACCCATGACGGACAGGGGCGCCGATGACCGGCACCGGCTTCATTCAGCTGTACGTGTTCATTCTGGCGGGGTTCGTGGGGTTCCTGGTGATCTCCCGCGTGCCGCCGCTGCTGCACACGCCGCTGATGGCGGCCACCAACGCGATCTCGGGGATCTCGCTGGTGGGGTCCATCGTGCTGGCGGGGGGGCAGTACGGGAAGGTGCCGACCATCCTGGGGGTGGTGGCGGTGGCGTGCGCCATGGCCAACGTGGTGGGCGGGTTCATCATCACCGACCGCATGCTGACGATGTTCAAGCGCGGTGACGGGGCCAAGGCGCCGTCGGGCGGGGGGCACTGATGCGCGCGCTGGTGGAGCAGGGCACGTACCTGGCGGCGTCGATCCTCTTCATCCTGGGGCTGCGCAGCCTCACGCGCCCCGACGAGGCGCGGCGGGGGATGCAGCTGGCGGCGGTGGGGATGCTGCTGGCCATCGTGGGGACGCTGCTGCACGAGGAGATCCTCACGTACCAGTGGATCGTGGCGGGGCTGATCGTGGGGACCGTGGTGGGGTACCCGATGGGGAAGTGGGTGCCCATGACCGCGATGCCGCAGCGGATCGCCTTTTCGCACATGTTCGGGGCGCTGGCGGCCACGCTGGTGGGGATCGGCGAGTTCTACCACATGTATCAGGGGGACCACCCCACGCTCCCCTCCGACGCCGACGCGCGGTTCACCATGGCGGCGCTGGGGTTCGAGGTGCTGTTCGGCGCGCTGACGGTGTCGGGGAGCTTCATGGCGTTCGGCAAGCTCCAGGAGTTCATCACCGGGCGCCCGGTGACGTTCAAGGGGCAGAACCTGCTCAACGGCCTGCTGTTCCTGGCGGCGGTGGGGTGCTACGGGTGGCTGATCGCATCGCCCAACACCCCGGCGGCGTTCTACGCGATGGTGGCGATCAGCTTTGCCATCGGGTTCATGCTGGTGCTCCCCATCGGGGGGGCGGACATGCCGGTGGTGGTGTCGCTGCTCAACTCGTACGCGGGGCTGGCGGCGTCGGCCACGGGGTTCGCGATCGGGAACAACGTGCTGATCATCGCCGGGGCGCTGGACGGGGCGTCGGGGTTCATCCTGTCGATCATCATGTCCAAGGCGATGAACCGCTCGTTCGCGAACGTGCTGTTCGGGGCGTTCGGGACGGGGGGCGGCGCGGCGTCGGGGAAGACTGCCGAGGGGCTGGTGGCGGTGCCGATCTCGGCGGAGGACGCGGCGGTGCAGCTGGCGTACGCCGGAAAGGTGATCGTGGTGCCCGGGTACGGGATGGCGGTGGCGCAGGCGCAGCACCAGGTGCGGGAGCTGGCCGAGCTGATCGAGCGGAAGGGGGGGGAGGTGAAGTACGCCATCCACCCCGTGGCGGGGCGGATGCCGGGGCACATGAACGTGCTGCTGGCGGAGGCCAACGTGCCGTACGACCGGATGTACGACATGGAGGAGATCAACGACCAGTTCGCCGAGGCGGACGTGGCGGTGGTGATCGGCGCGAACGACGTGGTGAACCCCGCGGCCAAGACCGACCCGTCGAGCCCGATTTACGGGATGCCCATCTTGCGCGTGCACGAGGCGAAGTCGATCATCGTGTTGAAGCGCTCGATGAACACCGGATTCGCCGGCATCGAGAACGAACTGTTCTATGACGACAAGACCCGCATGCTGTTCGGCGACGCGAAGGCGAGCCTGACGAAGCTGGTCAGCGAGGTGAAGCAGCTGTGAGCGACGGGACGAACGCGGGGACCACGGTGACGTGCCAGAAGTGCGGGCAGGCGGCGGAGGGGTTCGAGCGCCCGCCGTTCCCCGGGGCGCTGGGGCAGCGGATCGTGGCGGGGACGTGCAAGGGGTGCTGGGCGCAGTGGCTCAAGCAGCAGACGATGCTGATCAATCATTACGGCTTGAACGTGATGGACCCGCAGGCACGGACGTTTCTCACCCGGAACATGGAGGCGTTCCTGTTCAAGGCGGGTGAGGGGGAGTCGGTGGACACCAGCAAGCAGGGGACGGTGAGCTGGTAGCGCCCCGCGTGGCGGCTGACCGATGCGACGAGGCCCCGTGGACGGATCCACGGGGCCTCGTCGCGTCAGGCGGGCGCGTCGGCGCGCCGGTCTGCCTCTCCTGTCGTCAGTTCACGCCGGCAATGTAGCGGGCGAGCCGGCCGCAGCCGGTGCATTTGAGCGTGACGTGCGAATTGGGTGTGGGCGGCTGCACGACGGGGTCGCGCGAGATCTGCCCCGAGCATGAGGGACAACTGAGGGGGAGTCCCGTCCGGTCCGATGCGATGAGATGCAACGCCTGGGCGGGGTTGTACGTGTTCGGTCGTGGCTTCCGCATCCTGCCTCCTTAACCGCGTACATGAATGCCGATCCCGGTCTCCACACGGTCGGCGAACCGGGAACATACAAATTCCGGGTCGGAAGCAAAGCGGTGCCGGCTGGAAAATCAGCGGAGCCGAATAACCAGTGAAATGCAATAATGCAGGTTTTTCACTCGACACACGCCATTAGGACCGGCGAGTCCGGGGCGCACAAAAAAAGTTTGTCCAAGGGGACGCCGATCCTGTTCGGCGCTATCCCCAGGGGGCCGGACGGTGCCACAGGTGCCGCTTGAGGCGCCAGGAGCGCCCGGCAGAGAGGCCGCCCGGGTGATCGGCGGGGAAGAGTTCGGGGTTGGCGAACTCGTCGATCATGTCGGTGCTCTTCGCGGAGGCTTCGTCGGCCCAGTGCACCAGCTCGGCTTCCAGCGTCATGGGGAGCACCGGGGAGCCGTACTCCAGGGCGCCGTGGTGCGAGAGGATCATGTGCAGCAGCTCGTCGCGCTCCGCCTCGGTGAGGGGGAGCCCCGCCTGGACCAGGCGGCGGTCGAACAGGAGGGCGCCCAGGGTGACGTGCCCCAGGAGGCGGCCGGAGGGGGTGAAGTCGAACCCTTCGGGGGAGACGGCGTAGGCCTCCACCTTGCCGATGTCGTGCAGGAGCGCGCCGGCGATGGCCAGTTCGGCGTTGGCCTTGCGCACCGTCTGGGCGATGGTGAGGGCCACGCGGGTGACCTCCCAGACGTGGAGGAGCAGCCCGCCCACCTGCGCGTGGTGGCCGGTGGTGGCCCCCGGGGTGCGGGCAAAGCGGAGGCGGAAGTCGTCGTCGCCGAAGAACAGGTCCACCGCGGCGCGGAGGCGCGGGGTGGTGAGCTGCGCCCGGAAGCCGTCGATGAGGTCCCAGAGCTTGTCGGGGTTGACCTCGATGGTGGGGAGGAAGGCTTCGGGGTGGAACTGCTCGCGGGGGAGGAGCCGCGGAGGGGCGGTGAGGCGGAACTGGCGCTTGCCACCCCCCTCGTTCCCCTGATAGCGGTCCACCTCGCCCACGGCGGCCAGGAGGGTGCCGCGGGCCACCCCTTCGATCCAGGGGAGCTGTTCCTCCCAGAGGGGGGCGGTGTCGATGGTGCCGGTGGCATTGGCCAGGGTGAGCAGGGCAAAGCCCTTGCCGGCGCGGGTGGTCTTGTCGGCGCGCGCCTGGACGAGGAACTCACCCTCCAGGCGTTCACCGACGGTGACGGTGCGGAGGTTGGCGGGGGGGCGGTCGGTCTCCATGCCGATAAGCTCGCCGGGGGGGCTGACAACGGCGAGGGGGGGGACTGGGGTTGCGGGAAATCCCGTGTTGTAACACATTTAACGGGACCGGGACAACGCGGCGGCCGGCTGGCACGGCCCGGGCCCGTTGTCCCCCCGATGATCACCATCCCATCCGCTCACCACGAGGCCGTTCCATGCCCTGGACCATCGACCCGACCCACAGCCAGATCCAGTTCGCCGTCAAGCACATGGGGATCTCCACCGTGCGCGGCACCTTCGGCACCTTCAGCGGCACCATCACCGACACCGACGGCCAGGTGACCGGCGCCGACGTCACCATCGACGTGGCGTCCCTCCACACCGGCAACGCGCAGCGCGACGGCCATCTCCAGAGCCCCGAGTTCTTCGACGTGGTGCAGTTCCCGTCGGCCACCTTCGCGCTCACGTCGTTCCAGCGCACGGGCGATGCGGTCACCGCCACCGGCACGCTCACCCTGCGCGGGGAGTCGCGCCCGGTGACGCTCACCGGCGAAGTGGGCGGCCCCGCCAAGGATCCCTGGGGACAGGAGAAGGTGTCGGCGGAGCTCACCGGCGTGATCTCGCGCGCCGACTTCGGCCTCACCTGGAACGTGGCGCTGGAGGCCGGCGGCTTCCTGGTGAGCGACCAGGTGAAGCTCTCGGTGGACGTGCAGGCGGTGAAGGGGTAAGACGGCCGCCCGCGGCACCACGGCGGGGTGAGGGGCTCGCGCCCTCACCCCGCCGTTCGTTTTACCGCCACTCCGCGATGAACAGGTTGGTCTCCCCCTGCTTCGCGCCGTTCCGGTTGGACGCCCAGATGAGCGACTTGCCGTCAGGGCTGAACATGGGGAAGCCGTCGAACTCGGGGTTGGTGGTCACCTGACGCAGCCCGGTGCCGTCCACCCCGATGATGAACAGGTCGAAGTTGCGGCTGCGCGGATTCTGGTGGTTGGACGAGAAGATGATCCCCTTCCCGTCGGGGGTCCACGACGGCCCGAAGTTGGCGCCGCCCAGCGTGGTGATCTGCCGCTGGCTGCTGCCGTCGGCGTTCATCACGAACAGCTCCATCCGGTTGGGGCGGATCATGCGACGCCCCAGCAGGTCGCGGTACGCCTTGAGCTCCGCCGGGTCGGTGGGGTGCCAGGCGCGGTACACGATCTGCTTCCCGTCGGGGGACCACCACGGGCCGCCGTCGTACCCCGGCGTGGTGGTGAGCCGCTTCACGTTGCTCCCGTCGACATTCATGGTGTAGATGTCGAGGTCCCCGTCCTTGAGCGACGTGAACACGATCGTCTTCCCGTCCGGCGACAGCACCCCCTCGGCGGTGTACACCCCGTAGTTGGTGAGCCGCTTGAGCTCCTTGCCGTCACGCCCCACGGTGTAGATGTCGAACGGGTCGATCCCCCACACGTAGCCGGCCGAAGGATCGGGGCGGGGCGGGCAGGCGCTGTCGGCCGCGTGCGTGGAGGCGAAGAACAGCCGCTGGCTGCCGGGGAGGAACCAGCCGCAGGTGGTCTTCCCCCCCACCGACACCTTGGTGAGCCCGGTGCCGTCGGTGCGCATGACGAACTGCTGATCGCAGGTGCGCCCGTCGCGGGTGGACTGGAAGGTGATCCACTGTCCGTCGGCGCTGAAATACGCCTCGGCGTTCTCGCCGCCGTTGGTGAGCTGGCGGAGGTTGGTCAGGTTGGCCTCCCCGGGCTCGGCGGCGATGGCCGTGCGGGCGGGGGCAGGGGCCGCGGCGCCGGCGGGGGGGGTCCCCGTGGCGGGGGTGCAGGCGGCGGCCAGCCCCAGCAGGGCGACCGCACGCAGAGAGGGGCGGTGGGGAGACATGCCGTCTACCCTACCGCCCCTCGTGCCTGCCGGGCATCCGCAATTGTACGAACCTTGCACGCCACCGCCCGCCGGGCCCCCCTACCGGGGGACGCGACGGCGCGCCGCCGCTACTTCCGCCTCGTCCCCGTGGCGGCCTGGAACACCGCCTGCTGGGTGCGCGCGGCGCGCAGCACGGTGATGGCCTGCCGCAGCTGGTTGTCGTCGTGCAGCGACCGGCGGCGCACGGTGGTGTCGCCGAAGGCCACCTTGGCCACCCGCTCCTCGATGATGCGGTCCACCTCGCCGGCGCCGGCGTCCCAGATGGCCCGGTCCACCTTGACCGAGTCCTTGGCCAGCCGCTGCCACACCGTCTCGCGCCACGCGGGGTTGATGGCGAAGTCGGGGCGCACCTTCCCCTTCTGCTCCTCGGCGATGGCCATGGCCGCGGCGAAGATGGTGGGGTAGTGCGGCGCGAGCGCGCGGCGCAGCTGTTGCTCCTTGCTGCTGATGGTGTCCGGGGACACCACCACGTCGGGGGTGATGCCGCCCCCGCCGTACAGCGTGCGCCCCGCCGCCGACTTGAACACCGGGCGCGCCTTGCGGGCGGAGTCGCTCTCCTGCGAGTCGGGGCGCACCTCGACGAACTGCCCGTCGGGGGTCACGCGCCGCTCCCGCTGGATGGAGCGCCCCGAGGGGGTGAACCACTTGCCCGTGGTGATCTTGAGCGCGTAGCCGCCGTCGAGGTTGTACACCGACTGCACGAGCCCCTTCCCGAAGGAGGTGGTCCCCAGGATGAGGGCGCGGTCGTAGTCCTGCAGGGCGCCCGCCACGATCTCCGACGCCGACGCCGAGCCGCCGTCCACCAGCACCACCAGCGGCACGTCGGGGGCCAGCGGCGCCTCGGTGCTCTCGAACTTCTGGAACTCCTCGCGCCCGCGCACCGACAGCAGCTCCTTCCCCTTGGGGAGGAACAGGTTGGCCATCGAGAACGCCTCGTCGAGGATGCCGCCGGGGTTGCCGCGCAGGTCGATGACGATGCCGCGCGCGCCCTTCTCGCGCAGCGCGAGGACCGAGCGCGCGATGTCGTCGGTGGTCTGCTCGGAGAAGCGCTGCAGCGGGATGTACCCGACCTGGTCCTCCAGCATCATGCTGTACGGCACGGCGGGGACCTGGATCTGCGCGCGGGTGAACGACAGGGTGATGGGCTGCGGCACCCCGATGCGCCCGAAGGTGACCTTGACCGGCGAGCCGGCGGGGCCGAGCAGCAGGTTCTGCACCTGCTGCGTGTTCCAGCCGCGCGCGTTGGCGGTGTCGATCACCATGATCTTGTCCCCCTCCTGCACGCCGCCCCCCTCGGCGGGGGAGTTGGGGAAGACGCGGTTGACCGTGACGAAGTCGCCGATCTTGGAGATCTCCATGCCGATGCCGGCATAGCGCCCGTTGGTGTTGCGCGCGAACTCGGCGAGCTCCTTGGGGGAGAACAGCTCGGTGTAGGGGTCGTTGAGCTCCTTCACCAGCCCGCGGGCGGCCTTCTCGTAGAGCGCCTGGGCGTCGAGGGTGTCGACGTAGCGGAGCGCGACGAAGGTGAGGACCTGGTCGAGCAGCTGGGCCCCGCCGCGCGCGCCGCGGGCCTGCAGCGCGAAGCCGCCGGCCACGAGGGGGAGGACGAGGGCGGCGGCGAGCGCCGCCTTGCGGGTACGGGTCATGCCATCGCTCGGGAAAGGGGTGCGAAACGCTGCTGCAATCTACGCCGGCTCCTCGCGGGGGCGCGAACCCAGGACGTAGTCCACGGTCCAGACGCGGTCCAGCTGGCGCACGGTGATGTCGCGGGCGAGCCCGGCGCTGAGCAGCATCTCGTGCGCCGGCTGGAGCACGCGCTGCAGGTGCGACGGATAGCGCTGGCTGAGGGGGAGCTGCTCGGCGAGGCGCTCCAGCGGGATGCGCCAGGAGAGGCGCCCCTCGGCGCGCGCCACCTCGAGCAGACGGTACAGGCGCCGCGCCACCGGTGACGACAGGGCGTGGTAGCGGGGCGCCGAGAGGGATACCGTGTGGCGCGCCGCGAGGTTCCCGCGCATGACGGGGGAGAGGATCACCCGGGCATCGCCGGGCTCGCCTGCCGAGAGGTTGGCGAAGAGGGGGAGCTGCTCGCGGTCGGCCACGCGGCGGCGGTTGACCACCACGCCGGTGAGGACGGTGAAGCGGACCGGCTCGCTGCCGGTGGTGGCGGACCAGTAGGCGCCGGCGGACTCGAGGGTGGTGCGCTCGAGGCGGGTGAGCGCGCCGCGCAGCTGCTCGTAGGTGCGCCCGTCGGCGCGCCGCCCCATGGAGCGGAGGAAGTTGTGCAGCGTGAAGTGGATGGCGCCGTCGTCGGGAGCGCCCCCCTCGTGGTAGCGGTGCAGCAGCTCCACGTAGACGTCCTGGTCGAAGGTCCCCGGGAGCCGGTCGCCGGGGGCGGGGATGACGCGCCAGCGCCCCCCGGCTTCCGTGAGGAAGGCGACCGGGGCGTCATCGGCGGAATCGCTGAGGCGGAAGAGCGGCAGCTCCTCGAGCGAGCGGTCCAGCACCACCCCGCGAGCCACCGGCCGGCGACGGGCGGCGACGTTCATGGCGGGGAAAGCTGCGCCCCCGCTCGCAGGGGCGCCACCCGTGGGCGTGTCGCCGCGGGGGGGCGTCACCTCAGGTCACGCCTCGCGCGGGGGCCCGCAGCCGCTCCCGCACCACGTCGGTGACCACCGCCAGGCAGCGCGCCAGCGCCGCGGGGGTGTGGTCACCCATGTGGCCGATGCGGATGGTGGTCCCCTTGAGCCGCCCATAGCCGTCGCCGATGACGAAGCCGGCGCGCGCCACGTCGCGCACCACGTCAGTCCCCGAGAGCCCCGGGGGGAGGGCCACGGTGGTGACGGTGGGGGCGCGCTCGCCCGCGGGGGCGTAGATGCACCAGGGGGCGCCGGTCTCCTCGCGGAGGGTGGCCACCCAGGCGTGGGTCTGCGCGGCCATGGCCGCGTGGCGGGCCCACCGCCCCTCGATGGTTTCCGCGGCGATGTGCGCCCCCTGCACGTCGGCGGCGTACAGCAGCGACAGTGCCGGCGTGTTGGGGGTCTGGTGCTTGTGGATCGCCTCCTCGTATTCGACCAGGTCGAAGTAGAGCCCCCGCCCCGGGGTGGCGGCCGCCTCGCGGATGAACGCCGCGCTGGCCACGCCGAAGGCGAGCCCGGGGGGGAGGGCCAGCGCCTTCTGCGAGCCGGTGAGCACGAAGTCCAGCCCCCAGGCATCGGTCTCCACTGGGGTGCCGCCAATGCCGGTGACCGAGTCCACCAGCAACCGGGCGCCGTGCGCGCGGGCCAGCTGGGCCAGCGGGGGGAGCGGAGTGAGGACGCCGGTGGAGGTCTCGGAGTGGACCACGGTGACGGCGGCGTAGCGGCGGGCGCGCAGCGCCGCCTCCACGGCCTCCAGCGGGACGGCGCGGTGCCACTCGCCCCCCACGCGGGTGACCTCGCGCCCGCAGGCGGCGGCGATGTGGGCGAAGCGCTCGCTGAAGGCGCCGTTGACCAGCGCCAGCACCGCGCCCGGTGGCGCGCAGCGGAGCGCGGCTTCCATGAGCCCCGTGGCGGAGGCGGTGGCCACGTACACCGGGCGCGCGGTGCGGAAGACGGCGCGCAGCTGGGCGTCCACGCGCGCCAGCAGCGCCTCGAAGGCGGCGCCACGGTGCGGCATCATGGGCCCCGTCATGGCGGCCAGCACCTCGGGGCGCACCTCGGTGGGGCCGGGGAGGAAGAAGGTCCCGGCGGGAGGCATGGCAGGCTCAGGGGGCATCGGCATAACCGTTGGCATCAGCCTCGGCCTGCAGCAACAGCGGGGCCAACGCCGCCACGGAGGGGGCGACCACGTGGGCCACGGCCACCACGGCGGGGCGGTGCACCACCCCGGTGTACGCGATGAAGGTGTCCACCAGGTCGCGTACCGCGGCGTCGGTGCTGCCGTCGCCCACCATGGCCGCGGGGGCGGGGAGGGCCAGGCTCCGCACCACGGCGGGCTTGCCCCCCTGCGTGGCCAGCGGCTGGTCGCCGTCCAGCAGGCTCAGTGTGCCGTCGGCCGGGTCGGCGGCCAGCGTCACGGCGTGCACCTGCGCCTCGGGGACCCCCAGCCGGCGCGCCAGCGGGAGGATGGCCTGCCGGAAGCCGCCGCTGACCAGGTGCACGGCGCAGTCATGGGCGAGCAAGGCGGCCACCAGGCGATCCATCCCGGGCTGCATCGCGGCCAGATAGGCATCGGCCAGCTGTGCCATCTCGCCGGGGGTGGGGCGGATGCGCGCCAGCCGGACCTGATACACCGCCTCGATGGGGAGGCGCCCCTCCATCGCCTCGGTGGTCAGGGCGTGGCTCTCGGCGGCCACCTCGGCACCGCGGCGGTCGGCCAGCCAATCCACCCCCTCGATGGCGGCCAGGGTGGAGTCCACGTCGAAGCACACCGCGCGATACCGCGGGCGCCCCGGGAGCAGGTCGGCGCGCGCGCCGCTCATCCGAGGATGTTCCCGCGGGCCAGCAGCCCCAGCGGGTCGAGCTCCGCCTTGAGCGCGCGCATGACCCGCTGCTGCAGCGGGGTGGCCTGCAGCGGGAGCCAGCGGCTCTTGAGCTTGCCGATGCCATGCTCCGCGGCCACGGTCCCCCCCATGGCGATCACCGCGCGCAACGTGGCCTGCACCACCTGCTCGATGCGCCGCAGCGCGTCGGCGTCGTGCGCGATGAAGTTCTGGTGGGGGTGCCCGTTGCCCGCGTGCCCATAGGCGATGCCGCGGTCGATGCCGGCCTCGTCGGCCAGCTGCCGCGCCACGGCCAGCGCCTCGGCCAGCCGCGGGTACGGCACCGCCCAGTCGGTGCTCACCTTGCGCCCCCCCCGCGCGCGGCACGCGGCGCCGCGCTCGTTCATGGTGGCCGGCACCGCATGGCGCAGGCGCCGCGCCTCCTGCAGCGCGGCCGGGCTGTCATACACGCGAATGTCCCCCGCCAGCGCCTCGTACGCCTCGGCGAGCGCCAGCCACGCCTCCAGCGGCAGCTCGGCCTGGGGATCGTCGCTCCCCGTCTCCTCCACGTACACCATGGCGGCGGCGCCGGCGCCCCAGCTGGCGGGTCCCGCCGCCGTCCCCTCGGCGTGGCGCGCAATGGCCATGGCCCCCGCGTCGAAGAACTCCAGGCAGCGCGGGTGCACCCCCGGGGCGCGGCGGGCGGCCACCACGAACGCCAGCGCGTCGGCCTCCCGCGCAAACGGAATGGCCAGCCCCAGCAGCTGCGCGGGGAGCGGCACCAGCGCCAGCTCCGCCTCCACCACCACGCCCAGCGTCCCCTCGCTCCCCACGAACCACTCCACCGGGTCGTGCGCCACCGGGTACCCCACGGTGTTCTTCTCCAGCGCGGGGCGGCGCAGCTCCACCCGCTCGCCGCTGGCGAGGAGCACGGTGAGCGCGACCACGTGCCGCCCGGTGGCGCCGTGGCGCAGCGAGCGCGCCCCCGACGCGTTGCAGGCGATGGCGCCCCCCACGGTGCACTCCTCCTCACTGGTGGGGTCGGGGGCGAAGAGCAGCCCGTGCGGCGCGGCCGCGCGGCGCACGTCGGCCACGATGGCGCCGGCGCCCACGCGCACGGTGTGCGTGTCCGGGTCCACCGGGCCGATGTGGTCCAGGGCGCGCAGCGACAGCAGCCATCCGCGGTCGGTGACCGACGCGCCCGTGGTGGAGGACTGCCCCCCGGCCGCGGTGACCGGGGTGCGGGTGGCCGTGGCCTCTGCCAGGAGGGCCGCCACCTCCTCCACCGACTGCGGGCGGCACACCGCGTCGGGGAGCAGCTCCAGCCCCGAGGCGTCGCGCGCGAAGGCGCGCCGGACGTCGGCGTCGGCGGTGGCGGCCGGGTGCATGGGAGCCCGCGCGGGCGCGCTCAGTCGTCGCGGAAGTGGACGACGCTGGCCGAGCGCACGTCGGGGAGTTCCAGCAGCGCGCGGCGGGTCTCCTCGCTGACGGCGCCGTCCACCGAGACGGCGGCCAGCGCGTCGCCCCCCTGCGCGAGGCGCGCCTGATGGTACTCGGCGATGTTCACGCGCCGCTCGCCCAGCAGCGTCCCCACGCGCCCGATGACGCCGGGGACGTCGTGGTTGGTGAGCACCAGCAGCGTCTGCCGCGGGTTGACGTCCACGTGGAACGCGCCAATGCGGGTGAGGCGCGGGCTCCCCTCGGCGGCGGTGCCGGCGACCGCCAGCTGCTGCATGCCGCCGGCCAGGGTGACCTCGAGGGCCCGCGGGTGTCCCAGCTCGGTGGAGGTGCCCACCGACAGGTCGATGCCGCGCCCGTCGGCGAGGGCGCGGGCGTTGATGAGGTTGAGCCGCTCCGTCTCCAGGATCCCCTCCAGCACGCCCGTGGCGGCGGCGGCCAGCAGCGGGGCGCTGCCGTGCGCCAGCTCGGGGCCCACGCGCAGCGCCAGGCGGCGCACGGCGCGCATCCCCTGGTCGGCCAGCACGGCGCGCGCCACCGCGGCGGCGCGGCGCGCCACCACCATGGCGGCGTGCAGCTCGGCCCAGCTGCCGTCGCTGGCGGCCACGTTGATGGAGCGGGAGAGGTCCTGCCGCACCAGGGCGTCGCGCACGGCCAGGCAAACGTCGCGCGCCACGTTGCGCTGCGCCTCGACGGTGTTGGCGCCCAGGTGCGGGGTGAGGAGCAGGTTGGGGGCGGTGCGCAGCGGGTGGTCGGCGGCCAGCGGCTCGTGGGCGAAGACGTCCAGCACGGCGCCGCGCAGCTCGCGGGCCGTCAGCGCGGCGGCCAGCGCCTCCTCGTCCACCACCCCGCCGCGCGCCATGTTCACCACCACCGACTTGGCGGGGAGCCGCCGCAGCTCGCGCGCGCCGATGAGCCCGCGGGTCTCGTCGGTGAGCGGGACGTGCAGGGTGACGATGTTGCTCTCGGCCAGCAGCGCCTCCAGCGACGGGGCGCGGCGCACGCGGAAGGCGGTGAACCGC
>JBEIJM010000058.1:0-16499 GCA_040380205.1 Gemmatimonadaceae bacterium
CCGCCGTGGGGCCGGCGGGTGCCGCCGGTGGCGTGGGTGGCGCTGCCGCCCCCGCGGCGGCGTGGCACGGGTGGGCGCGCACCGCGGTGGCGGTGGCTGCGGCGGCCGGCCTGTGGTACTGGCCGTGGCCGGGGGTGTGCGGCCCGCCCGTGATGGGGCTGGTGGGGGCGGCCGGCGGGGTCATGCTGCTGGGGGCGTGGAGCGCCGCCGGGACGTGGCGGCACCGGCAGGGGGTGCTGCATGTGCTGTCCCTCCTGGCGCTGGTGTGGGGGGGCGTAGTGGCGGCGCGCGACGTGTTGCCGCGGGTGGGCTACGCCATCCCCACGGCCGCGCATCCGGCCACCTGGCAATGCGAGGTGGCCCCGCCGTCCCCCACGGTTCCCGCCGGCACCCCGCTGGCGCTGGTCCGCTCACTACTTTTCCACGCATGACGACCTTCCAGAACTTCATTGGCGGCCGCTGGGTGGCGCCGTCCACCGGCCAGTACTTCGAGAACCGCAACCCGGCGCACCAGGCCGACGTCATCGGGCACTTTCCCGCCTCCGGCGTGGCCGACGTGGAGGCCGCGGTGGCCAGCGCCCGGCGCGGCTTTGCGCAGTGGAAGGCCACGCCGGCGCCGGCGCGCGGCGACGTGCTGCGGCGCGTGGGCGACCTCCTGGCCGCGCGCAAGGAGGAGCTGGCGGACCTGATGACGCGGGAGATGGGGAAGCCGCTGGCAGAGACGCGCGGCGACGTGCAGGAGGGGATCGACACCGCGTATTACGCCGCCACCGAGGGGCGGCGCCTGTTCGGGCACACCGTCCCCAGCGAGCTGGCCAACAAGTGGGCGATGACCATGCGGCGCCCCATCGGCGTCTGCGGGCTGATCACTCCCTTCAACTTCCCGCTGGCGATCCCCACCTGGAAGGCGTTCCCGGCGCTGCTGTGCGGCAATGCGGTGATCCTCAAGCCGGCCGAGGATGTGCCGCACACCGCCACCGTGCTGGTGGAGATCCTGCTGGAGGCGGGGCTGCCCCCCGAGGTGATCCAGCTGGTGCACGGCATGGGGGAGGTGGTGGGGAAGGCGCTGGTGGAGCACCCCGAGGTGCCGGTGATCTCGTTCACCGGGTCCACCGAGACGGGGCGGTTCGTGGGGGAGACCTGCGGGCGGCTGCACAAGCGGCTGTCGCTGGAGATGGGGGGGAAGAACGCCCAGATCGTGCTGGACGACGCCGATCTGGAGCTGGCGCTGGACGGCGTGCTGTGGGGGGCCTTCGGCACCACGGGGCAGCGGTGCACCGCCACCAGCCGACTGATCCTGCAGGACGGCATTCACGACGCCTTCGTGGACCGCTTGGTGGCGCGGGCGTCGCAGCTGCGGCTGGGGGACGGGCGGGTGGCCGGCACCGACGTGGGGCCGCTGGTGCACGCGGCGGCGCTGGAGAAGGTGGCGGGCTACGTGGCCATCGGGCAGGCCGAGGGGGCGGAGCTGCGGCTCGGGGGCGCCCGGGCCACGGGCGGGGCGCTCGACCACGGGCACTTCTTCCAGCCCACCATCTTCACGGGCGTGGCGGCGGGGTCGCGGCTGGAGCAGGAGGAGATCTTCGGGCCGGTGCTCTCCGTGGTGCGGGTGCGCACGGTGGACGAGGCGTTCGCGGTGAACAACGGCGTGCGCTACGGGCTCTCCTCGTCGGTGTACACGCGCGACGTGAACGTGGCGTTCCGCGCCATCCAGCAGCTGGACAACGGCATCACGTACGTGAACGCGCCCACCATCGGGGCCGAGGCGCACCTCCCCTTCGGCGGGGTGAAGGAGACCGGCAACGGGCACCGCGAGGGCGGCTGGGAGGTGTACGAGTTCTACTCGGAGACCAAGGTGGGGTACGTCGACTATTCGGGGGCGCTGCAGCGCGCCCAGATCGACAACTACTGACCGTGCGGCGCCCGTGACCGAGGGGACATCCGACATGGCGCCGGAGCGGGAGCCCGGGGACGAGGAGGAGGCGCCGGCGCCGGCGCGCAGCGTGCGGCGTGCCGCCGGGAGCGGGCGCCGCCGCTCGTCGCAGGACGAGGGGTCGCTGGACCTCTATCTGCGGGAGATCAGCGCGTCGCCGCTCATCTCCCGCGAGGAGGAGGCCGAGCTGGCGCGGCGCATCCGGCAGGGGGACGAGGAGGCGCTCGACAAGCTCGTGCGCTCCAACCTGCGCTTCGTCGTGTCGGTGGCCAAGAAGTACCAGAACCAGGGGGTCTCGCTCGCCGACCTCATCAACGAGGGGAACCTCGGCCTCATCCGCGCGGCCCACAAGTTCGACGAGACCAAGGGGATCAAGTTCATCTCCTACGCGGTGTGGTGGATCCGGCAGGCCATCCTGCAGGGGCTCGCGGAGCAGTCGCGTCTGGTGCGGGTGCCGCTCAACCGCGCGGGCACGCTGCACCGCATCGGCAAGCGGGCCAGCCTGCTCCTGCAGGAGCTGGGGCGGGAGGCGACGCACGCCGAGATCGCCGAGGGGATGGACATCACCGAGGAGGAGGTGGCCAAGACCATGGCCATCAGCCAGGTGCACCTCTCCCTGGACGCGCCCATCGTCCCCGGCGAGGACAACCGGCTCCTCGACTACCTGCCGGACACGGTGCACCCCACCCCCGACGAGCAGGCGTTCGAGAAGGCGCTGGTCGAGGCGGTGGCGGCCTCGCTCGACGGTCTCAAGGAGCGCGAGTCGCGCATCCTGCGGCTGTACTTCGGCATCGACGGCCGCGAGCCGATGACGCTGGAGGAGATCGGCGTGCTGCTCGGGATCACGCGCGAGCGGGTGCGCCAGATCAAGGAAAAGGCGCTGTCGCGCCTCCGTCACGTGTCCCGTTCCAAGGCCCTTCAGAGCTTCCTCGGCTGACTCCCATGGCTGGCACCTATTCGTTCGACGTCACCACCGGCTGCGACCTCCAGGAGGTCGACAACGCCGTGAACCAGGCGGCCAAGGAGGTCGCCCAGCGCTTCGACTTCAAGGGCTCCCACGTGCTGGTGGAGTTCAAGCGCGCCGAGAACCTGGTCCACCTCGAGGCCGAGGGGGAGATGCGCAGCGAGGCGCTGCTGGACGTGTTGCGCGGCAAGCTGGTGAAGCGCGGCATCCCGGTGAAGAACCTGGACATCGGGGAGGCCAAGCCCGGCAGCGGCGACCTGCTGCGGCGCGACGTGAAGCTCAAGATGGCGCTGGACACGGAGACGGCGAAGAAGGTCAGCGCCGCCCTCAAGGAGGCGAAGCTGAAGAAGGTCTCCGCGAGCATCCAGGGGGAGCAGGTGCGCGTGTCCGGCCCCGACAAGGACGCGCTGCAGGAGGCGATCACGCTGCTGCGCCGGGGGGACTTCGGGGTGGAGCTGCAGTTCGGGAACTTCCGGTAGCGGACGCCGTCGCGGTTACCGGTCGGCGCCCTCGGCGCTAGCTTCCGCGGATGCTCAAGTTCGGACTGGTCACGCTGGGGTGTGACAAGAACACGGTGGACTCGGAGCGCTACCTGGCGGAGCTGGTGGCGCACGGGGGCGAGCCGGTGACGGATCTGGCCGAGGCCGACGTGGTGGTGGTGAACACGTGCGGCTTCATCGACGCGGCCAAGCAGGAGTCGCTCGAGGCGATCCTGGGGGCGGCGCGGCTCAAGGACACCGGGGAGTGCAAGGCGGTGTTCGCCATCGGCTGCATGGTGGAGCGCCACAAGGCGGAGCTGGAGGAGGCGCTTCCCGAGGTGGACGTCTTCCTGGGGACGTCGGAGACCGACCGGCTGGTGCCGGAGCTGGTGGAGCGTGGGCTGCTGGGGGGGGCGCTGGTGGAGCACCCCGGGGTGCGGCTGTTCGGCGGGGACACGCCCCACGTGCGCTACCTCAAGGTGAGCGAGGGGTGCGACCACGGCTGCGCCTTCTGCGCGATTCCGCTGATGCGGGGGCGGCACCGGTCGTTCGCGCTCCCCGAGCTGGTGCGCGAGGCGCAGCTGCTGGAGGCGCAGGGGTGCCGCGAGCTCAACCTGGTGGCGCAGGACCTGGCGCACTACGGGCGCGACCGCCGCGACGGGGCGGGGCTCCCCGAGCTGCTGGAGGCGCTGCTCCGCGAGACCTCCATCCCCTGGATCCGCAACCTGTACCTGTACAGCGCCGGGATCACGCCGCGGCTGCTGGAGGTCATGGCGTCGTCGCCGCGGCTGGTGCCGTACCTGGACACCCCGATGCAGCACGGCAGCGACGCCGTGCTGGCGCGCATGCGCCGCCCCGAGCGGCAGCGCACCATCCGCGAGCGGCTGGCCCGCTACCGCGAGGTGATCCCGGGGCTGGCCGTGCGGACCACGGTCATCGTGGGGTTCCCCGGCGAGACCGACGAGGATTTCCGCATCCTTTGCGACTTCCTGGAGGAGTTGCAGCTGGACCGCGTGGGCGTGTTCACCTACTCGCCGCAGGAGGGGACGCGCGCGCACGCGCTGCCGGATGACGTTCCCGAGGCGGTCAAGCGGGAGCGCAAGGAGCGGGTGGAGGAGCTGCAGCGCGCCATCACCGCCGACCGCTACGAGCGGCATGTCGGGCGCGAGGTGCGGGTGCTGGTGGAGCGCGCCGGGGAGGGCGCCGGGGCGTGGCTGGCGCGCGCGCCGTGGCAGGCGGACGACATTGACGGGCTGGTGCACCTGTCCGGGGCGCTGGTGCCGGGGGCGTTTGCCGACGTGCGCATCACGCAGGTGGTGGACGATTACGACTTCCATGCCGAGCTGCTGCGGGTGGCGGATGCCCCCGCCGCCGCCGGCCGCCGCCCGGCGCGTGCGCTGCCGCTGGTGGGCGACGGACCCGCCAGCGCAGGGAGCTACGGCCGATGACCGCACCGCACGGGGACTCCGTCCCGCCGCTCGACACCCGCCGGTCGCAGGCGATCATGGCGCGCGCGCGCCAGCGCTTCCCCGGCGGGGTCAACTCGCCGGTGCGGGCCTTCCGCGGGGTGGGTGGCGAGCCCGTGGTGGCGGCGCGCGGGCAGGGCGCCACGGTGTGGGACGCCGATGGCAACGCCTACCTCGATTACGTCCTGTCATGGGGGCCGCTGGTGCTGGGGCACGCCCCGGCGGTGGTGCTGGAGGCGCTCGCCGACGCCATGCGCGACGGCACCAGCTTCGGGATGCCCACCGAGCGCGAGGTGCTGCTGGCCGACCGCATTGCCGACCGGATGCCCCACCTGGAGATGGTCCGCTTCACCTCCAGCGGCACGGAGGCGGCCATGAGCATCGCGCGGCTGGCGCGCGCCGTCACGGGGCGGGAGCACCTGCTCAAGTTCGAGGGGTGCTATCACGGCCACGCGGACGCGTTCCTGGTGCGGGCCGGGTCCGGGGTGGCCACGCTGGGGCTCCCCGATTCGCCGGGGGTGCCGGACGCGCTGGCCCGCCTGACGCTCACCTGCCCCTACAACGACCTCGAGGCGGCGGCCGCCGTCGCCCGGTCGGTCCCGCTGGCGGCCATCATGCTGGAGCCGGTGGTGGGGAACAGCGGCTTCATCGAGCCCGCCCCCGGGTTCATCGAGGGGCTGCGCGCGCTGTGCGATGAGACCGGGGCGCTGCTGGTGTTCGACGAGGTGATGACGGGCTTCCGCATCGCCTACGGTGGCGCGCGCGAGCGCTTTGGCGTGACCCCCGACCTGACCGCCCTGGGGAAGGTGATCGGGGGCGGGCTGCCGGTGGCGGCGTATGGCGGCTCCCGGGCGCTCATGGAGCAGGTGGCGCCGGCGGGGCCCATGTACCAGGCGGGGACCCTCTCGGGCAATCCGCTGGCCATGGCCGCCGGGTTGGCCACCCTGGGGGCGCTCACCCCCGAGGTGCACGACGGCATCACCGCCCGCACCGGGCGGCTGGTGCAGGGGCTGCGTGACATCGCGGCCCGTCACGGCGTCCCCTTCACGGCCGGGCACGCCGGCTCGATGTGGGGGTTCTTCTTCCGGGACGGGGTGGTCCGCAGCTTTGATGACGCCAAGCAGTCCGATGTCGCCCTCTTCAAGCGCTTCTTCCACGCCGCCCTGCGGCGGGGGGTGTCGCTGGCGCCATCCGCATTCGAGGCGGCGTTCATGTCGGCGGCCCATGGGGACGCCGAGATTGCCAGGACCCTCGACCGGTTGGACGGGGCCCTCGGCGCGGCGGTGGCCGGGCGCGACTGACGCCTGCGGCGCCGTGGGGGTGTAGGCGCCATGCGCCCCCCCCGCGGTGCCGGTCGATGGGGACGGACCCCGGCGCTGGTGGCTGGCGCCGTGGGCGTGTGCGCCGTGACCACGCTGTTGGTGGCTGCGTGCGTGCCTCGGGCCCGCGACGCGCGGCGACCTGACGCGCGCGCGACCGGTCGCGCTGCGCCGGATACCCCTGCCGCACTCCCTGCGGCCGCGCCGCGCGCTGCTGCAAAGACCGTGGCTGCGGCGCCGCGTGGGCGCATGGTCCGGGTGGCCCTGGCCACCGCGCTCCCGGCGGCGCCGCTCTCCGCCACGGCCGGGTGGGAGCTGGCCGAGGAGGGGGGCGCGCGGGTGCTGGTACGGGGGACGGGTGGGGAGCGGTGGCGCGTGGAGCAGCAGGGGGGGCTGTTGCGGGTGGTGGGCGAGGGGGGGGACCGGACCCCCTGGCGCCCCGGGCCCTTCGTGGCACGGCCAGCGTCCGCCGGCGCCTTGGTGCAGTACGCCGGGCGACGCTATCGGGGGGAGCTGTGGATCCTCCCGCTCGCCTCGGGGCTCACGGTGGTGAACCGGCTCCCCATGGAGGGGTACCTGCGCGGCGTGGTGCCGCTGGAGCTTGGCACCCGGGCGGCCACCGATCGGGCGGCGCTGGAGGCGCAGGCCATCGCGGCGCGCAGCTTCGCCACCGTCCGCGTCCCCCGGGACGAGGCGCGGCTTCCCGCGCGGGGATGGCACCTGCGTGCGGGGGTCGCCGACCAGGCCTATGGCGGGGTGGACGCTGAGTATCCCCTCGCCGATGCGGCGGTGGCGGCCACCGCCGGGCTGGTGCTCCGCTACAACGGGCGCGTGGTCACCGCGCCGTATTCGGCGGCGTGCGGAGGGCGCACCGCCGCGCCGGGCGAGGCGTGGGACGACGCTCCCGATGCCCCGTTCCTGCGCCCGGTGGATGACCACGATCCGAGCACGGGGCGGGCGTGGTGCGACATCGCGCCCGAAAGCCACTGGACGCAGGAGCTGGATGCGACGGTCCTGTCGGAGGCGGTGCGGCGCGTGCTCGCGCGGCGCACCCCGGAGGGGCGCGCGGAAGGGAGCGCCGAGGAGCTGGCGCCGGTCGCCTGGGTGCCGGTGCGGGCCGTGCGGGTGGGCAGTCGCGGGCGGTCCGGGCGGATCGGCACGCTGCTGCTGTCCACCGACCGGGGGGAGGTGCCGGTGCGGGCGGCTGCGCTGCGCGGCTGGCTCCGCGGGCAACGAGGCCGTGCCCTGGCCAGCACCTACTTCGCCGTGGATCATGCCACCCATGACGGTGGGCAGGTGGCGTCGCTGCGGCTGCGCGGGGTGGGGCACGGCCACGGGGTGGGGATGTGCCAGTGGGGGGCCATCGGGCGCGCCCGGGCCGGGCAGGATGCCCGGACCATCCTGCAGCATTACTATCCGGGGACCGTGGTCGGCGCGGCCGACTGAGACGCATCCCCCCGGAGGTCCCCCATGAAGGACGGCGTGCGCATCGCCGTGGTGGGCGCGGGCGCCATCGCCCAGCTCACCCACATCCCGTTGCTGGCGCGACAGAAGGGCGCCGTGCTGGCCGCGCTGTGTGACAACGACGGGGCCAAGGCCCGCGCCCTCGCCGACCGCTTCGGCGTCCCCGACGTGTTCACCGACTTCGAGGAGCTGCTGGACAGCGACCTGGTGGATGCGGTGGTGATCGCCACCCCCAACCACCTGCACGAGCCGCACGTGCTGAGCGCGCTGCGCAAGAAGCTGCACGTGCTGTGCGAGCGCCCGCTCTCGTTGAGCGGGCGCGGGGTGGAGCGGTGCCTGGCCGCGGCCCAGAAGGCCGACCGCCGCCTCGTGGTGGGGCACAACCACCGCTTCCGCTCGGACGTGCAGGCGCTGGACCAGTTCCTGCGCAACGCCGAGCTGGGGGAGATCACCGCCATTCGGGCGGGGGCGTTGCAGCGCCGCGCCTCGGCGCCGGGGTGGCGCAACAACCGTCCGGAGGCGGGGGGCGGGGCCTTCCAGGAGCTGGGGCTCCCGCTCCTCGACCTGGCGTTGTGGATGGCCGACGAGCCTGCGCCGGTGCGCGTGTCCTCCGCCATGCGCCGCGCGCGTGGCGCCGGTGCCGTGGAGGAGTCGCTGCAGCTGTTCCTCGAGTGCGAGCGCGGGGTGGTGATCGACCTGTCGGTGTCGTGGGCGTACGCGGGGGATGAGGACCGGTGGTGGTTCGAGGTGCACGGCACCCGTGGCAGCGGGCGCCTGGCGCCGCTGCGCGTCTTCAAGGAGCTCAACGGCCGCCCCGTCGATGTCTCGCCCTCGGGGGCCGCGGCGCGGGAGAGCCCGTTCCTGCAGAGCTATCGCGCCGAGTTGGCCCACTTCGTGGCCGTCATCCGCGGGGACGCCCCGTACGAGCCCCCCACCGACCAGGTGCAGCTGCAGCGCGTGGTCGACGCCATCTACAAGGCGGCGGACGACGGGAAAGAGTTCCGCTTCTGATGCGCCCCGTCCCGTCGATGCGGGCGGCCGCGGCGCTGGGAACGGCGCTGCTGGCGGCGCTCGCGGGGCTCGCTGTGTTGGCGCCGACGGCCGTGGCGGCGCAGGCGGCCTCCGGTGCCCTTGCGCCGCGCCCCGACAACGTCGCCGCCACGGCGCCGCCGCCGCCGCCGGGGGTGTCCGCCCAGCGCGACAGCGTGCGGGCGCGGCTGGGGGAGCGGCTGCGCCTCACGCTGTACACCTACGGCCCCGGGAGCGCGGTGTTCGAGCGCTTTGGCCACGTGGCGCTGGCGGTGGAGGACTCCGTGACCGGCGAAGCCGTCGCCTACAACTGGGGGATGTTCGACTTCAACCAGCCGAACTTCCTCGGCCGCTTTCTCACCGGGGACACGCGCTACTGGATGGCCGGCTATCCGGTGCTGGTGTTCAACACGGCGTACGCCGGCGACGACCGGCGCGTCCGCGCGCAGCGGCTGGCGCTCACGCCGCTGGAGCGCGGTGCGGTGGCGGAGTACGTGGCGTGGAACGCCGCCGAGGAGAACCGCTACTACCGGTACGACTACTATCGCGACAACTGCAGCACGCGCGTGCGCGACTTGCTGGACTGGGCGCTGGGCGGCGTGGTGCAGCGGGCGTGGGCGGCCCCGCATCCGGCGGGGCTCACGTGGCGCGGGGAGACCGCTCGGGTGACCGACGGCAGCGTGTCGGCGTACGTGGGGATCGAGCTGGCGTTGGGGCGCGACGCCGATCGCCCGGTGTCCCTCTGGGACGCCGCGTTCCTGCCGGACCATCTGGCCGACCAGCTGGCGCAGCTGCGCCGGCCGGCCGCGTCTGGCGCGTCCAATGGCGAAGAGGCCGGTGCCCTCGTGGTGCTGACCGATTCGATCCTGTTCGACTCCACCCGCCCTCCGCTGCCGGCGCGTCCGCCGCGGCGCTGGCCCGTGGCGTTGCTGGTCGGTGCCGCGGTGGGCGCCCTGCTGGCCGGGATGGCCACCTGGGGCGGGCAGGGCGGCCGGCGGGTGGCCGCAGTCGTCGCCACCCTGTGGCTGCTGGTGGGCGGCGTGCTGGGGACGGCGCTGCTGCTGGCGGGGACGGTCACGCGCCACGCGCCCTACATGGGACGCAATGTCGCGCTGCTGCAGCTGCACCCCGGATGGCTGGTGGCGGCGCTGCTGGTGCCGGCCGCCCTGTGGCGCCACGGCGCCCCCTCCCGCCGGGCGTACGGGATGATGGCGGTGCTGGTGCTGCTCTCGGTGGTGGGTCTCCTGGCCGCGCTGCTCCCCGCGTGGCGTCAAGGCGGATGGGAGGTGCCGGCGGCCGTGCTGCCGGTGCAGCTGGGGCTGCTGGCCGCCCTGTGGCGTCCCGCGCACGACGGCGCGCCGTGAGCGCGCACGCGCCGGTGGCGCCGCCGTCGGCAGGCATCGCCGTGGGCGTGGATGTGGGGGGCACCTTCACCGATCTGGCGGCGGTGCACCCCGATGGCACGGTGCACACCGCCAAGGTGCTTTCCGTGCCCGACGACCGGGCCGCGGGCGTGGTGGCCGCGCTGGAGGCCGCCGGCATGGAAGGGGCGGCGCTGGCCCACCTGGCGCATGGCACCACAGTGGTGACCAACCTGTTGCTGGAGCGGCGGGGCGCGCGCGTGCTGGCCTGCGCCACCGCCGGCTTCACTGACCTGCTGGAGCTGCGAAGGCAGGAGCGGGCGGCGCTGTATGACCTCACTCGGCACCACCCGGCGCCGCTGGTGGATGCCGGCCAGGTGGTGGGGGTCGCGGAGCGGTTGGTTCCCGAGGGGGTGCACACGCCGCTCACTCCGGACGGCGTGGCGGCGGTGGTGCAGGCGGTGCGCGCGGCCGCCCCCGACACGGTGGCCATCACCCTGCTGCACGCCTACGCCGACCCGCGGCATGAACGCCAGCTGCGCGACGCGTTGGTGGCCGCCTGCCACGACCTCCCGGTGCCGCCCGACGTGGTGTGCTCGCATGAGGTGCTGCCGGAGATTCGCGAATACGAGCGCATGGCCACCACCGTGGCGGAGGCGTACGCCCGCCCGGCGGTGCGACGCTACCTGGAGGCGCTGGGCACCCGGCTGGCCGAAAGGGGCTACCCCGCGCCGCGGGTGATGACGTCGGCGGGCGGGACGCTGGCCGCGCACGAGGCCGCGCACCATGCGGCCGCGCTGGCGCTGTCGGGGCCGGCCGGCGGGGTGACCGGGGCGGCGGCCGTGGCCCGGGCCCTCGGGATCACGCGGGCGCTCACCATCGACATTGGCGGCACCAGCGCCGACGTGGGGCTCATCGACGACGGGGAACCCTTGGTGGAGCGCGGTGGCGGCGTGGCGGGGATCCCCATCGCGTTGCCGCGGGTGCTGGTGGAGGCGGTGGCTGCCGGCGGTGGCAGCCTGGGGTGGATCGATGCGGGCGGGGCGCTGCGGGCGGGTCCCGAGAGTGCGGGTGCCCTGCCGGGGCCGGCGGCCTATGGCCGCGGCGGCGTGCGTCCCACGGTGACGGATGCGCATGTGGTGCTGGGGCATGTGGCGGCCGGTGCGTGGAGTGGCGGGGTCACCATCAGCGCCGAGCGGGCCGCCGCCGCGGTGGCCACGCTGGCGGGGCCGTTGGGAGTGTCCGTGGAGCGCGCGGCGGAGGCGCTGGTGGCCACCGCGGACGCCACGATGGCCCGCGCGCTGCGCCGCGTGTCGGTGGAGCGTGGCATCGATCCGCGGCACGTGCCGCTGATCGCCTTTGGCGGCGGCGGCCCGCTGCATGCCTGCGGGCTGGCGGAGCGGTTGGGGATGACGCGGGTGATCGTGCCGCCCCACGCCGGCGTGCTGAGCGCGCTGGGGTTGGCCATCGCCCCCGAGCGCCGCGAGGCGCTGGCCAGCTGTCTGGTGCGTCCGGAGGCGCTGGACGCCGACGCGGTGGCGCGCCTGCTCGCGGAGGCTGCCGCGCCGCTGGGAGCGGCGTCGGGGGCGGTGCCGCGGTGGTGGATGCGGGTGCGCTACGAAGGGCAGGGGCACGAGATCGACCTGCCCGTGGCCCCGGGGGACGATGGGGCCGCCCTCGCGGCGCGCTTCGCCGCGCGCCATCAGGCGCGCACCGGCTTTGTGCTCCCCCGGCCGGTGGAGGCGATCAGCGTGCGCGTGGCGCTGGAGGGGGCGCCGTGGCCCGTGCAGTGGCGCCGGCCCGAGCGCACCGGCCCCCTGGCCGACGACGTGGACGATGGGCGGGCCATGACCCGCACCGTGCGCGGGGCGGCGGTGGTGCGCCTCCCCGACGCCACGCTGCGCATTCCGGCCGGGTGGACGGGTCGGACGTTGCCGCAGGGCGGCTGGCTGTTGGAGGCGCAGCCATGACGGCCGTGCGCGCCCCCCGCATTGGTGGCATGGCGGTGCCCACGCACGTCCCCCCTGAGGGACCGGTGTGCGTGCTGGTGGTGGGGGAGGCGCCCGGTCCGCGCGGCGCGGACAAGAGCGGCATCCCGTTCTGGGGTGATGCGGCCGGGGCGCCGCTGTACGCGGCCCTGGCGGCGCTGGGGGCGGTGACGATGCCGCCGGCGGTGGCCGAGGGGCCGTGGGACGGGGCGCGCTTTGCCGCCCTGGGGCTGGTGCCCCAACTCCACCGGGTGGCACTGGGGAACGCCTGGCCCGCGTGCCCCACCAACGACGGGCATCGGTTCCGGGCGCCGGCCCGCGCCGAACTGGAGAGCCCGGACAATCTGGCCCGCCTGCAGCAGGAGCTTGCCGCGCTGCGCGCCCGCGGCCTGCAGGGCGTGGTGGCCCTGGGGCGGGTGGCCGCCCGCACCATGGCTCGCGTACTGGAGGCGCCAGCCGGCGCCGGGGTGCGGCTTGCCACCGTGCCGCATCCGTCGGCGCAGGGGCTGCTGTCCATGGCGCCCCATCGCGGGCGAGGGGCGCGCATGGCCGACCTGCAGGCCCTGTGGCGACACCGGTGCGCCGAGGCGTTGCTGGCGGCCGGCCTTCCCGCTCCACCGTCCCCCATCGCTCCGGAGGGGAGCGCATGACCTGGCCCTCGACCGCCCCGGCGGGGGCCGCCGCGGCGGCCGCCTTCGATCCGCTGGAGCTCACGGTCTTTGCGCAGGGCGTTGCGATGTTGGCCGAGGAAATGGGCACGCTGCTGGAGCGCAGTGCCCTCTCCCCCAACATCCGCGAGCGCCGCGACGCCTCGTGCGCGCTGTTCGACGCGCAGGGGGCGCATGGTCGCCCAGGCCGCGCACATTCCGGTGCATCTGGGTGCCATGCCCGAGGCCGTCGCGGCGGTGCGGGCGGCGGGGGCGATGGCCGGCGACCTGTTCCTCCTCAACGACCCCGCGCACGGCGGCTCGCACCTCCCCGACCTCACCATGGTGGAGGTGATCGCCGACCCCGACGATGCGGACGGCATCATCGGCTTTGCCGCCGTGCGCGCCCATCATGCCGACGTGGGGGGGATGAGCCCCGGCAGCATGCCCTTCGGGGCCACGGAGCTGTTCCAGGAGGGGATCATCATTCCCCCTGTGCGGCTGGAGGTGGCGGGGCGCCCGCAGGACGATGTGCGGCGGTTGCTGCTGGCCAACGTGCGCACCCCCGCCGAGCGGGATGGTGACCTGCGGGCCCAGCGCGCCGCGTGCGCGGCCGGGCGCGAGGGGTGGCAGGCGCTGCACCGGCGCATGGGCGCGACGCTGCTGCCGCGCGCCATCGACGCGCTGCTGGCGTACACCGAGCGGCGGGTGCGCGCCCGCCTCGCGCTGCTGGAGGGGGCGGTTGGCGTGGGCCGGGACGCGCTGGAGGGGGATGGCGTGCGCGACGCCGACATCCCCGTGGTGGTGCGGGCCGCGGTGCGGGATGCCACGCTGGAGTTGGACCTCACCGGCACCAGCCCGGCGGTGCCGGGCAACGTGAACGCACCAGCCGCGGTGGCGCGGGCCGCTGCCGTGTTCGTGCTGCGTGTGTTGTGTGACGACGAGGTGCCGGTGAACGACGGGATCGCCCGGGCGCTGCGCCTGGTGCTGCCGGCGGATTGCGTGGCCAATGCGCGTCACCCCAGCGCGGTGGCGGCCGGGAATGTGGAGCTGTCGCAGCGACTCACCGACTGCTGCCTGGCCGCGCTGGCCGATGCGGCCGCCTCCTGCGGGGTGGAGGGGGTGCCCATTCCCGCCGCCGGCCAGGGGACGATGAACAACGTCACCTTGGGGGCGCCCGGGTGGAGCTTCTACGAGACGCTCGGGGGCGGACAGGGGGGGAGTGCGGCCGGCCCGGGGCCGGACGCCGTGCATGTGGGGATGAGCAACACCCGCAACACGCCGATCGAGGCGCTGGAGCGGGCCTACCCGCTGCGGGTGACCGGCTATGCCGTGCGCCGGGGGAGCGGGGGCGCCGGGCAGCACCGCGGGGGGGACGGGGTGGTGCGCCAGTACGAGGCGCTGGTGCCGTGTGTGGCCACAGTGTTGTCGGAGCGGCGGCGCCTGGCGCCTCCCGGGGCGGCGGGCGGCGATCCGGGCGCGCGCGGCGTGAACCGGCTCAACGACACCGCGCTGCCGGCCAAGTGCCGGGTGACCATGCAACCGGGCGACCGGTTGACGCTGGAGACCCCTGGCGGTGGCGGCTGGGGCGCACCGCCCCTCTGAGTGCTGGTGGCGGCGTTCGGGGTGGCGGCCGCCGCGCCCCGCTCGCCGGCGTCACCGTGGCTGCGCGCGCGGCCTGGCCATCGCCTCCAGCGCCCCCCGATTGAGGATGGTGATCACACGGCGCTCGGTGCGGATGTAGCCCGCCGCCCGGAAGCGGGCCAGCGCGCGCGTGACCGTCTCCCGGCGCGCGCCCACCAGCTTGGCCATCCCCCGGTGCGTGAAGTGGCGCATCAACGTGGCGGGCTCGCCCGCGGGGGCCTGCTCCAGCAGCAGACGCGCCACACGCCCGGGGACATCCAGCAAGACGAGGCTCCCGATGGTGGCGTCGGCGCGCTGCAGGCGGCGCGCCAGCTCGCGCACCAGGTGCCAGGCTACCCGCGGTTGCTCGTCCACCAGCCGGCGCAGGTCACTGCGCCGCAGTTGCAGCAGGGTGGCCGGCGCCGTGGCGACCACTTGGGTCAGCGCCGCGCGTCCGGTCAGCATGGAGAGCTCCCCCATGACCGCCCCGGGGTGCAACTCCTGCAGCCGCACCGCCTCCCCGCCCTCGCCGGGGACCGACAGCTCGGCGCGTCCCGTGCGCAGCAGCGACAGCCACTCGGGGGGTTCGCCGGCGGCCATCACCACCGTGCCGGCGGGGACCCGCTGCTCGCGGGCGCGCAGGGCCAGCGCGCGCAGGGCGTCACGGTCCAGCTCGCGGAACAGCGGGGCCGTGGCCAGCAGCTCCGCCACCCGGTCCAGGGGGAGCGCGGGGATGCCGGGAGAAGTGTGTCGGTCGTTATCTTTCACAGCTCCCCACGGTCGTGGCGTGCCGATCGATGCCGCGGCTGGCCGGAGGCGAGTCCTCCACGCGGGGACGGTGTTGCACGTCACGTGCCCGGTGTGCCGGTGGTCCGGACGCCTCCGAGGCGAGCGCCGGCGTGGCGCCTCGCCCCCGGCCGTTCCCTCACTCTGCCCCCGTCCTGCATGTCTTCTCCGCTGCGTGATCGTCTGGCCGAGGCCCTGCGCCGGGCCACCGAGGTGGAGCAGCTGCTGGCCGACCCCGAGGTGGTGCGCGACGCGCCGCGGTTGGCCGAGCTGGGGCGTGAACATCACCGCCTGGCGGAGGTGGTGCGCGTGGGGGGGCGTCTGGAGCGGGTGGAGCGCGAGCTGGTCGACGCGCGCGAACTGGCCGAGGGGGACGACGCCGACATGGCCGCCGAGGGGCGTGCCGAGGTGGAGCGGCTCCGCGCGGAGCAGGAGCAGCTGGAGAAGGCGCTCCTGCCGCTGCTCATTCCGCGCGATCCGCTGGACGACCGGCCCGCCATCGTGGAAATCCGCGCCGGCACGGGAGGGGACGAGGCGGGGCTGTTTGCCGCCGACCTGTACCGCATGTACACCCGGTTCATCGAGCGGCGCGGCTGGCGCATCGAGCTCATCAGCTTCGGGGACGGGGCCGTGGGGGGCATCAAGGAGGCGGTGTTCCGCGTGGTGGGGGATGGCGCATTCGGCGTGCTGCGCTGGGAGTCGGGGGTACACCGCGTGCAGCGCGTCCCCGCCACCGAGTCGCAGGGGCGCATCCACACCTCGGCGGCCACGGTGGCGGTGCTCCCCGAGGCGGAGGAGGTGGACTTGCGCATCGACGAGAAGGAGCTGCGCATCGACGTCTTCCGCTCCTCGGGCCCCGGCGGCCAGAGCGTCAACACCACCGACTCCGCGGTGCGCATCACGCACCTCCCCACGGGCATCATGGTGTCGCAGCAGGACCAGAAGTCGCAGCTGCAGAACAAGCTCAAGGCCATGGAGGTGCTGCGCGCGCGCCTCCTCGACCGGCGGATTGCCGAGCAGGAGGCGGAGCGCTCGCGCCTGCGCAAGTCGCAGGTGTCCACCGGCGACCGCTCGGCCAAGATCCGCACGTACAACTTCCCGCAGGGGCGCGTGACCGACCACCGGGTGGGGGTGACGCTGTATGACATCACGCGGGTGATGGACGGCGACGTGACGCCGTTCCTCGAGGCGCTGGCGCTGGCCAACGCCGAGGAGACGCTGCAGGGGTGAGCCGCTCCGGGGCGGGGGCGCCATGAGCGCGGCGTCCGTCGGCAGCTGGGTGGCGCTGCGCGCCGAGGTGGCCGACCGGCTGGCGGCGGCCGATCGGCTGGAGCCGGAGGTGCGCGCCGATGCCGTGCGCGAGGCGCAGTGGCTGCTGGAGGCGGCGCTGGGGTGGACGCCGGCGACGCGCGCGGCGCAGCTGGTGGCGGGCACGCCGCC
>JBEIJM010000059.1:0-16370 GCA_040380205.1 Gemmatimonadaceae bacterium
GCAGCGGCGCGCGCTGCGCGGCCGCGCCCCGGTGCACGTGGCGCCGCTGCCGGGGACCGATGCCGTGGTGGTGGTGCGGCACGCCTGGCATGGCGGGCTCCTGGCGCCGCTCACACGGGACCGCTTCCTGCGCCCCTCGCGGGCGCCGCACGAGCTGCGGCAGTCGGCGGCGCTGCGGGCCGCCGGAATCCCCAGCACCGAGGTGCTGGGCTATGCGCGCACCGCGCTGCCGCTGTGGCGGTGCACCGTGGACGTGGTGTCCCGCTACGAGCCGGCCACGCGCGACCTGGGGGCGGTGCTGGCCGGGGCGGCGGACGGGGCGGCGGGGGAGGCCGCGGGTCTGAACGCGGAGGCCGCCCTGGCCCCGACGTTCACCACGGACGAGGCGCTGGCCGCCACCGGACGGCTGCTGCGGCAGCTCACGGTGGCCGGGGTGGTGCACCCCGACCTGAACATCAAGAACGTCCTGCTGCGGCGCCAGACGGCGGGCGGGTGCGAGGCACTGATGATCGACGTGGACGTGGTGCGGTGGACCCCCCACCGCCGGCCGCAGCGGGTGCTGGCGGCCAATCTGGGGCGGCTGGCCCGCTCGATGCGCCGTCAGCGCGAGCGGCACGGGTGCGGGCTGTCGCCCGCCGCCGTGGCGGCCTTTGCGCAGGCGGTGCGGGAGGCGCACGCCGATGTCGGCTGAGCCGCGCCCGGTGCCCACCACGCCGCCGCTGCCGCCGGTGCGGCTGGACCGGATCGGCATCGTGATGATGAGCGCGGTGGGCGACGCGGTGCATGTGATGCCGGTCATCCACGCGCTCAAGGCGCACGCCCCCGCGGCGCGCATCAGCTGGGTGCTGCAGCCGGGGCCCGCCACGCTGGTGCGCGGGCACCCGCTGGTGGACGAGGTCATCCCCTTCGACCGCGGGCGTGGCTGGCGCGCCTTTGCCGACGTGCGGCGCGCGCTGGCCACGCGCCCCTTCGACCTGGTGCTGGCGCTGCAGGTGTACTTCAAGGCGGGGGTGGTGACCGGGTGCACCCGGGCGCCGGTGAAGCTGGGCTTTGACCGCGCCCGGGCGCGCGACGCCAACTGGCTGTTCACCACCCACCGCATCGCGCCCCACGCGGGGCAGCACGTGCAGGACCAGTACTTCGAGTTCCTGGACGCGCTGGGGGTGCCGCATGGCGCCCCGCAGTGGACGCTGGGGCCGTGGAACGACGCCGAGCGCGCCGCACAACGGGCGTTCTTCGCGCAGTTCGACCGCCCGGTCGCGGCCATCGTGGTGGGCACCAGCAAGCCGGAGAAGGACTGGATCCCCGAGCGGTGGGGCGAGGTGTGCCGCCTGCTGTGGGAGGTGCACGGGGTGCAGCCGGTGCTGGTGGGGGGGCTCTCGCCGCGCGAGCAGGCGGCGGCCGCGGTGATCCGCGGCATCGCCCCCATGGCGCACTCGGCGCTGGGAAGCGGGCTGCGCGGGCTGGCGGGGATCCTGGACGGGGCGGCGGTGGCGCTGTCACCGGACACGGGGCCGCTGCACCTGGCGGTGGCGCTGCGCACGCCGGTGATCGGGCTGATGGGCTACACCAACCCCAGGCGCGTGGGGCCGTACGACTTCGCGCGCGACCTGCTGGTGGACGCCTACGGCGACCCCGGCGAGGACTATCCGGTGGACATGGTGTACCGCCCCGGGCGCATGGCACGCATCACCGTGGCGCAGGTGGCGGCCATGCTGCTGCGGTGGCGGGAGCGCTACGCGCCCGCGCGGCTGGCAGCGCTGTCGGCCCAGGTGAGCGCGCCGAACGGATAGGCCACCCCCAGCTCGGCCAGCAGCGCCACCATCCGCCCCAACGGCAGCCCCATCACGGCGAAGAAATCGCCGTCGATGCGCTCCACGATCACGGCGCCGAAGCCCTGGATGCCGTACGCGCCCGCCTTGTCCATGGGCTCGCCGGTGTCCACGTAGGCGGCCACCTGCCCCGGCGTCAGCGGGCGGAAGGTGACCGCCACCGTTTCCACGCCGGCCACGGTGCGGCCGCGGAACGCCACGGCCACCGCCGTGTGCACGGTGTGCGTGCGCCCTGCCAGCCGCGCCACCATGGCCAGCGCCTCGGCGCGGTCGCGCGGCTTCCCCAGGATGTCGCCGTCCACCACCACGATGGTGTCGGCGGCCACCACCACCGCGTCGGGGGCGGCGGCGCCCAGCACGGCGGCCTTGGCCCGCGCCAGCCGCTCGCAGTGGGGCACCGGCGACTCCCCGGGGTGCACCGTCTCGTCCACGTCGGCGGGGCGCACCTCGTGCGGGATGCGCAGCATGGTGAGGAGGTCGCGGCGGCGCGGGGACTGCGACGCGAGGATCACGCGCGGCGTCGGGGAGGCGGGGGCGGTCATGCGCATTAACTTGGGGCATCCCCCCTTCCCCTCCAAGCGCCATGTCCGAGCCCCGCCCGCGCCATCCCGCCCCGGTGGATCCCGCCACCCTGCACCCCGAGACGCTGGCCATCCGCACGCAGGCCGCGGTCAGCGGCCACCGCGAGCATGCGGTGCCGCTGTACCTCACCTCCAGCTTCCGCTTCGACGACGCGGAGCACGCGCGCGCGCTGTTCGCCGAGGAGGTGGAGGGGCAGGTGTACAGCCGCTACGCGAACCCGAACACCGACGAGCTGGTGGCCAAGCTGTGCCAGCTGGAGGGGGCGGAGGACGGGATCGTGACCGCGTCGGGGATGTCGGCCGGGTTCACGGCGATCGCGGCGCTGGTGGGGAGCGGGGACCACATCGTGGCGTCGCGCGCGCTGTTCGGTTCCACGCATCAGCTGTTCACCAAGGTGTTCCCGCGGTGGGGGGTGACCACCACCTACGTGGACGGCACCGCGGCGGCCGACTGGGAGGCGGCGCTCGCGCCGGCCACACGGCTGCTGTACGTGGAGACCCCGTCCAACCCGGGGCTGGAGCTGATGGACCTGGCGATGCTGGGGGCGCTGGCGCGGTCGCGGGGGATCCCGCTGCTGGTGGACAACTGCTTTGCCACGCCGGTGGTGCAGCGCCCGCTGGCGCTGGGGGCGTCGCTGGTGCTGCACTCGGCCACCAAGTACATCGACGGGCAGGGGCGGGTGCTGGGGGGGGCCATCGTGGGGGCGCGCGACCTGGTGGCGGCGTGCCGCTTCCTGGCGCGCCATTCGGGACCGGCGCTGAGCGCCTTCAATGCGTGGCTGCTGTCGCGCTCGCTGGAGACGCTGACGCTGCGGATGGAGCGGCACTGCGCGAATGCGCTGGCGGTGGCGCGACACTTCGAGGGGCACCCCGCGCTGGAGCAGGTGCGCTACCCCTTCCTGGCGTCACACCCGCAGGAGGCGCTGGCGCGGCGGCAGATGACGATGGGGGGCGGGATCGTCACGCTCACCGTGCGCGGCGGGATGGCGGGGGCGCGGCAGGCAGTGGACGGACTGCGGCTGCTGTCGTTGTCGGCCAATCTGGGGGACACGCGGACCATCGTGACGCACCCGGCGTCGACCACGCACAGCAAGCTGTCGCCGGCGGAGCGCGCGGCGGTGGGGATCAGCGACGGGCTGCTGCGCGTGAGCGTGGGGCTGGAGCATGTGGACGACGTGATTGCCGACCTGGCGCAGGCGCTGTCAGGGGTGCGCTGAGAAGGGCGTATCACGAGCGGCGCGCCAGGCAGCCGACGGGGCGGCGGCGAGCAGGGGCGTTCGCCGCGCGGCGAGCTCGACTGTTACGCAGCAGGCTCGACCATTACACGGGCGGCGCGGGCGGTTCGCGAGTGAGCCAGAGGGTGACGGGCCCGTCGTTCACGAGGGAGACGGCCATGTCGGCCCCGAATTCCCCGGTGGCGACCTCGACACCTTGTTCGCGCAAGCGCATGACGAATAGGTTGTATAGGGGTTGTGCCACCTCGGGTGGCGCCGCGTCGGTGAAGCCGGGGCGACGTCCCTTGCGCGCGTCGGCATACAACGTGAACTGCGAGACGACCAGGAGGGCGCCCCCGCGCTCGCGCAGGTCCCGGTTGAGCTTGCCGTCCGCGTCGGGAAACAGCCGCAGCGCCAGCACCTTGTCCACCATCCACTGCACCGTCTCGGCGGTGTCGCCGTGGGTGAATCCCGCGAGCAGCAGGTAGCCGGCGCCCACGCGTCCGGCGAGTCGCGGGGGGAGGTCGGGTGTGGCGCCGCGCACGTGGACGGCCGCCTCGGTTACACGCTGGAGCAGGATTCGCATAGTTTGTCAGTCTGGCAGCGTCCTTCCGGTAGCGGAAGGGTGCGGCAATGGTCCATTCGCCCGTATCCCCGTGCATCAACGACTCGCGCTTCGCTTCGACCTCTCGCCCCGCACCCCTGCGGCGGACGCTGACGCGGCCTTTCTGGCGGCCTGCGTCGCGTGGCTGGGGCTGGACGCGGGCCAACAGCTGCTCTGGGACGCGCCGTCCAAGCACACGCTCGATGGCGGGCGGCTGCTGCGCTGGGCCCCGTACCGCGCCAAGGGGCGCACGCTGGCCGACGTGGTGGTGTATGCGCCCGATCCGCTGGACCGGGGGCTGCAGTGGTCCACGCAGGTCACGTATGTGGCGACGCCAGGTCCCACCGGGCAGCCGCACCGTCAGGTGCTCATTCGCGTGGGGACCGACGGTGGCAGTGGCAACGGGGCGCCGCCGCCGGTGCGGCCGCCGCGCCTGCTGGCCGAGCTGGACGCCGCGTTCACGCTGGTGTCCCCCGACGGGCCGCTGCAGCGCATCCCCACACAGCTGGAAGCGGGGACGCTGGACGCGTTCGTGCGCTTCGTGCTGTGCGACCCCGCGCGCACGATGCCGGTGCTGCTGCTGACGGAGCTCCCCGACGGCGGCTACGTGCTCCCGCCCGAGCAGTTCGCCGCGGAGCTGTTCGGACTGGGGCTGTGCTTCATGCTGCGGCACGCGGACACCTTTGCGCTGTCGGACGCGGTGGGCGGGCATGCGCGCTCGGTGTTCCTGGGCTCGGCGCGCGCCTACCTGCCGGGGTTCTCGCTGGAGGCGGATCCGTTCCAGCATCCGCTGGTGCTGGCGCGGGCGCTGGCGTTGCCGGGGGAGCGGCGGCGGCTGGTGCAGCGGCTGGCCGAGGTGTCGGTGCAGCGGCCGGTGGCCGACCCGGCGGTGGTGGACGCGCTGCGCGAGGCGCGGGGCGCCGCGTACCGGCTGCGTCCCGACGCCACCGAGGCGCTGGCCGCGGCGGAGGCGGGGGTGGAGCTGGACCGGGAGCAGCTGGTGGCGCTCCTGCGCGACTACGAGACGGCCGTGCGCGCCGCCGAGGGGGAGCTGGCGCGGGCGCGCGAGCAGATGGCGGCGGTGAAGGAGCAGCTGGAGGGGGAGCGGCGCTCGGCGCGGCACCTGCGCACCACGCTGGCCGCGCTCAAGGAGCGGCAGCCCATGGCGCGGCCGGCCAGCGACGCACCGCAGTCGGTGCTGGAAGTGGTGGAGCGGGCGCAGGGGCTGTACTCCGATGCGTTGCGCATCCTCCCCACGGCGTTCACCTCGGCGGCGACGTCCACCTTCCCCGACGCCGACACAGCGTGGTCGTACCTCAAGGCGCTGGGCGAGGTGGGGCGCCGGCGGCAGGATCGCGCGCTGGGGCGTCCGCTGGGCGAGGTGCTGGCCGACCTCGACGTGGACTACTCCCCCGGGGCCAGCACGCCGGGGCGGAAGTCGCCGTACCTGTTCCGCGACGGCGACCGCGAGGTGGAGTGCGCCGACCAGCTGCGCCAGGGGAGCAACCCGCTCACCTGCCTGCGGGTGTACTTCACCAATGCGCCCGACGGCGGCTTCATCATCGGCCACGTGGGACCGCAGATCGACACCACGCAGGCGCGCCCGCTGGACGACGAGACCGATGGGGCGGTGGAGGAGCGTGAGGGTGGGGCGCACGGCGGCGACGCCGGCACCGAGCCCGCCCAGGACGCGGCCACCGAAGGCTGAGCCCCGAAACGCAGACGGCCCCCGGGCGCCCCGCAGTGGGGTGCCCGGGGGCCGTCTGCCGTTCGGGAGGGGCGCCGGACGGCCCGCCCCCTGGCGCGGCTACGGCGCCGTCTCGTGGAACACCACCTCGGTCTCGTGCTGCAGCGCGCGGCGCAGCGCCCAGTTGTCCTGGAAGAGCAGCACCACCGCGCCCTTGTGATCGTACACCTTGAGACGCCCCACACCGGTGCAGGCGCGCTCCACCGCCGCCTTGGGGCCCGTGACCCACCGCGGCCACCGGTGCGTCATCTTCTCGAAGCGGCAGGGGGCGGCGTATTCGTGCTCCAGCCGGAACGCCATCACGTCGAACTGCAGTTGCCCCACCGCGCCCACGATGGGCTGGCTCCCGGCCGCGGTGTCGGCGTAGAACACCTGCGCGGCCCCCTCCTCGGTGAGCTGGCGCAGCCCGAGGTCGAACTGCTTGCGCTTCATGGGGTCGGCGGGCATGGCCCGCGCGAAATGCTCGGGAGGGAAACGGGGGATCCCCTGGAACTCCATCCCGCCCTCGCCGCCCAGCGTGTCGCCGATGCGCAGCGAGCCGCGGTCGAGGATCCCCACCACGTCGCCGGGCCACGCCTCCTCCACCGCCACGCGGTCGCGCGCCATGAACTGCTGGGGGGCGGCCAGGCGGATCGCCTTGCCGGTGCGCTGGTGGCGCACGCTGAGCCCCCCCGCGAAGCGCCCGGACACCACGCGCACGAAGGCCACGCGGTCGCGGTGCTTGGGGTCCATGTTCGCCTGGATCTTGAAGACGAAGCCGGTGAAGTCGGGGCGCGTGGGCGACACCGGGCCGACCGTCGTCTCGCGCGGCCCCGGGGGCGGGGCCAGCTGGAGGAACTCGCGGAGGAAGGGCTCGATGCCGAAGTTGGTGAGCGCCGACCCGAAGAACACCGGGGTGAGGGTGCCGTCGATGACGCGCGCGTGCTCGTACGGGTGGCCGGCGGCGTCGAGCAGCTCGAGGTCGGCCAGCAGGCGGTCGCAGGCGCTGTCCCCCATGGCGCGGCGCAGCGCGACGGGGTCGTCCAGCGGCACCACGGTGTCCTCGGCGCGGGTGGCGCCCCGGTCGCCGCCGCGCTCGAACAGGTGCACCTCGCGCGCGAGGCGGTCGCACACCCCCACGAACACGTCGTGGTCGAACACCGGCCAGCTGGCGGCGCAGCAGTCGATCCCCAGGTCGGCCTCGACATCCTGCAGCAGCTTGAGGGGATCCTCGCCATGCCGGTCGCACTTGTTGACCAGCGTGAAGATCGGGGTGCGGCGCCGCTTGCACACCTCGAACAGCTGGCGCGTGCGCTCCTCGACCCCCTTGCGGTTGTCCAGGAGCATGACGGCGCTGTCGGCGGCCACCAGCGTGCGGTAGGTGTCCTCGGAGAAGTCCTCGTGCCCCGGGGTGTCCAGGAGGTTGAGCTGGCACCCGAGGTACTCGAACTGCAGCACCGAGCTGGTCACCGAGATGCCGCGCTCCTGCTCCAGCTTCATCCAGTCGGAGGTGGCGTGGCGCGTGGCGCGGCGGGCCTTCACCGAGCCGGCCAGGTGGATGGCCCCGCCGTAGAGGAGCAGCTTCTCGGTGAGGGTGGTCTTGCCGGCGTCGGGGTGCGAGATGATGGCGAAGGTGCGGCGCCGGGCCACCTCGCGCGCCAGGCGCGCGGGGTCGGGGGCATCACCGGCGGGGGACGCCGCGCCCTCCAGGGTCGCCTCGACCGGCGCCTCGACCGGCGCGCCCGCGGGGGCGTCCAGGGGGGCGCTCATTCCACCGTCACCGACTTGGCGAGGTTCCGCGGCTGGTCCACGTTGCACCCCCGCTTCACCGCGATGTGGTACGCCAGCAGCTGCAGCGGGATGCTGACCAGCACGGGCGTGAGCAGGTCCACCGTCTCCGGGATGCGGAACTCGTGGTCCACCGCGCCGCGCAGCGCCGGCTCGTCGCGGGTGGTGATGGCGATCACGCGCCCCTTCCGCGCCTTCACCTCCTGGATGTTCGACACGATCTTGTCGAACACCGCGTCGTGCGGCGCGATGCACACCACCGGCATCAGCTCGTCGATGAGCGCGATGGGGCCGTGCTTCATCTCCGCCGCGGGGTACCCCTCGGCGTGGATGTACGAGATCTCCTTGAGCTTGAGCGCCCCCTCCAGCGCGGCGGGGAAGTTGTAGCCGCGCCCCAGGTACAGGAAGTTGGCCGCGCGCTTGAACTCCTCGGCCAGCTCCTCCACCTCCGCGGCGCGGTCCAGGATCTGCTGCACCTGCCCGGGGAGGTTGGCCAGCGCCTGCGCGATCTCGCGCCCCCGCGCCACGCTCAGGTCGCGCAGCCGCGCCAGCTTGAGGGTGAACAGCGCCAGCGCCACCACCTGGCTGGTGAACGCCTTGGTGGAGGCCACGCCGATCTCGGGGCCCGCGTGCAGGTAGATGCCGCCGTCGTCCTCGCGGGCGATGGTGGAGCCCACCACGTTCACCAGCCCCAGCGTGCGCGCCCCGCGCCGCTTGGCCTCGCGCATCGCCGCCAGCGTGTCCGCCGTCTCCCCCGACTGCGAGATCACGATGCACAGCGTGCGCGGGGTGACGATGGGGTTCCGGTAGCGGAACTCCGACGCGTACTCCACCTCCACCGGGATGCGGCACAGCTCCTCGATCATCAGCTCGCCGATGAGCGCCGAGTGCCAGCTGGTGCCGCAGGCGGTGATGATGATGTTGTCGATGGCGAGCAGGTCGTCGCGCGAGATGTTGAGCCCGCCCAGCTTGGAGAACCCCTCCTCCAGGATGAGGCGCCCGCGCATGGTGTTCTCCAGCGTGGCGGGCTGCTCGTAGATCTCCTTGAGCATGAAGTGCGGGAAGCCGCCGCGCTCGATCTGCTGGATGTCCCAGTCGATGCGCGACACCGGCTTGTCGCGCAGGCTGGCCTCGAGGTCCAGCACGCGGTAGCCGTCGCGGGTCACCACCGCCACGTCGCCGTCGTCCAGGTACACCACGTCGCGGGTGTGCGACAGGATGGCCGAGGCGTCGGAGGCGACGAAGTGCTCCCCCTGCCCCAGCCCCACCAGCAGCGGGCTCCCCTTGCGCGCGGCCACCAGCGTGCCGGGCTCTCGGCTGGAGAGCACGGCGATGCCGTACGTCCCCTCCACCTGCCAGAGCGCCTCGATGACCGCCGCCTCCAGGCTCCCGGCGTACGCCTCCTGGATGAGGTGCGCGAGCACCTCGGTGTCGGTGTCGGAGGCGAAGGCGTAGCCGCGCGCCTGCAGCTCCTGGCGCAGCAGCGGGGCGTTCTCGACGATGCCGTTGTGCACCACCGCGATGGTGCCGTCCTGGCTGAGGTGCGGGTGCGCGTTGCGTTCGGTGGGGGGGCCGTGGGTGGCCCAGCGGGTGTGGGCGATCCCCTGGCTCCCCGGCAGCGGGTCGGCCGCCAGCACCGCCTCCAGCTTGCCGATCTTGCCGGCGGCGCGGCGAAGGCCCAGCCGTCCCCCGTCATCCAGGGTGGCCACCCCGGCGGAGTCGTAGCCGCGGTACTCGAGGCGCTTGAGCCCCTCGATGAGGAGGGGGGTCGCGGTGCGCGCCCCCACGTAGCCGACAATGCCGCACATGGTGGGTGGGGGATCAGGAAGTGGAGGGGGGGACCGCGGCCGCGCCGCCCGCCAGCCGTGCCAGCGGGGCCCGCGCGTCGGCCACCAACGCGCGCACCGCGGCCTCGGTGGGCGCCTCGGCGATCACCCGCACGATCGGTTCGGTCCCCGAGGGGCGCAGGTGCACCCACCGGTCGGGCCAGTCGAGACGCAGGCCGTCCTGGGTGTCCGCCGCCGCGTCGGGGAAGCCGGCGCGCAGCGCCGCGTACACCGCGTCCAGCGGCACCGCCGGCCGGTCCAGCTTGTCCTTCACGATGACATACTGCGGGCGCTCCGCCACCACGGCGGCGAGCGGGCGCCCCTCCTCCAGCATCAGTTGCAGGAGCAGTGCCGCCCCCGCGGGGGCGTCGCGCCCCAGGTGCAGCGCGGGGAGGATCACGCCGCCGTTCCCCTCGCCGCCGATGGCGGCGCCGGCGTCGCGCATGGCGAGCGCCACGTTGACCTCCCCCACCGGCGCGAAGTGGAACGGCACCCCCGCCTCGGCGGCCACGTCGGCCACCACCTTGCTGGTGGAGAGGTTGGTCACCACGGGGCCGCGCACATGGCGCAGCACCGTGCGGGCCGCCAGCGCCAGCGTCCAGTCCTCGCCGGGGGCGCGCCCGTCGTCGAGCACCAGCGCCAGCCGGTCCACGTCGGGGTCGGTGGCAAAGCCCACGTCGGCGTGCGTGGCGCGCACCAGCGCCTCCAGCTCGCCCAGGTTGGCCGCCACCGGCTCGGGGGGACGGTGGAAGCGGCCGTCGGCCTCCATGTGGATGGCGTACAGCTCGCACCCCAGCTCGGAGAGCAGCAGCGGCATGATGCCGCTCCCCGCGCCATGGCAGCAGTCCAGCGCCACGCGGAAGCGGCGCGCGCGGATCCCCGCCACGTCCAGCCACGGGAGCGCCAGCAGCTGGCGCACATGCCGCTCCACGGCGCCCTCGTCGGTCACCACCTCGCCCAGCTGGTCCCACGTGGCGCGGGGGATGCCGGCGTCCAGCAGCGCCCGCATGTCGGCGCCCTCCTCCGCGGAGAGGAACAGCCCGCTGGGGCCGATGAACTTGAGGGCGTTCCACTCGATGGGGTTGTGGCTGGCGGTGATCGCCAACCCCCCGGCGGCGTGATGGTGCTCGACGGCCAGCTGCACCGTGGGGGTGGGCGCCATCCCCACGTCGATGACGGTGCACCCCACCGACTGGAGGGCGCCGTGCACGATGCGGGTGAACATGGGGCCGGAGACGCGGCTGTCGCGCCCCACCACCACGGTGCGATTGCCGCCGCGCGACGCCCAGGCGCCAAAGGCCGCCGCGAAGGTGGCGACGATCTCGGGGGTGAGCGCCTCGCCCACGCGCCCCCGCACCCCAGAGACGCTGACCATCAGTCCATCGAACGCAGCCATCAGGCCCCTCGGGCAGACGGGTGAACTCCTGGGACGGCGCGCCCGCCGCGCCGGCGCCCGTGGAACCCGCGAAAGCTACCGGAGTCGGGGGCCTCCACCAATGCCGCCGACGGGCGGCAGCCCCGTGCGCACGCCCCTGCCGCGCTCAGGCGGCGGGGCGCGGGTCGCGGGGCGGGGCAGGCCAGGCGATGGGGGCGGGGGTCACCGCCACCCCGCGCGCCGGGGTGCGCAGCCGCACTCCCAGCCCGCCTCCCCCGGGGGGACGCCATGGGGTAGCTTCCGGCGCATCCCCCTGCACCATCCGGAGCCTATGACGCGCATCTACGACGAAGACCTCGCGGGCGGCCTCGCCACGCGGGCCATCCACGCGGGCCAGCGCCCCGACCCCGTGACGGGGGCCATCATGACCCCGCTGTACCTGACGTCCACGTACGTGCAGGAAAGCATCGGGGTCAACAAGGGCTATGAGTACGCCCGCGGGAAGAACCCCACGCGCCAGGCGCTGGAACGGAACGTGGCCACGCTCGAGGGCGGGCGGCACGGCTTCGCCTTCGGCAGCGGCATGGGCACGCTGGATTCCGTCATGAAGCTGTTCCGCGCCGGCGACCACTTCGTCGTGGGCGAAAACGTGTACGGCGGGACGTTCCGCCTGTTCGACCGCATCCTGTCGCATCTGGGGCTGTCGTTCTCCTATGTGGACATGGGCGACCCCCAGCGGGTGGAGGACGCCATGACGCCGGCCACGCGCGCGGTGCTGGTGGAGACCCCCACCAACCCGCTGATGCGCCTGACCGACCTGGCCGCGATGGCGGAGATCGCCCATCGGCACGAGGCGCTCCTGGTGGTGGACAACACCTTTGCCACCCCCGTGCTGCAGCGTCCGCTGGAGCTGGGGGCCGACATCGTGTGGCACTCCACCACGAAGTACCTCAACGGCCATTCGGACATGATCGGCGGCATGGCCGTGGTACTTGAGGACGGGCTGGCCGACCGGCTGCAGTTCATCCTGAACGCGGCGGGCGCGATCCCCGGCCCCTTCGATGCGTGGCTGTGCCTGCGGGGCACCAAGACGCTGCCGCTGCGGATGCGGCAGCACGACGCCAACGGACGGGCGGCGGCGGCGTGGCTGGCCGAGCGCCTGGGGGCGGAGCGGGTGTATTACCCGGGGCTGGCCAGCCATCCGCAGCACGCGCTGGCGTGCCGGCAGATGCACGGCTTTGGCGGGATGCTGACCATCGAGCTGGGGTCGCAGGAGGCGGCGCGGCAGTTCCTGGAGCGGGTGCGGGTGTTTGCGCTGGCGGAGTCGCTGGGCGGGGTGGAGAGCCTGACCAACCACCCGTTCACGATGACGCACGGCTCGGTGCCGGCGGAGGTGAAGCTGGCCATGGGGCTGACGCAGGGGATGGTGCGGCTGAGCTGCGGGATCGAGGACGAGGCGGACCTGCTGGCCGACCTCGAGCAGGCGCTGCAGGGGCTGTGAGAGTCCTGCTGCTGGGGTCGGGGGGGCGCGAACACGCCCTGGCCGACGCGCTCCTGCGCGAGAACACGACGGTGGAGCTGGTGGCGGCCCCCGGGAACCCGGGGATCGCCGAGCTGGCGCGGGTGGCGCCGGTGGCGGTGGGCGACCCGGCGGCGGTGGTGGCGCTGGCCGAGGCGGAGCGGACCGAGCTGGTGGTGGTGGGCCCCGAGGCGCCACTGGCGGCGGGGGTGGTGAACCGCCTCCGGCAGCGGGGGATCCCGGTGTTCGGCCCCACGATGGAGGCCGCCACGGTGGAGACGTCCAAGGCGGACACCAAGGCGCTGATGCTGGCGGCCGGAATCCCCACGGCGCACGCCGAGGTGCACCGGGTGGCCTCGGAGGCCAAGGCGGCGGTGCGGGCGCGGTTTGGCGCCCCGGTGGTGATCAAGGCCAGCGGGCTGGCGGCGGGGAAGGGGGTGATCGTCTGCCAGACGGTGGCCGAGGCCGAGGCGGCGATCGACCGGATTCTGGACGCGCGGGCGTTTGGCGAGGCCGGGGCGGAGTGCCTCGTGGAGGCGTTCATGACGGGCGAGGAGCTGTCGCTCTTTGCCATCACGGATGGGGTCGACGTGCTTCCCATGGTGGGAGCGCAGGACCACAAGCGGCTGCTCGAGGGGGATGCGGGGCCGAACACCGGCGGGATGGGGGCGTATGCCCCCGTGTCGCTGGGGAGCGCGGCGCTGGTGGACGACGTGACCGAGCGGATCTTCCTCCCCACGCTGCATGCGCTGCGGGCGCGGGGGACGCCGTTCACGGGGCTGCTGTACGCCGGGCTGATGCTCACCCCCGAGGGGCCCAAGGTGGTGGAGTTCAATTGCCGGTTTGGCGACCCGGAGACGCAGGCGATTCTGCCCTTGCTGGCCTCCAGCCTGCTGGACCCGATGCTGGCCGTGGCGCGGGGCGCGCGCATTGGGCGGATGGCCCCGCTGGCGTGGCATCCGGGGGCGTCGGTGACCACCGTGGTGGCGGCGCCGGGGTATCCGGACACGCCGCGCACGGGGGACGCCATCACGCTGCCGTCGCTTCCGGAGGGGGTGCGGCTGTACCATGCGGGGACGGCGCGGGGAGCCGACGGGGTGCTGCGGACCGCCGGCGGACGGGTGGTGGCGGTGACGGCGGTGGCGCCGACGATGGCGGCGGCGCAGGCGTCGAGCCGGTCGGTGGCGTCGCAGGTGGGGTTTGCCGGGGCGCAGTATCGTCGGGACATCGGGTGGCGCGAGGCTTCGCGCGCTGGCACTTGATCGAGACACCAAAGCGCCATACACGCAAAACTAAAGCGCCAACACCGCGCGCTCATGGCGCCTTTATCGCGACATAACGGCACACGGCTCACGCGTGCCTGAGCTCCCCGAAACCGAAACCATCGCCCAGGACCTCCACGCGCTCGTCCGGGGGGCCGTGGTGCGTGGCGTGACGGTCCCTCGCCCCGATGTGCTGCGGGAGGTGACCGCCACGGACCTCGCCAGCACCATCACCGGGCTGGCCGTTGCGCGCGTGTGGCGCCGCGCCAAGCTGGTGGTACTGGCACTGGCGGCGCCCGGGGCGCCAGAGGGGGCCGAGGCGCCGTGCCAGCTGGTGGTGCAGCCGCGCTTCACGGGGGGGCTGCTGGTGGAGGACGCCCCCCTCCCCGAGGAGGCGCTGCGCTACGTGGCCGTCACCCTGCATTTCACCGACGGGCGGGCGCTGCACTACCGCGACGTGCGCCGGCTGGGCACGGTGGCCCTGATGTCTCCCCCCCGCTTCGCCGCCTATTCGGGGGCGCTGGGGCCGGAACCCCTTGACCCCGCCATGGACACCGCCGCATTTTCGGGATGTGTTCGGGGTTCGCGCCGCGCGATCAAGGTGGTCCTCATGGACCAGCGTCGCCTGGCCGGGGTGGGAAACATCTACGCCAACGAGGCGCTGTGGCACGCCGGAATCGATCCATCGCGGGAGGCGGGGGGGCTGACGGTGGCCGAGTGCGACGCCCTGCGGGAGGCGTTGCAGCGGGTGTTGCGAGCGTCGGTGGCGGCGCGGGGGACCAGCTTCCGTGACTACCGTGATGCCCGTGGCCAGCGCGGGGGGTACGTGGACGCCTTGGCCGCCTACGGACGCGGCGGGCTTCCCTGCCGCCGGTGCGCGCGCCCCCTGGCCGCCACCCACGCCCTCGACGGACGCGCTACCGTCTTTTGCCCCGCCTGCCAGCGGTAGCCCCGGCCTCACGGTGCCGCGGGGGGCTCGGCGCCCCCCGGTGCGGTTGGCGGGGGCGCCTCCGGCCCGGGCGCCGCGCCGGCGCCAGCCGCCGCTGGCCACCCAGCTGGACCTGGCCATGGCCGCCCCCGAGGGGGATGTGGAGGCGCTGCGGGCCCGGGTGGCCCCCACGTTGCGCAACGTCCCCGGCGTGTACCTCATGCGGGGCGCGCACGGCGAGGTGCTGTACGTGGGGAAGAGCACCCAGCTGCGCACGCGCGTCCTGTCGTACTTCCGCCTCCCGTGGCCCACCCACCGGCTGGCGCGCATGCTGCGCGAGGTGGTGCACATCGAGGTCGAGGAGGCGCCCAGCGAGTTCGCGGCGCTGCTGCGGGAGGTGCGCCTCATCCGCGCCCACCTCCCGCGCTACAACATCCGCTCCGCACGTCCGCTGGACCGGTGGTGGGTCATCACGTTGGGGGGCGGCGTGGCCCCACGGCTGCGCATCCAGCGCGCCAGCGCGGCGCTGCGGGGCACCGCCCCCGCCCAGGTCATCGGCCCCTTTTCCAGCCGACGGCCGCTGGTGGAGGCGCTCCGGGTGCTCAACGATGCGCTGGGGCTGCGCGACTGTGGCGATCGCATCCCCATGGTGCTGCGCGAAGTGGCGGAGCTGTTCGATGCGGACGAACCGGCGTTGCAGCGCACCCCTGGCTGCCACCGGTACGAGACCCGGCGCTGCCTGGGGCCGTGCGTGGGGGCCGCCTCCGCCCACGAGTACCGGACGCAGTTGGCGCGGGCCCGGGCCGTGCTGGAGGGGCGCGACGACGCGCCGCAGCGGCACCTGGTGCGCGAAATGGCGGTGGCCAGCGCGTCCCTCAGCTACGAGCGGGCGGGGTGGTTGCGCGACCGCCTGGCGGCGCTGCAGGGGTTGGAGGCGCAGCTGGCCCGGGTGCGCGAGGCGCTGGCGCGCCCCAGCTTCGTCTTTGCCGTCCCGGGGCGCGACGGCGACGACGCGCTCTACCTGGTGCGACACGGGCGCGTGGTGGGCGAGGCCCGCTGCCGCGATCCGCTGGCCGTGCAGGCGCTGCAGGCGCAGGCCCAGACGCCCGCACCGGTCGCCGTGCCGTCGGCGGCAGCCGTGGCCCAGCTGGACGAGCTGCTGCTGGTGGAATCGTGGTTCCGCCTGCACCCCGAGGCGGGCGGGTGGACCGCCCCCACGGTGGAGGAGGCGCTGGCACGCTTCACGCAGGCCGGGGCACCGGGGCGCTAGCAGGCGCCGTCCGTGGCCCGCGCCCGTTGCCCGTGCGGCGCGTGCCTCGTCCCCCCAGCACGGGGACGGCCCGCCGGGTGCGGCCTCGGGGCGCCGTGAGCGCCGCACCAAGCCCCTCCCTCGCGCTCCCGATGTCCGCCACCACCGCTCCCCCGTCGCCGCGATCGGGGTTTGTGCCCGCCCTCGACGGGGTGCGCGGGCTCGCCGTGCTGACAGTCATCATCCACAACAGCGGCTGGGTGGCCGCCGGCAGCACGCAGCCGCTGGTCAAGCTGTTCAGCGCCGTGGCGGCCATGGGGTGGACCGGCGTGGAGCTGTTCTTCGCCCTCTCCGGCTTCCTCATCACCGGCATCCTGCTGGACACCCGCGGGCGCGCCGGCTACTTCCGCACCTTCTTCGTGCGGCGCGCCCTGCGGATCTTCCCGCTGTACTACGCCCTGCTGGC
>JBEIJM010000060.1:0-16265 GCA_040380205.1 Gemmatimonadaceae bacterium
CGCCAGCCTCTTCCAGTGGCCGTGAGGGCGCCGGCCGCGCGGCGCGGCGCCCCCGCGGCCCGGGCGCGCGCTACCCGGCGCGCTGCATCATCCGGCGGATGGGGATGATCAGCGCACCCAGCACCAGCGTGGCGGCGAACAGCGCCATCGCCGTGCCGCTGAACACCGCCGGCGTCTGCTCCAGCTTGGAGGGGTCCACGTGGCCGCCCACCAGCCCGGCCACCAGGTTGCCCACGGAGGCGGCGAGGAACCAGATCCCCATCATCTGCCCCACGTAGCGCCGCGGCGACAGCGTGGTCATGGAGGAGAGCCCCACCGGGCTGAGGCACAGCTCGCCCAGCGTCTGCAGCAGGTAGCTCACGATGAGCCACCACGGGGACACCTTCACCGCGCCGCCGCTGGCCACCACGGCGTTGGCGGCGAACACCATGAGCAGGAAGCCGGCGCCCGCCAGCGCCAGCCCCAGCGTGAACTTGGCGGGGCTGGAGAGCTCCACGCCGCGCGCCGCCATGCGCACCCACAGCGCCCCCATGACCGGCGCGAAGAGGATGATGAACGCCGAGTTGACCGACTGGAACCAGGTGGCGGGGATCTCGAAGCCGAACAGCGACCGGTCGGTGAAGTCGTTGGCGAACAGCTGCAGCGAAGTGGGGGCCTGCTCGAAGGCGGCCCAGAAGACGGCGGCGAAGACGAACAGCACGAAGATCACCGCGCTGCGCTTCTTCTCGTCGGTGGTGAGCCCGCCGAAGGCGAAGAGCCAGGCGAAGAAGGCGACGGCGAGCCCCACCAGCGCGTAGGTCATCCCGGTGCCGAGCGCCAGCGGGTCGAGCGTGACGGTGCCGGTGGCGGCCAGCAGGAACACGGCGGCCAGGATCGCGAGCCCGCCGTAGGTGGCGGAGCGCACGGTGGCGGTGCGGCGCGCCTGCACGGCGGGATCGGGGTCGCGCACGATGTCGGCGCCGATGGGCCCGAGCATCTTCCCGGCCAGCCCCCAGAACATGAGCAGGCCGAAGAGCATCCCCACGCCGGCGGCGCCAAAGCCCCAGTGCCAGCTGACGCGCTCGCCCAGGTAGCCGGTGACCAGCTGCCCCACGAAGGCGCCGGTGTTGATCCCCATGTAGAAGATCGAGAAGCCGGCGTCCTTGCGCGCCCCCCCCTCGGGGTAGAGGTCGCCGACGATGGCGGAGATGTTGGGCTTGAGGAGCCCGGTGCCCAGCACGATGAGCACCAGCCCGAGGAAGAAGAACGGCGTCCCCGCCGCGGCGCCGACCACGCCGGAGAGGCCGATGGCCAGGTGTCCGCCGGTGATGAGCACGGCGCCGATGAGGATGGCGCGCCGCAGCCCCAGCCACCGGTCGGCGATCCAGCCGCCCGGGAGGGAGGCGAGGTAGACGCAGGCGGCGTAGATGCCGACGATGGCCGACGCCTGCGTGCGCTCGAAGCCGAAGCCGCCGTCGGCGAGCGCCGCGCTCATGAACAGCACCAGCAGCGGGCGGAGGCCGTAGTAGGAGAAGCGCTCCCACATTTCGGTGGCGAACAGCAGCCCCAGCCCGCGCGGGTGGCCGAAGAAGCCGCGGTCGCTGGTGGGGTGGGCGGGGACGGCGGAGGGGGTCACGGGGCGGCAGGGTGGGAGGTGAGGGCGGGGGCGGGGCGCTCGACGGGCACGTGGTGGCACGCCACGAAGTGCCCGGGCGACTTTTCCTCGAGGGGGAGGGCGCCGGGTGCGACAGGCGTCGTCCAGGCGGGGGTGGAGGCAGCGCGGGTGGAACGGGCACCCCGGGGGGGGCGCGGTGGGGGAGGGGGGCTCGCCGGGGAGCACCAGCCGCTCGCGCCGCGCCCCCGGGTCGGGGACCGGCACCGCCGCCAGCAGCGCCTGCGTGTAGGGCATGCGCGGCGTGGCAAAGAGCGCGCGGCGTGGTGCCACCTCCACCAGCCGCCCGGCGTACATCACGGCCACGCGGTCGGCCATGTGGGCCACCACCGCGAGGTCGTGCGCAATGAACAGGTAGGCCAGCCCGCGGTCGCGCTGCAGGGTGCGCAGCAGCGCCAGCACCTGGGCCTGCACGCTCACGTCCAGCGCCGACACCGGCTCGTCGCACACGATGAACGCCGGCTCCACGGCCAGCGCGCGCGCGATGCCGATGCGCTGGCGCTGCCCGCCGGAGAACTCGTGCGGGTAGCGCGCGGCGGCGTCGGCGGGGAGCCCCACCTCCTCCAGCAGCTGCGCCACGCGGCGGTCGGCGTCGGCGCCCCGGGCCAGGCGGTGCACCTCCAGCCCCTCGCGGATGGCGGCCCCCGCGGTGAGGCGGGGGTTGAGGGACCCCCACGGGTCCTGAAAGACGATCTGCAGGTGCCGGCGCAGCGCGCGGAGCGCCGCGCCGCGCTGGGCGCGCACGTCGACGCCGCGAAAGTGGATGTTGCCGGCGGTGGGCTCCACCAGCCGCAGCACCGCGCGCCCGGTGGTGGTCTTCCCCGAGCCCGACTCCCCCACCAGCGCCAGCGTCTCGCCGGCGCCGACGTGAAAGGACACGTCGTCCACCGCGCGCACCGCGCCGGTGACGCGCCCCAGCAGGCCGCCGCGCACCGGGAAGCGCACCGACAGCCCGTCCACCGTGAGCAGCGGGGGCGTCATGCGGCGCGTCCCGCGGCCGCGGGGGCCACCAGGTGACAGCGGGCCCGGTGGCCGGGGGTCACCTGGTGCAGCGCGGGTTCGGCGGCCGCGCAGGCGGCCGTGGCGTGCGCGCAGCGGTCGCGGAACGGGCACCCCGAGGGCCACTGCCCCGGCGCCGGGACCGCCCCCGGAATGGCGGCCAGCGGCGCGTCGGGAGTGTCCAGGCGGGGCATCGCCGCCAGCAGCCCCCGCGTGTACGGGTGCGCCGGCGCGGCGAACAGCGCGGCCACGGGCCCCTCCTCCACCACCCGCCCCGCGTACATCACCACCACGCGGTCGGCCATCTCCGCCACCACCCCCAGGTCGTGGGTGATGAGCAGCAGCCCCATCCCCGTGTCCGCGCGCAGCGTGCGCAGCAGCGCCAGCACCTGCGCCTGGATGGTGACGTCCAGCGCGGTGGTGGGTTCATCGGCGATGAGCAGGGCGGGGCCCATGACCAGCGCCATGGCGATGAGCACGCGCTGGCGCAGCCCGCCGGAGAGCTCGTGGGGATACTGCCGGGCGCGCGCCGCGGCGTCCCCCACCCCCACGCGCTCGAGCATGGCCACCGCGCGCGCCCACGCCTCGCGGCGCGAGGCCCGGGCGTGCACGCGCACCACCTCCGCCACCTGGTCGCCCACCGTGAGGACGGGGTTGAGCGCCGTCATGGGCTCCTGGAACACCAGCGCCAGCCGGTTGCCGCGCAGCGCGCGCCGCTGCCCCTCGGGGAGCGCCAGCAGCTCGACCCCCTGGAAGGTCACGCGGCTCCCCGCTTCAATGACCCCCGGTTCGGGGACGAGCCCCAGGCAGGCCAGCGCGGTGAGCGACTTGCCGCACCCCGACTCCCCCACCAGGCACACGGTCTCGCCGGCGTCCACGGTGAAGGCCACCCCGTCCACGGCGCGCACCGGCCGCGCGTGCGCGCCGGGAAAGGCCACGCGGAGCGCGTCCACCGCCAACAGCGGCGCGGGTGATGCGGCGGGGTGGGTCACGGCGCGAGGGAGGAGGGGGAGACGGGCGCGGTCCCCGCCGGGGCGGCCGAGGCGTGGGCATCGGGCGGGGCACCCGTGGGGGCTGGCTCGCCCGCAACCTGCGGGACGGGAACGCCGTCGCGCAAGCGTCCCGCGGACGGGGCCCCCAGCCGCTCCCCCGCCACATGGGCGGCGACGATGACCACCAGCATGGCGGCTCCCGGGAAGACGGTCAGCCACCAGGCGCCCGGACCGGCGGTGATGCCGTCCTGCAGGATGGTCCCCCAGCTGGCCTGCGGCGGCTGGATCCCGAGCCCCAGCAACCCCAGCCCGGCCTCCATGGCCATGGTGGCGGCCAGCGACACGGGGGCCAGCGCCGTCAGCAGCGGCACGAGGTGCGGCAGCAGGTGCCGCCGCACCAGGCGCGGGGTGCCGCTGCCGGTGGCGCGCGCGGCGGTCACGTAGTCGCGCCCCAACAGCGCGGCGCTCTCGTCGGCCACCAGTCGCGCCACGTCAAACCACCCGCTGAGCCCGATCACCAGCACCAGCGTCGCCGCCGGGAGGGGGCCGAAGAAGCCGGCCACCACCACCAGCACCAGCAGGCGGGGGATGGCCAGCGCCACCTCCAGCGCGCGCCGCACCAGGCGATCCACGCGTCCCCCCGCTGCCGCCGCCGTCACCCCCACCACGGTGGCCACCCCCATCCCCACCAGCACCGCCAGCGCCGACACGGCCAGCGACACGCGCCCGCCGTGCAGCACGCGGCTCAGCACATCGCGCCCATACGCGTCGGTGCCAAAGGGGTGCAGCCACGAGGGGGGCTGCGTGCGCAGCGCCAGCAGGTCCAGCTGCGCGTCCGGCGGATAGGGCGCCAGCCACGGGGCGAACGCCGCCAGCGCGGCCATGACGCCCAGCACCCACCACGCCCCGCGCACGCCGTCGCCGTCGCGCCGGCCCCACGCCGCGCCGCTAGCCACGCGGATCCTCCCGCAGGCGCGGGTCGGCCAGCCACCGCGCCACGTCGGCGCACGCCGCGCCCACGGCGGTGAGCGCGCTCCCCAGCACCACCACCCCCGCCACCAGCGCGGGGTCGCGCGCGTCGATCCCCCCCAGCAGCAGCCGCCCCATCCCCGGCCACGCAAAGATTCGCTCCACGAACACCGCGCCCGTGGCCAAGGCCGGCAGGTACAGCCCCGTCAGCGTGAGCACCGGCAGCCACGCGGCGCGCCAGGCCAGCTGCCGCACGCGCCGCTCCGGCACGCCGTGGGCGCGCGCCACGCGGATGGCGGGGTGCGCCAGCGCCTCCCGCAGGGCGCTCCGCTGCACGCGCGCCACCACGGCCACCGACACCACGGCCAGCGACAGCACGGGCAGCACCAGGTGCCGCACGCGGTCGGCCAGCCGTGCCCCCGGTGGCAGATAGGCCGCCAGCTCCGAGGCGGCGCCGCCGGCGGGGAGCCACCCCCACCCGTGCGCCAGCAGCGCGAGCAGCGCCAACGCCACCCAGAACTCGGGGAGGGCGTACGCCACCAGCAGCGCCGTCCCCAGCGCGCGGTCTCCCCGCGACCCCGCGCGCGCGCCCATCCATCGCCCCAGCGCCACTCCCACCCCGAGGCTCACGGTCAGGGCGCACCCCACCAGCCACAGCGTGGCCGGCAGCGCCTCGGCCACCATGACGGCCACCGGGCGCTGCTGCCAGGTGGACCACCCCAGGTCGCCGCGCACCAGCCCGGCCAACCACTGCAGGTACTGCGTCCAGAGGGGCAGCTCCGCCCCGGCCCGGGCGCGAACGGCCGCCCGCGTGGCCGGCGCCACCCCTTCCCCCAGCGCGCTCCCCACGTCGCCCGGCGCGGCGTGCAGCAGGGCAAAGGTGAGCGTGGCGGCCACCAGCACCACCACCGCCGCCTCCGCCCCGCGGTGCGCCACGCGGCGCAGGAGCGGGGTCAGCGGGGCCCCTCGGGCGCCGGCGCCACGCCGATGCCGTCACGCGGGAGCCGCGCCGCCGGGTCCACCGACCAGTCGGCCAGCCGCTGGAACCAGCCGGTGGCCGGGAGCGACGGCGTGCGCAGGCGGCGGTGCACCCCCAGCATCCCCCGCGGCTCGTAGAGGAACAGCGCCGGCACGTCGCTGGCGGCCTGCCGCATGGCCGCGAGCAGGTGGCGCCGCCCCGTGGCGGGGTCGAACGCCCCCAGCGCGCTGTCCACCTGCGCATCAAAGGCGGCGCTGGCGTAGCGTCCGTCGTTGGAGGGGCCGTCGCTGCGCCAGCTCTGCCGGAGCCCCAGCAACCCCGGGTCGGCCGCATTGACCCCCAGGAACGTGTCGAAGCGCCGGGCCTCCAGGCGGGCCACCAGCGCACTCACCTCCAGCACCTGCGGCACCAGCCGCACCCCCACCGCGGCCAGCTGCGCCTGCAGCAGCACGGCATACCGCTGCCGCGAGCGCGAGGGCGCCGGCACCAGCACGTCCAGCGTCAGCGGCCGACCGTCCTTGAGGCGCGTGCCGTCGGGGGCGCGTGCCGTCCACCCGGCGCTGTCCAGCAGGGCGTTGGCGGCCGCCACCGACACGGACGGCGTGGGGTCGCCCAGCTCGGCCGGGAGCAGCGCCGACGGGGCCGGTCCCACCCCCACCGCCGCCAGCGAATCGAAGACGTTGCGGGCCAGCGCCCCCCGGTCCACGGCGCGCTGCAGCGCTCGGCGCACCCGCACATCCCCCAGCAGCGGGTGCGGCTGGTCGGGACGCTGCGGGTCGCGCCAGTTGAGCGTGAGATACCCGTACTGCAGCGACGGCACCGCCACCACCCGCACCGCGGCGGCCCCCGCCACCCGCGGCAGCTGTTCGGCGGTGATCCCCTCCACCACGTCCACCTCGCCGGCCTGCAGCCGCACCAGCGCCGCGTCGGGGTCCGGGGTCACGGCAAACACCACGCGGTCCAGCGCCGGCCGGCGGCGCCCGCGCGTCGTGTCGGCCACCACCTCCACCCGCGCCCCCGCGTCCCACCGGACGAAGCGGAACGGCCCGCTCCCCACCGGGGCGCGCGCCTCCGGCGCCAGCGCCAGGCGCGGCAGCGGGATGGAGTCCAGCCGATGCGCCGGCAGCAGCTGCATGGGGTAGGTGGCATCGAAGAACTGGTGCGGCGAGCGCGCCCGGAACCAGACCACCGCGGTGCGCGCGTCGCGCACCGTGACGGAATCGATGCCGCGCAGCTGGCTGGCCTGCGGCGCGCCCACCGCGTCGCTGGTGTAGGCGGCGAAGGTGAACGCCACGTCGCGCGCCGTCACCGGGACGCCGTCGTGCCACCGCGCCGCGCTGTCCAGCGTGAAGGCGATCGAGAGCGAGTCGGGGGCCCACGTCCACCCGCTGGCCGCCGACGGCGTGAAGCCGCGGTCGCCGTACGTCTCCAACCCGTCGCCGATCTCGGCGAGGCGGCTGAACACCAGCCCGGTCACCATCTGCTCCTGCACGTTGTTCACCAGCGGGGGCAGCAGCGTGAGCGGCTCGGTGCTCACCGCCACCACCACCGTGCCGCCCGTCGCACCGGTGCCGGCGGCGGGGCGCTCCCCACCGCAGGCGGCCGCCGCGAGGGCCGTCAGCGCCACCGGGAGGACCAACCGGGCAATCAGCGGGGCGCGGCGCGCCGCCGGGGGAGGAACCATCATGGGAGGGGGCAGGCGGGAAGGGAGGGGGGCTGCGGGGCAGGACCCGGCGCGTAGCATGGCCCGGCGCGGCTACCGGCGCCAGAGCCACGCGGGGTCGGCCAGCCGGGCGCGCGCCTGGGCCTCCGCCTCCAGATCGGCGGGGGAGGCGCCATAGGCCACGCGCTCGCTGGCGGGGTGGCCCGCTGCCGGAGCGGTCAGCGCCTCCACCAGCGCCGTCTCCACCGCCGCTGGCGTGAGCTGTGGCGCCAGCGCGGCCAGGGTGGCGGCGGGCGGGGGGGGCGGCACGGGCACCGCCGCCGCGCGCACCAACCGCGCCTGGTCGTCCTCCCACAGCAGGCTGCCGTGCTGCAAGTAGCCGTCGCCGTCGCGCCACACGGCGCTCCCCACCAGCTTGCGCCCGTGCACCACCACCTCGCCGGCGGCCGGGGCGTCAAAACACAGCGCCGCGGCCCCTTCGGACCCTTGGGGCTCGGGCGCCAGCTGTGCGGGGATCCCCAGGGCCCGCAGCGCCGCCACCAGCCGGGCATTCACTGCCGCGTAGGCCGTGCGCCACCCCGTCCCCGCGGGGAGTGGCAGCGCCACGGCGTACGTGACCTCGCGGTGGTGCAGCAGGGCGCGCCCCCCCGTGGGACGCCGGACCGCGTCCACCCCGGCGGCCGCCAGCGACGCCGCCGTGAACCGCCCCGCCACCGCCTCGTGCCGCCCGAAGGAGACCGTCGGGCGCGCCCACCCGTACACCCGCACCACCCCGCAGGCGTGGGCGCGGGCCCACGCCGCCAGCGTGGCATCGGCCGCCATGTTGGCCACCCCGTCCCCCGGGGGGTCGCGGCGGACCGCCCAGCGGTCGGGGAGGGGGAGGGGGGGCGTGGCGTGCATCCGCATTAACTTTATCGGGCTGTGGCGCACCGCGCGGCGCGGGCGCCCTCCCTCACTATCGTTCCGCGGGATTCCCCGCTTCCGAGCACTGGACATGGCCACCCGCACCGCCCCAGCCGACCGTTTCGCGGTCGACGCCTTCCGTCCCCGGCACATCGGCCCCTCCGCGCAGGAGCAGCAGGCGATGCTGGCCGCGCTGGGGTACGACTCCCTGGACGCCTTCATCGACGCCGTCGTCCCCGAGGCGATCCGTTTCCGCGGCACCCTGGCCACCGGCGAGCCGGTGAGCGAGCCCGAGGTGCTGGCCGAGCTGCAGGCGCTGGCCGACCGCAACGAGCGGTGGACGTCGTTCCTGGGGATGGGCTATCACGGCACCCACGTGCCGCCGGTGATCCTGCGCAACGTGATGGAGAACCCCGCGTGGTACACGGCGTACACGCCGTACCAGGCGGAGATCGCGCAGGGGCGCCTGGAGGCGCTGCTCAACTACCAGACCATGGTGTCCGAGCTGGCCGGGCTCCCCATCGCCAACGCGTCGCTGCTGGACGAGGCGACCGCGGCGGCCGAGGCGATGGCGCTGTGCCAGGCGGCGCGCGGGAGCGCCACGCGCGACGTGTTCCTGGTGGCCGACGACTGCCATCCGCAGACGATCGAGGTGGTGCGGGCCCGCGCCGAGGCGCGCGGGGCGCGCGTGGTGGTGGCGTCCCCCGACGCCATGGCCCCCGACGCGACGGTGTTCGGCGTGCTGCTGCAGTACCCGGGCACCGACGGGCTGGTGCGCGACCTGCGCGGCGTGTGCGAGGCGGCGCACGCCGCCGGCGCGCTGGTCACGGTGGCCACCGACCTGCTGGCGCTGTGCCTGCTGGCGCCGCCGGGGGAGTGGGGGCGCCGACATCGCCGTGGGGAGCAGCCAGCGCTTCGGCGTGCCCATGGGGTACGGCGGCCCGCACGCGGCCTTCCTGGCCACCCGCGACGAGTTCAAGCGCCTGCTGCCGGGGCGCATCATCGGCGTCTCGCGCGATGCCGAGGGGGCGCCCGCGCTGCGCATGGCGCTGCAGACGCGCGAGCAGCACATCCGCCGCGAGAAGGCCACCAGCAACGTGTGCACCGCGCAGGTGCTGCTGTCGGTGATGGCGGGGATGTACGCCGTGTACCACGGCCCCGACGGGCTGGTGCGCATGGCGCGGCGCGTGCACGCGCTGGCCGCCACGCTGGCGGCGGGGCTGGAGCGCCTGGGCTTCGCCATCACGCACGACCAGTACTTCGACACCGTCCGCGTGGAGGTGGGGGCGCACGGGCAGGAGGACATCCTGGCCGCCGCCGCCGCCCGCCGGATCAACCTGCGTGTGCTGGAGCCCGGCACGCTCACCGTGGCGCTGGACGAGACCACCACCCCGGCGCACCTCGCCGAGCTGTGGGCGGTGTTCAACCTGGGCGCCCCCGCGGCGTTCACGGTGGACGAGGTGGCGGCCGGCGTGGACGACCGCTACGACGAGCGGTTCGCCCGCACCACCGCCTTCCTGACGCACCCCACGTTCCACCGGTACCACGCCGAGACGGACATGCTGCGGTACCTGCACGCGCTGCAGGCCAAGGACTTCTCCCTCGTGCACGGCATGATCCCGCTGGGGTCGTGCACCATGAAGCTCAACGCCACCACCGAGATGATCCCGGTGACGTGGCCCGGCTTCGGCGGGCTGCACCCGTTCGCGCCGCCGGCGCAGGCCGAGGGGTACGCGGCGCTGTTCGCGCGGCTGGAGCGGGACCTGGCCGAGGTGACCGGGTTTGCCGCGGTGTCGCTGCAGCCCAACGCGGGGTCGCAGGGGGAGTACGCGGGGCTGCTGGTGATCCGCGCGTACCACCGCGCGCGTGGCGAGGCGCACCGCACCGTGTGCCTCATCCCGCAGTCGGCGCACGGCACCAACCCCGCCAGCGCGGTCATGGCCGGCTTCCAGGTGGTGGTGGTGAAGACCGACGCCGACGGCAACATCGACGTGGACGACCTGCGCGCCAAGGCGGAGCAGCATCGCGACACGCTGGGCGCGCTGATGGTCACCTATCCCAGCACGCACGGGGTCTTCGAGGCGCGCATCACCGAGATCACGGCGCTCATCCACGCCCACGGCGGGCAGGTGTACATGGACGGCGCCAACATGAACGCCATGGTGGGCGTGTCGCGCCCGGGTGACCTGGGCGCCGACGTCTGCCACCTCAACCTGCACAAGACCTTCTGCATCCCGCACGGCGGCGGCGGTCCCGGCATGGGCCCCATCGGCGTGGCGCCGCAGCTGGTTCCCTTCCTCCCCGGGCACCCGGTGGTGGCCACCGGCGGGACGCAGGCCATCGGCCCCGTGTCGGCCGCGCCGTGGGGGAGTGCCAGCATCCTTCCCATCTCGTACGCCTACATCCGGATGATGGGCGGCGAGGGGCTGGCCGACGCCACCAAGGTGGCCATCCTCAGCGCCAACTACGTGGCCAAGCGCCTCGAGGGGCACTACCCCGTGCTCTACCGCGGACAGAACGGGCTGGTGGCGCACGAGTGCATCCTGGACACCCGCGGCTTCAAGGCCTCCGCCGGCGTGGAGGTCGAGGATCTCGCCAAGCGGCTCATGGACTACGGCTTCCACGCCCCCACCATGTCGTTCCCGGTGGCGGGGACCATGATGGTGGAGCCCACGGAGAGCGAGTCGAAGGCGGAACTGGACCGCTTCATCGAGGCGATGATCGGGATCCGCGAGGAAATCGCGGCGGTGGAGCGCGGGGAGGTCCCGCGCGGCGACAACGTGCTGTCGCATGCGCCGCACACGGCGGCGGTGGTGACCGCCGACGCCTGGACGCGCCCCTACTCGCGCCAGCAGGCGGCGTACCCCACCGCGTGGACCCGGGCGCGCAAGTTCTGGCCCGCGGTGAGCCGCATTGAGAGCGCCTTCGGCGACCGCAACCTGGTGTGCGCCTGCCCGCCGCTGGAGGCGTACGCCGGCACCGCCGCGGCCGAGTAACCGCCCGCCGTCGCCCTGACGCGGGTGCGGGGGGCGCGGCCCCTCGCACCCGCGCGGCCGTTCGGGGTCAGCCCCCCAGCAGCGCGCGGTAGGCGGCCGCGTCCATCAGCCCGTCGTCACCCCCGGTGGGGCGCACCTTGATCATCCAGCCGTCCCCGTACGGGTCGCTGTTGATGAGCGCCGGCTCGCCGTCCAGGCGGCCGTTGATCGCCACCACTTCGCCGGCCACCGGCATGTACAGCTCGGAGACGGCCTTCACCGCCTCCACCGTGCCGAACACGTCGTGCGCCCCGAACGACGCGCCGGGCTTGGGGAGGTCCACGAAGACGATGTCCCCCAGCTCTCCCTGCGCGAAGTCGGTGATGCCGATGGTGACGACGCCGTCGCCGTCGGCCGCGGTGACGTATTCGTGGTCCTTGGTGAACTGCAGGTGGCCGGGGATGTTCGACACGGACGAGACTCCGGGTGGAGGGGCGGAAACGGCGGTTTGGGCCAGCAGGGCGGACCAGAGGGCGGCCACCCGCTCTGGAAGCTGCGCAGGCGGGCCGTCGTTGTCGATGACCCAGGTGGCGCCAGCCCGCTTCCGGTCGGCCGGCCATTGGGCGTCGATCATCGCCTGCGCCTCCGCCTCGGCGAGCCCGCGGTCGCGCACCAGCCGCGCCAGCCGCACCGCCACCGGGGCGTCCACCAGGATCACCCCGGCAAAGGCGTGCTCCAGCCCCACCTCGAACAGCAGCGGGATCTCCGAGACGATGACGCGCGCCCCCGCCGCAACCGCCTCCGCCACCCGCGCCTCCCGCAGCCGCGCCACCGCCGGGTGCACGATGGCGTTGAGCGCCTGCCGGGCGGCCGGGTCGCGGAACACCCGCTGCCGGAGCGCCCCCCGGTCCAGGGTGCCGTCGGCGGCCAGCACCGCCGCCCCGAAGGTGTCCACCACGGCGGCCAGTCCGGGGGTGCCGGGGGCCACCACCTCGCGCGCCAGCTGGTCGGCATCGATGACGGTGGCACCATGGGTCGCCAGCAGGCGGGCCACGGTGCTCTTGCCACTGGCGATGTTGCCGGTGAGCGCGACGTGCAGGGGGGGCGGGGGCGGGGCGGGCATCCCCGGAAACGTCTCACCCCGCACGGGGCGGGGCGAGGGGGGGCGTACGGGACAGGCCGGCGGCGCGTCAGGCCGCGGCGATGTCGTGGGCGTCCTCGTCCACCTCGTGGATGACGCGCCGCTTCTCCCGGTTGACCAGCAGCTCCTGCACCACCCACGCCGCGCCGCCCCGCAGGCGGATCTGGTGCGGCGTGCACCCCAGGTACCGCTGGCAGGTGTTGCGGAAGGCGCTCCCCGAGGGGAAGTCCAGCGCGCCGGCCACGCTGTCGGCGCTGCGCGTGCCATGCTCCAGCATGCTGGCCGCCACGATCAGGCGCCCCCAGGTGAGCAGCTGGTGCGGCGGCGGCAGCTGCGCCCCCTCCAGCCGCTTGGAGAGCAGGCGCCGCGACACGGCGATCTGGCGGGCCAGGGCGTCGGGGGTGAGGCGCTCGTGGGCGCGCGTCACCGACAGCATCACCGCGTCACGCACCACGCTGCGCAGCTCCGCCAGGTGCGGGCGCAGCAGGCTGGACACGCTGCGCGCCTCCGCCTGGTCCAGCAGCGCCGCCAGCTGCTGCGGCGTGTCGGTCTCGTTGGCCACCACGAGGGCGTCGATCCCCGCGCGCCCGGCGTCAAACATCTCGCGCGCCCGCTCCCGGGTCACCTCCACGTACGCCACCAGCGCCGCGCGCGGCAGCCGCAGCCGCAGCTGGCGCACCCGTTCAAAGTCGGCGCGGCCGTCCACGTACAGGTCGAACACCACCAGGCTCACCGCTCCGCGTTCGCAGGCGCGCGTAAGCGAGGTCCAGTCTTCACAGGGCACGAACCGGTACCGGTCTCGCGCGGCGGCACGCAGCCGCGCGAGACGGGCTTCGTGCACCAGCAAGGTGGCGATCACGCCCATGGGCGGAGCAGGGCAGGGGTGGGAGGGTGGCGCCGCATCACCCTTAGGACGCCGACCCCGGGGGGACCGTCACGGGGCGGGTACGGGGGGCGCGTTCCGGGGTGCCCGCTCCGGAGGGATCGCCACCCCGGGGTGCCGGGTACAGCTTTCCATGGTGCCCACGCCGACCGCCGACGCCCCCGTTCCCCCGCCCCCCCCGGCCCCGGACGCTACGGGCCCCGGGGCGTCGGAGCGGCTGCTCCGCGCCATGCTCGACGCGGGGCTGGACGCCATCGTCATCGCCCGGGTGGAGCGGGACGCCGCCGGCGCCGTGACCGGCTTCACCGTGCTGGACGCCAACACGCGGGCCGCCACCATTGCCGGCCTGTCCCGCGAGGGGCTGGCCGGGGGCGCCCTCTTGACCCTGTTTCAGCAGAGCGCCGCGTGGGGGCTGTGGGAGCAGTGCTGCGCCGTGGCGGCCACGCAGCGCCCGCTGGAGCGCACGCTGCATGCGCCACTGCCGGGGGAACCCGATCGGTGGCTGCAGCGGCAGGTGCTCCCGGTGGACGCCGACACCATCGCCATCGCCTCGCGCGATGTCAGCGTGCGCCTGGCGCAGCAGCTGGCGCTGGAGGCCAGCGAGGCGCGGCACCGCCAGCTGTTCGAGCACCACGGCGCCATCCAGCTGCTGGCCGACGCCGAGACGGCCCGGTTGGTGGATGTGAACCCGGCGGCCGAGGCGTTCTACGGGTGGTCGCGGGAGACGATGCAGGGGATGCTGGCGGCCGACCTGGAGGCGGTGACGGTGGTGCAGTGGCGCGAGGAGATGGCACGGGTGGCCACCGACGCCGGGGCCCGCGTGATCCGCGAGCACCGCACCGCCGGGGGGGCGGTGCGCCCCGTGGAGCTGGGGATCGGCACGGTGGAGGTGGCCGGCCGGCCGGTGTGGCATGTCATCATCCAGGACGTCTCCGACCGGGTGCGCGCGGAGCGGGAGCTGCGCGCCTCGGAGGCGCGTTTCCGCGCGGTCATTCAGTCCATGCGCGACGGCGTGGTGGTGCACGATGCCACCGGCACGGTGCGCAACTGGAACGTGGCGGCGGAGCGCATCCTGGGGCTCACCGGCGAGCAGCTGGCCGGGCTGGCCCCCTTCACGCGGGAGTGGGACGCGGTGCACGCCGACGGCTCACCGTGGACCGAGGACACGCACCCCGAGATGGAGGCGCTCCGCACGGGGATCGCGCAGCCGGCGGCACTCATGGGGATTCGTCGCGGCGACGGGGTGCGCAGCTGGATCCAGGTCACCTCCGATCCGCTGCTCCTGGGCGACGATGCGCGCCCGGCGGGCGCGGTGACGGTGTTTGCCGACGTGACGGAAGCGCGCGCCGGCGAGGAGCGGCTGCGCGAGGCGCAGCGGCTGGAGGTGGTGGCCCAGCTGGCGGGGGGCATCGCGCACGAGTTCAACAACTTGCTCACCGTCATCCGGGGCGGCACCGAGTTCCTGCAGCAGGCCATCCCCCCGGAGTCGCCGCTGGCCGACGAAGTGACGGCGGTGGAGCGGGCCTCGGCGCGCGCCACGCAGCTCACGCGGCACCTGCTCACCATCGGCCGGCGGCAGTTCCTGTCGGTGGAGCCGCTCGACATGGGGGCGTTCCTGTCGGAGGTCCTCCCCCTGGTGGCGGCGGCGTTGCCGGCCACGGTGTCCGTGGTGCCGGTGCTGGCCCCGGAACGGGTGGCCGCGGCGCTGGACCGCCGGGAGCTGCACGACGCGTTGCTGGCGCTGGTGGAGCATGCGTGTCAGCGCATGCCCGCCGGCGGCACGGTGACGGTGCGCAGTGACGTGGAGCTGCGCGCGGCCCCCAGCGGCGGCGCCGCGGCGCCGTGGGCGGTGCTCGAGGTGCGGGACACCGGCTCGGCGATCGGCGAGGCGATGCGTCGCCGCCTCTTCGAGCCGTATTCGTCCACCGCGCGCGCCGGCGGGTGGCGCGGGCTTGGGCTGGCGGTGGTGCAGGGGATGGTGCACCAGGCGCGCGGCTTCATCGAGTGCGACTCGGTGCCCGACCAGGGCACGGTCATCCGGCTCTGCTTTCCCGCCGTGGCGTAGCGGCCGTGCGGCCCCGGCGCGGCCTGCCGTGACGGGGCCGCACGGCCGCCCAACCGCGCGTGCGGGCCCTTCGGCTACAGCAGCTGCTGCTGCCCCTCGTCGCGCCGCGGCACCTGGTGACAGGCCCGGCACCGGGCTTCGTAGCTGTCGGCCGCGCCCACCATGATCACCGGCGACTCGTAGGGGGCCGGCTTGCCGTCCAGCAGGCGCTGCGTGCGGCTGGCCGGCGCCCCGCACATCACGCAGATGGCGTGCAGCTTGTCCACCACCTCGGCGGCGGCCATGAGCTGCGGCATGCAGCCAAACGGCTCCCCGCGGAAATCGGTGTCGATCCCCGCCAGGATAATGCGCCGCCCCCGGTCGGCCAGGCTGGTGGCCACCGCCACCAGCCCACCGTCCAGGAACTGCGCCTCGTCGATCGCGATCACCTGTGCCATCGGATCCAGGCGCAGGAGGATCTGCGCCGAGGAGTCCACGGGGACCGCCTCGACGGTGCGCCGGTCGTGGCTGGACACTGCCCACAACCCGGCGTACCGGTCGTCCAGGTGCGACTTGAACACCTGCACCCGCTTGCGGGCGATGGTGGCCCGTCGCACCCGGCGCATCAGCTCCTCGGTCTTGCCGGAAAACATCGACCCGGCAATGACCTCCAGCCATCCGCCGGAGGTCACGAAGCCGCCGCCCAGGCTCATGCGTCCTTCCTCACGGCGTTACCCCTGGTCGTCAGCCCCGCGCCCGGGGGCGCGGCGGGGGGGAAACGGCCGCTTGCTGTGGGCCAGCCGCTCACCGCGCGCCTGCCACTCGCTGCGCCCTTCCACGCGCTCGCGCGCGGGACGGTCACCAAAGGCGCGGCGCTCCTCGTCAGCGCGAGGCGGACGCCCCTTGCCCCCGCCAAACGACGGCCGCCCCTCGCGGTCACCGCCAAACGGCGGGCGCGACGGCCGCCCCTCGCGGTCACCGCCAAACGACGGGCGCGACGGCCGCCCCTCGCGGTCACCGCCAAACGACGGACGCGACGGCCGCCCCTCGCGGTCACCGCCAAACG
>JBEIJM010000061.1:0-16201 GCA_040380205.1 Gemmatimonadaceae bacterium
CCGCCGCGCCCGCGGCCGCCACCCGGGCCGCCGCGACCACCGCGACCGCCGCCACTGCGGGCGCTACCACCCGGCGCGCCCCCCATCCCCGTTGCGTTCATCGTCAGAACTCCAGGCCGCCCTCGCGGGCGCCATCGGCCACGGCCTTCACCCGGCCGTGGTACTGGTAACCGGCACGATCGAACACCACCTTGGCCACGCCCGCTGCCTTCGCCCGCTCGGCGACCAGCCGACCGACCGCCAGCGCGCGCTCCGACTTCGTGCCGTCCATCCCCTGGTCGCCCACCGTCAGCAGCGTCCGCTGCGCGGCGTCGTCCACCACCTGCGCGTAGATGTGCTTCAGCGAGCGGAACACCACCAGCCGCGGCCGCTCCGCCGTCCCCGTCACCGTCTTGCGCACGCGCAGGTGGCGGCGCTGCCGCCGCTCCGCCGCCGTCCGCGGGATCGCGATCTTTGCCATTACTTGCCTCCGGCCTTGCCGGCCTTCCGCCGGATCACCTCACCCTGGTACTTCACGCCCTTCCCCTTGTACGGCTCCGGCTTCCGGAAGCTGCGGATCTCCGCCGCCACCTGGCCCACCAGCTCCTTGCTCGTCCCGGCGATCACCACCGTCGTCGGGTTGGGGGCCGTGATCGTCACCCCCGCCGGCGCCTGGTACTCGATCTGGTGCGAGAACCCCAGCGACAGCAGCGCGCCGTACGGCTTGATCTCCGCCTTGTACCCGACCCCCGTGATCTCCAGCGTCTTCGCGAACCCCTGCGTGACGCCGTCCACCATGTTGGCCACCAGCGTGCGCGACAGCCCGTGCATCGCCTTGTGCCGCTCCTCGTCGGACGGGCGCGTCACCCGCAGCTCCGCCCCCTCCTGCGCCACCGCGATCTCCCCGGGGAGCGTCCGCGACAGCTCGCCCTTGGGCCCCTTCACCGTGATCCGGCTCCCGTCGATCGCCACCGTCACCCCGGCCGGAACCGGAATCGGGCGCTTGCCAATGCGCGACATGTCAGCGCCCCCTTACCACACGAGGGCGAGCAGCTCGCCCCCGGTGTTCGCGGCGCGCGCCTGCCGGTCCGACATCACCCCGCGCGACGTGCTCAGGATCGCCATCCCCAGCCCGTTCCGCACCCGCGGGATCTCGCCCACCCCCACGTACTTCCGCAGCCCGGGGGTCGACACGCGCTTCGCCTCGCGCAGCACCGACTGCCCGCCGTGCGCGTACTTCAGCACCACGCGGAGGAGCGGCTTCCCCTCCTCCGTCTCCACCGTGCGGTAGTCCTGGATGAAGTCGTGCTCCTTCAGGATGCGCGCGATTTCCAGCTTCATCTTCGACGCCGGCATGTCCACGCGGCGGTGCCGCGACGCGCACGCGTTGCGCAGGCGCGTCAGCATGTCGGCGATGGGATCGTTGAGGCTCATGGGAGAATTGGGGTCCTAGGGTATCCGTCCCCGCGGGACGGACCGGGTAGGAGGAAAGGTCAGCGGCTCACCAGCTCGCCTTGCGCACGCCCGGGATGAGCCCGTTCAGGGCCATCTCGCGCAGCGCAATGCGGCTGAGGCCGAAGTGCCGGAGGAACGCCCGGGGGCGCCCCGACATGCTGCAGCGGTTCCGGATCCGCGTCGGCGACGAATCGCGCGGGAGCTTGCGCAGCGCCGCGTACGCGGCCTGCCGCTCCTCGTCCGTGCTCTTCGGGTTCCGGATCACCGCCTTCAACTGCGCCCGGCGCGGCGCGTGCCGCTCCGCCAGCGCCTGCCGCTGCGCATTCCGCGCCAGCTTGCTCGTCTTCGCCATGCGTCGTCGTCTCGCTCGTCGGGGGTCAGGCGGCGGCGCCGGGCTGCGCCACGCGCGGCGTCACCGGCTTCTCGTCGCCGCGGAACGGCATCCCGAGCTGGTGCAGCAGAGCGAACGCATGCGCGTCCTTGGTCGCCGTCGTCACGAACGTCAGGTCCATCCCGTGGATCTGCTCCACCATGTCGTAGTTGATCTCGGGGAAGATCATCTGCTCCTTGATCCCCATCGTGTAGTTCCCCCGCCCGTCGAACGACTTGGTCCCCAGCCCGCGGAAGTCGCGGATGCGCGGGCACACCACCGTCACGAACCGGTCCAGGAACTCCCACATCCGCGCCCCGCGCAGCGTCACCGAGGCGCCGATGTCCTGCCCCTCGCGCAGCCCGAAGTTCGAGATCGACTTCTTCGCCTTCCGCCGCACCGGCTTCTGCCCGGTGATCAGCGCCAGCTCCTCCACCACCACGTCCAGCAGCTTGGGCTGCTTCACCGCCTCGCCCACCCCGCAGTTGAGCACGATCTTCGTCAGCGACGGCACCTCGTGCGGGTTCGCAAAGCCGAACTGCGTCGCCAGCGCCCCCCGCACCACCTGCTCGTAGTGCGTCTTGAGGCGCGGCGCCACCGGCGCCAGCCCCGCCCCGGCGTGCTCCCGCTTCGTGAAGTCGGCGGCCTGGCGCGACGCGCCCGCCTTCCCCGCCTTCCCGCCGCCCTTCGCCCCGCCCTTGGCCGCGCCGGCGGGCTTCCCGCCCCCCTTCGCGCCGCCCTTCGCCGCGGTCTTGCCGCCGGCCTTGTCCTTGGTCGCCATGGCTCCTGTGCTCCGTCAGCGCGCCCGAGGGATCGCCTGGCCGCTCTTGACCCCGATCCGCTCCTTCGTCCCGTCACGGTCCATCCGCACCCGCGTCCGCGTCGGCTGCCCCGTCTTGCTGTCCAGCAGCATCAGGTTCGACGCATGCATCGGCGCGGGCATCTCGATGATCCCCGACTGCTCCTCCGCCGTCCGCGCCTTCCGGTGCTTCTTGACGATGTTGATCCCCTCCACCTTCACGCGCCCCGTCTTGGGGTACACCTGGAGGACCTTCCCCTCCTTCCCCTTGTCGTCGCCGCGCATCACCCGGACCGTGTCCCCCTTGGTCACGTGGATCACTTCGCGCGCCGCCTTCGCCGCGTGGCGCCCCGCCCCCAGGCGCTGCCCCCGGTCCGTCCGGTAGTAGACGTTCTTCCGCATCTCAGAGCACCTCGGGGGCCAGCGACACGATCTTCATGTACCGCTTCTCGCGCAGCTCGCGGGCCACCGGCCCGAAGATGCGCGTCGCCTTCGGCTCCCCATTGTCGTTGATGATCACCACGGCGTTCTCGTCGAACCGGATGTAGCTGCCGTCCTTCCGGCGCGTCTCCTTCACCGTCCGCACCACCACGGCCCGCGCCACGTCCGACTTCTTCACCGTCCCGTTCGGGAGCGCGTCCTTCACCGCCACGATGACCCGGTCCCCGAGCCCCGCGTAGCGCCGGCGCGTCCCGCCCAGCACCCGGATCACCAGCGCGCGCTTCGCGCCGCTGTTGTCCGCCACCTTCACCACCGATTCCTGCTGGATCATGGCCGGGTCCTCACCGTGCGCGTTCGACGATCTCGACCACGCGCCACCGCTTGTCCTTCGACAGCGGCCGGGTCTCCATGATGCGCACCAGGTCCCCCACCTTCGCCGCGTTCCCCTCGTCGTGCGCCTTCAGCTTGCGGGTCCGCGTCATCATCTTCCCGTACTGGGGGTGGGGCATGCGGCGGTCGATCCGCACCACCACGGTCTTGTCCATCTTGTCGCTCACCACCAGCCCCGTGCGCACCTTGCGCGCCGGCCGGGCCTCGGCGGCGCCGTGCTCGGCGCCCGCGTTCGTCGTCTCTGCCATCGCTCGGATCCCCGGTTACCGGCCCGTCGCGAGCTGCCGCTCGCGCTGGACCGTCTTCAGGCGCGCTATGTCGCGCCGGATGCTGCGCAGGCGCAGCGGCTGCTCAAGCGCCTCCGTGCCGCTGCGGAACCGCAGGCGGAACCGCTCCTCCTCCAGCGACGCCAGGCGCGCCGCCACTTCCGCGTCCGCCAGCGCCCGGATCTCGTCAGCCTTCATGGGTCACCGCCTCCTCGCGCGCCACGAACTTGGTCTTGAGCCCCAGCTTCGCCGACGCGAGCGCCATGGCCGTCTCCGCCAGCTCTTTCGACACCCCTTCGATCTCGAACAGCACCCGCCCGGGCTTCACCACCGCCACCCACAGCTCCGGCGAGCCCTTCCCCTTCCCCATGCGCGTCTCCGCCGGCTTCTTCGTCACCGGCTTGTCCGGGAACACCCGGATCCACACCTTCCCGCCGCGCTTGATGTGCCGCGTCATCGCCACGCGGCACGCCTCGATCTGCCGGCTCGTCACCCACCCGGGCTCCAGCGCCTGCAGCCCGTAGTGGCCGAACGACACCTCCGCGCCCCGGTACGCCAGCCCCGTGGTGCGCCCCTTGAACATCTTGCGGAACTTGACCCGCTTCGGGCTCAGCATCGCGTGGCCTCCTCAGGAACCGGTGGAATAGGTCTTCCCGCGGCGGTCGTCGACGATCTCCCCCTTGAAGATCCACACCTTCACGCCGATGGCGCCAAAGGTCGTCCGCGCCGTGCTCGTCGCGTAGTCGATGTCCGCCCGCAGCGTGTGCAGCGGCACCCGCCCCTCATGGTACCCCTCCACCCGCGCGATCTCCGCCCCGCCCAGGCGCCCGCCAGCCTTCACCTTGATCCCCAGCGCCCCCATCCGCATCGCCCCCTGCACCGCCCGCTTCATCGCCCGCCGGAAGCTGATGCGCTGCGACAGCTGCGCCGCGATGTTGTCCGCCACGAGCTGCGCCTCCACCTCCGGGCGCTTGATCTCGTCCACGTTGATCCCGACCTCCTTCCCCGTCAGCTGCGCCAGCTCGTCGCGCAGCTTGTCCACCTCGGCGCCCTTCTTCCCGATCACCACCCCGGGACGCCCCGTGTGGATCGTCACCACCACCTTGCCGGGCTTCCGCTCGATCGTCACGTCCGCGATCGCCGCGTTCTCCAGGCGCGCCTTCAGGTACTTCCGCAGCAGCGCGTCCTCCTTCAGGAGCGCCGGCATCTCCTTCTTCGCGTACCAGGTCGACCGCCAGGGCTTCGTGATCCCCAGCCGGAACCCGATCGGATTCGTCTTCTGTCCCATCAGCGCACCGCCTCCGCCACGGTGATCTCGACGTGGCTCGTCCGCTTCAGCATCGGTGTCGCCCGCCCCATCGCGGCCGGCGTCCAGCGCTTCAGCTTGGGCCCCTCGTTGACAATGGCCTTCACAACCACCAGCACATCCACGTCCAGCGCGGCGTTCGCCGCACGGGCCGCCTGCTCCGCATTCGCCACCGCGCTCGCCAGCGTCTTCCCGATCTGCACCGCCGCGTGCTTCTTCGAGAACTGCAGCAGCGCCAGCGCCTCGTTCACCCGCTTGCCGCGGATCTGGTCGATCACCAGCCGCATCTTGTAGGGGCTCTGCCGAGCCGTGCGCTGGATCGCCCGCGCCTCGATTCCGGTCTTGGTCGCCATCCTACTTGCCCCCCTTCCCGCCGGGCTTCTTCGCGTCCGCCTTCTGCCCCGCGTGGCCGCGGAACAGGCGCGTCGGCGAAAACTCCCCGAGCTTGTGCCCCACCATGTTCTCCGTCACGTACACCGGGATGAACTTGTTCCCGTTGTGCACCGCGAACGTGTGCCCCACGAACTCGGGGAGGATGGTGCTCGCCCGGCTCCAGGTCTTCACCACCTTCTTCTCGTTGCGCGCGTTCATCGCCAGCACCTTGCCCTCCAGGCGCTCCGCCACAAACGGCCCCTTCCGGATGCTCCTCGACATGTCGGCTCGGCCTCGCGGGGGTTACTGGGTGGCTCGGCCGCGCTTGCGGCCGCGCACGATCAGGCGCTGGGACGCCTTCTTCTTGTTGCGCGTCTTGACGCCCTCCGGCTTGCCCCACGGGCTCACCACGTTCCGCCCGCCGCGCGTCCGCCCGCCGTGCGGGTGGTCCACCGGGTTCATCACCTCGCCGCGCACCTTCGGCCGCTTCCCGAGCCAGCGGCTCTTGCCCGCCTTGCCATGCGACTGCAGCTCGTGCTCGGCATTCCCCACCTCGCCGATCGTCGCCATGCACCGCCCGTGCACCAGGCGCATCTCCGTGCTGGCCAGCCGCAGCGTCACGTAGTCCCCCTCCTTCGCCACCACCTGCGCGAAGGTCCCCGCCGAGCGCGCCATCTGGCCGCCCTTGCCGATCTTGAGCTCGATGTTGTGCACCGACGTCCCCAGCGGGACCTCCTTCAGCGGCATCGAGTTCCCGGTCCGCACATCCGACCCGGGGCCCGCCACCACCGTGTCCCCCTGCTTGAGCCCCTTCGGGTGCAGGATGTAGCGCTTCTCCCCGTCCGCGTACTGCAGCAGCGCGATGCGCGCCGAGCGGTTCGGGTCGTACTCGATGTGCGCCACCACCGCCGGCATCCCGTGCTTGTCCCGCCGGAAGTCGATCACGCGGTACATCTTCTTGTGCCCGCCGCCGATGCGGCGCATCGCGATGTGGCCGTGGTTGTCACGGCCGCCCGACTTCGGCAGCGGCTCCACCAGCGACTTCTCCGGCGTCGACCGCGTGATCTCCGCGAAGTCCGACACCGACCGGAACCGGGAGCCCTTGCTCACCGGCTTGAATTGACGGATCCCCATCGCCTCAGCCCTCGAAGACCGGGATGCTGTCGCCTGCGCGCAGCGTCACGATCGCCTTCTTCGTGTGGGGACGGCGACCGACCGACTGCCCGACCCGCCGCGCCTTCCCCCGCGCGTTCGAGGTCCACACCCCGGTCACCTTGACCCCGAACAGGGTCTCGATCGCCGCCTTGATGGCGTACTTGTTGGCGCCTGGCGCCACCATGAACGTGTACTCCCCGCGGTCCTGGTAGGCCGCCGAGCTGCGCTCGGTGATGACCGGCCGCAGGATGGTCTCGTGAATCGTCGCCATCGCCCTCAGCCCTCCCCGCCGGCCAGCGCCGCGGCTTCCACCACGACGACGTCCGACCAGAGGATGTGGTAGGTGCTCGCGTCCCGGAACGGCATCACGTGCGCCGCCGGCAGGTTCCGCGCGCTCTTGTAGACGGCCGGCTTGGCCCCGTGGGTGAGCACCAGCACCTTCTGCGCCCCCACCCCCAGCTTGGCCAGCAGCTGCGCCATCGCCTGCGTCTTGGGCGCCGCGAAGTCCAGCGCCTCCACCACCAGCACCGCCCCTTCGCGGGCCCGGGCGTTCAGCGCGCTGCTGCGCGCCAGCGCCTTCACCTGCTTGGGCACATGCTGCGTGTACGAGCGCGGCTGCGGGCCGAACACCGTGCCGCCCCCGGGCCAGTTCGGCGCGCGCGTCGACCCCTGCCGCGCCCGACCGGTCCCCTTCTGCTTCCAGGGCTTCTGGTTGCCGCCCGTCACCTCGCCGCGGGTCTTGGTCTTCGCCGTCCCCTGGCGGCGGTTGGCGAGGAACGCCTTCACCGCCTGGTGCATCACCGGGACGTTCACCACGCCCGTGAAGATCTCGGGGGGCAGCGCGCGAACCCCGCCCCGCGTCCCTTGCGCCGTGTACACCGGCGCCTCGAAAGCCTGCGTCTCAGCCGTCATGGTCAGCCCTGCTTCCGCACGCAGACGATGCCGTTGGTCGGCCCCGCCACGCTGCCGCGCAGATAAATGAGGTTGCGCTCCGCGTCCACCTTCTCCACCCGCAGCCCGACCGCGGTGTGCTGCGCCGCGCCGTAATGCCCGGGCATCTTCTTCCCCTTGATCACGCGCGACGGATCCGTGCCCGCGCCGATCGAGCCGGGCTTCCGGTGCTTGGTGTTGCCGTGCGTGTTGGGGCCGCCCCCGAACCCGTGGCGCTTCACCACGCCCTGGAACCCGCGCCCCTTCGACGTCCCGGTCACCTTCACCCGCTCCCCCGGGGCGAAGATGGCCACCGTCACCAGGTCGCCGAGCGTGTACGACGGCACCTCCGGGTTCTTCCCGGGTGCGTCGTCCAGTCGGAAGCTGCGCAGCACCGCCGGCGGCGCGGAGAGCCCGGCCTTGGCCGCATGCCCCACTTCCGCCTTGGTCGCGCGACGCCCCTTGGGCGTCTTCTCCCCCTTCGCGTTGGCGCGCGCCACGCGCTGCGCCCCGAAGCCCAGCTCCACCGCGGCGAAGCCGGCCGACGCCGCGTCGGTCACCTTGGTGACCGGGTTGGGCGTGGCCTCCACCACGGTGCAGGGGACTTGCTGCCCCTGCGCGTTGAAGAGCTGGGTCATCCCCAGCTTCCTGCCGATGATGCCGATCATGAGTCCTGTGGTCCGTACGAGTCGCGGGCGCCCCCCGCCGGGGAGCTGCACCGTTGGACTGTGGAGGCCGCCGCCCCATGCGGGGGCCCCGGTACCGCCGAGTCGCCTCGGCGCTCCTGCACCTGCTCCTGCACCTGCTCCTGCTCCTGCCCCAGCCGGGGGCGGGCTATTCGACCTTGATCTCCACGTCCACGCCGGCCGGCAGGTCGAGCTTCGTCAGCGCGTCCACCGTGCCCGCGCGCGAATCGAGGATGTCGATCACGCGCTTGTGCGTCTTGAGCTCGAACTGCTCCCGCGACTTCTTGTCCACGTGCGGCGACCGGAGCACCGTCCAGCGCTGCGTCTTCGTGGGGAGCGGGATGGGCCCCGACACCTGCGCCCCCGTCTTCTCGGCGGTGCGCACGATGTCGGCCGACGCCTGGTCGATCACGGCGTGGTCGAAGGCCTTGAGGCGAATGCGGATACGTCCGGCCATCACTGGGTCTCGTTGGGGGCCCCGGGCCGAGCGGCCGCGCCTCCCGGGATCCCCGGGGGCGCGGCGCGCGGCCGCGGAACGCGATTACGCGAGGATCTTGGTGACCACGCCGGCGCCAACCGTGCGCCCACCCTCGCGGATGGCGAAGCGCAGCGCCTCTTCCATCGCGATCGGGATGATCAGCTCGATCGTCATCGTCACGTTGTCGCCGGGCATCACCATCTCCATCCCCTCGGGGAGCTCGATGTTCCCGGTCACGTCCGTCGTGCGGAAGTAGAACTGCGGCCGGTACCCCTTGAAGAACGGCGTGTGGCGCCCGCCCTCCTCCTTGGTCAGCACGTACACCTCGGCCGTGAACTTCGTGTGCGGCTTGATCGAGTTCGGCTTCGCCAGCACCATCCCGCGCTCGATTTCCTTCTTGTCCACGCCGCGCAGCAGCAGCCCGACGTTGTCCCCCGCCTGCCCCTCGTCCAGGAGCTTGCGGAACATCTCGACGCCCGTCACGATCGACTTCTTCTCGGCATTGTAGCCGACCAGCTGCACTTCCTCGCCCACCTTGATGATCCCGCGCTCGATGCGCCCCGTGGCCACCGTCCCGCGCCCCGTGATCGAGAACACGTCCTCGACCGGCAGCAGGAACGGCTTGTCCACTTCGCGCACCGGCTCCGGAATGTAGGTGTCCAGCGCGTCGTACAGCTCCTGCATCTTGTCGATCCACTTCTGCTCGCCCTGGATCGCCGGGTACGCCGCGCCGCGGATCACCGGGGCGTTGTCGCCGTCGAACTCGTACTTCGACAGCAGCTCGCGCACCTCGAGCTCCACCAGGTCCAGCAGCTCCTCGTCCTCGACCATGTCGCACTTGTTCAGGAACACCACCACCTTCGGCACGTTCACCTGCTTCGCCAGGAGGACGTGCTCGCGCGTCTGCGGCATCGGGCCGTCCACCGCCGACACCACCAGGATCGCGCCGTCCATCTGCGCCGCGCCGGTGATCATGTTCTTCACGTAGTCCGCGTGGCCGGGGCAGTCGACGTGCGCGTAGTGCCGGTTGGCCGTCTCGTACTCCACGTGCGACGTGGCGATCGTCAGGATCTTCGTGCTGTCACGACGCCCCTGCGACTCCGACGCCTTCGCGACCTCGTCGTACGCCACGTACTTCGTGCCGTACCCCTTGTCCGCCGAAATCTTCGTCAGCGCCGCGGTCGTGGTGGTCTTGCCGTGGTCGACGTGGCCGATCGTACCCACGTTCACGTGCGGCTTGTTCCGCTCGAACTTTGCCTTGCCCATGGTTCTGTCTGTGCTTGGGTAGTGAATGAGGGGTGAGGCTTACGCCTTCACCTTGCTGATGATCTCTTCGGCCTTCGACTTCGGCACCTCTTCGTAGTGCGAGAACTCCATCGAGTAGACCGCCCGCCCCTGCGACATGCTGCGCAGGCGCGTCGAGTAGCCGAACATCTCGGCAAGCGGCACGGTCGCCGAGATCACCTGCGCCTCGCCCCGCTGCATCATGCCGCCGATCTTGCCGCGCCGCGAAGAGAGGTCGCCGAGGACGTCGCCCATGTAGGCCTCCGGGCTCACGACCTCGACCTTCATCACCGGCTCGAGCAGGCAGGGGCTGGCCGACCGCGCCGCCTCCTTGAACGCCATCGACCCGGCAATCTTGAACGCCATTTCCGACGAGTCCACCTCGTGGTAGGAACCGAAGACCAGTTGCACCTTGACGTCCACCACCGGGTAGCCGGCCAGAACGCCCGTCTCCAGCGCCTCCTTGATCCCGGCCTCGACCGGGTTGATGAACTCCCGCGGGATCACCCCGCCCACGATCTTGTCCTCGAACACGAACCCCTGCCCCTGCTCGCTGGGTTCCATGTTGATGACCACGTGCCCGTACTGCCCCTTGCCACCGGACTGGCGGACGAACTTCCCCTCCACCTTCTCCACGCGCTTCTTGATGGTCTCGCGGTACGCCACCTGCGGGCGCCCCACGTTCGCGTCCACCTTGAACTCGCGCATCATCCGGTCCACGATGATCTCGAGGTGCAGCTCCCCCATCCCCGCGATGATCGTCTGCCCCGTCTCCGCGTCCGAGCGCACCCGGAACGTCGGGTCCTCCTCCGACAGCTTCTGCAGCGCGATCGCCAGCTTGTCCTGGTCCGCCTTCGTCTTCGGCTCGATCGCCACGTCGATCACCGGCGCGGGGAACTTCATCGCCTCCAGGATGATCGCCTCGTCCTCGTCCAGGCACAGCGTGTCACCCGTCCGCGTGTCCTTGAGACCGATCGCCGCCGCGATGTCCCCGGCGCGCACCTCCTCGATCTCGTCCCGCTTGTTCGCATGCATCTGCAGCAGCCGCCCGATCCGCTCCCGCTTCCCCTTCGTGCTGTTGTACACGTACGACCCCGACGCCAGCACCCCGGAGTACACCCGGAAGAACGTCAGCTTCCCGACAAACGGGTCCGTCGCGATCTTGAACGCCAGCGCCGCAAACGGGGCGCTGTCCGCCACCTCGCGCGTCGCCTTCGTCTCGTCGTGGTGCGGCAGGTGCCCCTCGATCGCCGGCACGTCGATCGGCGCCGGGAGATAGTCGATCACCGCGTCCAGCAGCGCCTGCACCCCCTTGTTCTTGAACGAGGCGCCGCACAGCACCGGCACGAATTCCATCGCCACCGTGGCCGCCCGGATCGCCCCGCGGATCTCCTCCAGCGACAGCTCCTCCCCGGCCAGGTACTTCTCCATCAGCGCCTCGTCATGCTCCACCGCCGCCTCGATCGCCTCGTGACGCGCCAGCTCGCACGCGTCCCGGAACTCGGCCGGCACGTCCACCACCGAGAACGTCTTCCCCAGCGTCTCGTCGTGGAAGATGTACTGCTTGCGCTCCAGGACGTCGATGTGCCCCGTGAACGTCTCCCCCGACCCCACCGGCAGCTGCAGCGGAAACGCCCGCTTCGTCAGCCGGTCCCGGATCATCGCCAGGCAACGGTCGAAGTTCGCCCCCACCCGGTCCATCTTGTTCGAGAAAATCAGCCGCGGCACGCGGTACCGGTCGGCCTGACGCCACACCGTCTCCGTCTGCGGCTCCACCCCCGCCACCGAGTCCAGCAGCGCGCACGCCCCGTCCAGCACGCGCAGCGACCGCTCCACCTCGACCGTGAAATCCACGTGCCCGGGGGTGTCGATGATGTTGATCCGGTACTCCGGACCCTCCCCCTTCTCGTGCGACTGCCCGTGCCGCTTCCAGAAACAGGTCGTCGCCGCCGACGTGATCGTGATCCCCCGCTCCTGCTCCTGCTCCATCCAGTCCATCGTCGCCGCACCCTCGTGCACCTCGCCCAGCTTGTGCGACTTCCCCGTGTAATAGAGGATGCGCTCCGTGGTCGTGGTCTTGCCGGCATCGATGTGCGCCATGATGCCGATGTTGCGGTAGTGCTCGAGCGGGTTGGTGCGCGCCATGGGTCCGGGATGCGGGGCGCCGCCTGCGCGGCGCCGATGTCTGCCTGAGGAAAAAGGGCCCGCCGCACGCGCACCCGTTCGGTGCCAGCGCCGCGTCCACCAGCAAAAAAACGGCTGGACCTGTCGCCCCAAGGGAGCCGGTATCCATCCGCCACCGCCGGGTGCATCCGCCGCTGCCGCGCAGATGGGGACCCTGGCGCGCCGCCCGTCGCCGGGACAACGTCTCGCTGATTGTCGTGTCGCTGCTCGTCGTGCCGACGAACACCCTGCGATCAACTGATCCGTCGTGCTGCCCGCCTTTCGCTGGCGCTTGCTGCCGGCGTTTCGCTGGCGTTTGCTGCCCACGTTTCGCTGGCGCTTGCTGCCCGCGTTTCGCGAGAGCCCATAATCTTCGCTGAGCCTGCCCCGGAAGTCAACTCCCCCCGCACCAACAACCGCCGCGCCCCGCCCCGCCCCACAACCGCTGTCGCGGCCACGCCACACTCCGTTGCGCCGACACCCCGGTTTTTCTCCGCCGCCCGCACGCATCCACCGGGAAATCCGTGGCACCAGATTTGCTACACCCGAGACCGCTCCCGTCGCACTCCCGCCCACGCGGGCGCCGCGGGAGAGCTCCCCCTGACCCCTTCGAGGCTCCCATGCGTCTGCCGCGTCTCCAGCGCCCCTCCACCCTCGCCCTCGCCGCGTGCCTCGCGGTGGCCGCCCCGGTCGCGACCGCATGGGCCCAGGCCGGCCAGGTCGTCGGCCCCGGCGGATGGTCCCAGCTCGGCAATCCCTCCAATTGGGTGACCGACACCCGCATGGGCGGCTTCGCCGAAGTCACCGACCGCTGGCCCTGCGGCCTCGCCGCCAGCGGCGCCTGCTCCAATGGCTTCGGCAACGTCGGCAGCGGCTCCCTTGAGCTCCGCGTCACCGGCACCGGCGCCGCCGCCGGGTACCCCGACTGGGCCTTCTGGTACCGATACGCCGATGGCGACCTCGCCACCACCATCGCCAACGCCGCCTCCTTCGGATCGCTCCAGAACCTCTCGGCGATGTCGTTCGACTGGTACCGCATGGCCATCCCCGGGTGGGACGATCCGCCGGCCAGCATCGCCGGCGGCACCCAGCCCATCCCCCCTATCGACTGGCGCTACAAGACCCCCGTCTTCCGGCTCCGCCTCCAGGAGGTCCGCACCGGCCAGCCTGACGTCTTCAGCGAGCTGATCTGGGAGGGCTACTATAATCAGGCGGCGCTCGCCGTCCACGGCGCCTACAACGGCTATACCCCCGTCGACCAGTGGGTCCGGCAGGGCGGCATGAACCTCGGCAACTTCTGGTACACCCAGGTGGACGCCGCCGGCAATGCCACCAGCTACGGCGTGGCCGGCGCCTGCAACGGCTCGTTCACCTTCTGGCAGGGGGGCATCGACGCCGGCAACACCGCCAACCTCTTCTCCTCCGGCGGGTGCCTCGCCGGCACCACCGACGTCCGCGTGGTTGGCGTGGGGGTGGGCGTGGGCAACGCCTGGCCGCTCGCCTGGGAGGGCGCCGTGGACAACGTCCGCCTCGGCTTCGGGCCCACGCAGGATCTCACGCTCGACGCCAATTTCGACGCCACCACCGTGGTGCCCGAACCGTCCACCTACGCCCTCATGGGCACGGGGCTGCTGATGGTGGGGGCCATGGCGCGCCGCCGCCGGCAGCGCCAGGGAGCGGCCGAGACAGGCCAGGGCTGACGGCCCCTCCGCATCCCGCGTCGTGACACCCCGCCCCCCAAGGGCGGGGTTTTGCGTTGGGGACCACGCGGCGGCGCAGGGCGCTCCGGGCCGGTGGCGTGACCCCTGTACCCCCCGGGGCGTCCCTGAGGGAGTTTCCACCGGCCTCGGACCACGACGGCCGGCCCGCATCTCCCCCGGCTTCCCGCCATGCCCGAACGTCCCCCCAGCCGCGTCGCCCTCGTCATCGGAACCCGCCCCGAGGCCATCAAGATGGCCCCGGTGATCGAGGCCATCCGACGGCACGCCGCGCTGGAACCGCTGGTCATCTCCACGGCCCAGCACCGCGAGATGCTCCGGCAGACGCTGGACGTCTTCGGCATCACCCCGGACATCGACCTGGGGCTCATGCAGAACGGACAGGACCTGGGGGTGTTCACCGCCCGCGCGATGACCGCGCTCACCGACGTATTCCGGGACCGGCGCCCCGCGTATCTCCTGGTGCAGGGGGACACCTCCACCGTCACCGCCGCGGCGCTCTCCGCCTTCTATCAGGGGATCCCCGTCGGCCATGTGGAAGCCGGGCTCCGCTCCTTCGACCTCTCCAGCCCCTTTCCGGAAGAGGTCAACCGGCGCGTGGCCACCTGCATGGCCTCGCTGCACTTCGCCCCCACCGACGACGCGCGCGGCAACCTGCTGGCCGAGGGGATCCCCGACGACGACATCGTGGTGAGCGGCAACACGGTGGTGGATGCCATCGGCATGGTGCCGCGCCTCGCCGCCTTGGCCACCCCCGGGCTGGCCGCCGTGGACTGGTCCGGCCAGCGCGTGCTCCTGGTGACCGTGCATCGCCGCGAGTCGCAGGGCGACCAACTGGAGGCCATCTGCGACGCCCTGCAGGGCATCGTGGAGGCGCACCCCGACGTGGCCGTCGTGCTCCCCGTGCACCTCAATCCGCGCGTGCGCGAAGTGGTCGTGCGGCGCCTCTCCCGCACCCCCCGGGTGCACCTGGTCGACCCCCTCCCCTATCCCGAGCTGCTGGAGGTGCTGCGCCGCGCGGCGTTCGTCCTCTCCGATTCGGGGGGCATCCAGGAGGAGGTCCCCACCCTCCGCAAGCCCATCCTCATCCTCCGTGAGCTCACCGAGCGCCCCGAGGTGGTGGACGCGGGGTTCGGCGAGCTGGTGGGAACCAACCCCACCACCATCATGCACCGCGCCGCGCAGCTGCTCACCGACGGGGCGCTCTACCGCGCCCGTTGCGCGGGGGTCAACCCCTTTGGCGACGGGCGCGCCGGCGTGCGCATTGCCGACGCCGTGGCCGCGCGGCTGCGGGGCGCCGAGGCGCATCGCCCCCCGCGGCGCATGGCGCGCGACCAGCTGCGCACGATGTTGAACCGACTGCGCGAGGTGGCCTGAGATGCCCAAGTCCGCGGCCGCGGTCGAACGGCAACGACGCCTGCGCGAACTGCACCGCCTGGGAGTCCGTGGCGGACGCATCGTCCCCCACCGGGCCATGATCGGGCTGTCGCTCTCCTGGTGGCTGCTGGTGGACCTGCTGGTGATTCCGGCGCTCTTCCTCGGTGCGCTGGCGCTGCTCAACGCTCCCATCACGGGACTCTGGCGCCGGTTCTTCCAGGCGCTGGCCGCCCCGCTGGGGCTGCCGGGTGGCGTCTCCAGCACCGCGTGGGAGCTGGGGCCCGCCACGGTCCACCTCCCCGCCTTCGCCGCGGGCGCCGCCTGGCCCGGCGCCCCCGGACTGCTGTTGGGGTGGTTGGTGACGGTGCTGCTGGCCCTCTGCGGCCTCCTGCTGCGCGGGGCGGCCACCCCCTTCGGCTACCTGCTGCGCGCCATGGCGGTGATCCAGCTCACCGCGCAGCTCTGGTTCACCTTCGCCTCGCCCCCCTTCACCTACACGCTGCAGGGGTACCAGGAGGCGGTGCTGTACCTCGGGTGCGTGGTCATGTTCCTCGTCCCCTTCGGCACGGCGTTCACGTACAACGTCTTCGACTTCCGCTGGTGGCAGAAGCTGGGGCTGACCGGGATGATCCTGGCGCACCTGGTCGTGCTGCTCCCGCTCAAGGTCGCGGTGCACGCCTACCTGATCCATCACCTGACGTTGCTGGCGCTGCCGATGCTGTACCTGCTGTTCGGCATCCTGCTGGACGTCTTCGCCTTCGTGGCGCTGTACGGCTGGGGGATGAGCTGGCGCTCGCGAGGCGAGCTGGATGCGGTAGACCGTCGGCCACCGCCCCCGGTGGTCCCCCCGGGGACCGATCCGATCGCCCCCGCCACGGGCGATCCGGAGGCCGGTCGACGCGCCGCCGCGGCACGCGAGGCCGCCGCGCTGGCCGCCACCCTCACGGTCGCCCAGCGGGCGCCTGCGGCTGCGCCCGCCCCGACACCTGCGGCTGCGCCCGCCCCGATACCGGCCGCCGCCCCCGCGCCCAC
>JBEIJM010000062.1:0-15783 GCA_040380205.1 Gemmatimonadaceae bacterium
GGCGGCGGCCGCCGCCTGCGCCCCCGCGGCCGCCCGCCGCGCCGACGTCGACTCCGGCGAGCCGCTCCGCGCGGCGATGGATTCGCTCACCAGCGTCATCGTCTACGACATCTTCTCCCCGCCGCAGGCGAGCCGCGTGTACGCGTACGCCTCCGTGGCCGCGTACGAGGCGGCGCGCCACGCCGATCCCGCCCTCCGCCCCCTCACGGGGCAGCTGGCGGGGTTGGGCGCGCTCCCCGCGCCCGAGGCCGGCGCCGAGCACCACTGGGGCGTGGCCGCCGTGCGCGCCTTCCTGGTGGTCGGGCGCCAGCTGACCTTCTCGCGCGACCGCATGGACACCGTGCGCGCGCACCTCGACCGGCAGTTCGCCGACGCCGGGATCCCGCGCGCCGTGCTGGCGCGGTCCGCCGCCTATGGCGACACCGTGGGCGCGCGCATCCTGGCCTGGGCCGCCACCGACGGCTACCTGCAGTCGCGCGGCATGCCCAAGTACGGCGTCACGCGCGACCCGGGCCGGTGGATCCCCACGCCGCCGGCGTACATGGACGGCGTGGAGCCCAACTGGGGGACGCTGCGCCCCTTCACCCTCGACTCGGTCGCCGCCTTCCGCCCCGCCCCGGCCGTCCCCTTCGACACCGCCCCCGGCAGCGCCTACATGCGGCAGGCGCGCGAGGTGCTCGAGACGGCCCGCGCGCTCTCCGACGAGCAGCGCGCCATCGCCGCGTTCTGGGACTGCAACCCCTACGTGATGCACGTGCAGGGGCACACCATGTTCGCCACCAAGAAGATCACCCCTGGCGGCCACTGGATGGCGATTGCCAGCCACGTGTCGCGGCAGGCGGCCAGCCCGCTCCCCGCCACCGCCGAGGCGTTCGCGCGCACCGCCGTGGCGCTGGCCGACGGCTTCATCGGCGCGTGGGAGGAGAAGTACCGCTCCGCCGTCCTGCGCCCGGAGACGGTGATCAACCGGTGGATGGACGAGGGGTGGCAGCCGCTGCTGCAGACACCGCCCTTCCCCGAGTATCCCAGCGGCCACAGCGTGATCTCCACCGCCGCCGCCGAGGTGCTCACCGACCTGTATGGCGACGGCCACGCCTTCACCGACTCCACCGAGGTCCCCTTCGGGCTCCCGGTGCGATCGTTCCCCTCCTTCCGCGCGGCGGCCCAGGAGGCGGCCATCAGCCGGCTGTATGCGGGGATCCACTACCGCCACGCGATCGAGGCCGGGGCGGCGCTGGGGGCGCGCATCGGCGCGCACGTGGTGGCGCGGGTGCAGACGCGCGCGCGCTCGGCGCAGGCGCCCACCGCGCAGGCGCGGTGACTGTGCGCGCCCTCGTCGCGGTGGTGGCGGCGGTGGTCGCGGCGGTGCAACTGGGCGCGTGCACCGGCGAGCGCACACCCGGCGAGGGCGCGCCGGCGTCCGCCACCGACGGCCCGCCCCGCTTCCAGCGGCTGGACGCGGCGCGCACCGGCCTGGCCTTCGCCAACACGCTCCCCGAGGCCCCCGACTTCAACATCCTCAACTACCTGTACTACTACAACGGCGGCGGCGTCGCGGTGGGCGACGTGGACGGCGACGGCCTGGTGGACCTGTACCTCTCGGCCAACCTCGGCCCCAACCGCCTGTACCGCAACCTGGGGGACTTTCGCTTCGAGGAGGTCACCGACCGCGCCGGCGTGGCGGGGCCGCCCGGGTGGAAGACCGGCGTGATGATGGCCGACCTCACCGGCGACGGGCACCTGGACCTCGTCGCGCTGGGGGTGGACTACCTGGGGATGCGCGGGCGCAACGCGGTGTACGTCAACGACGGCAGCGGACGCTTCACCGACCGCACCGCGGCGCTGGGGCTCGCCTTCGCCGGCTTCTCCACGCAGGCGCTGGCCTTCGACTACGACCGCGACGGCGACCTCGACCTGTACCTCCTCAACCACTCGGTGCACACCGAGCGGCAGATTGGCGTGGCCGCGCGGCGCGACGTGCGCCACCCCAAGGCGGGCGATCGCCTGTATCGCAACGATGGCGGGCGCTTCACCGACGTGAGCGCCCGCGCCGGCATCTGGGGAGGCGTGGAGGGGTACGGGCTGGGGGTGGCCAGCAGCGACGTGGACGGTGACGGCTGCCCCGACCTGTACGTGGCCAACGATTTCCAGGAAAACGACTTCCTCTACCGCAACCGCTGCGACGGCACCTTCGAGGAGGGGCTGGCCCGCGGCACCGCGCGCACGAGCCGCTTCTCCATGGGGGTGGACGCCGCCGACGTGGACAATGACGGCCGCCCCGACCTGGTGGTGGCCGACATGCTCCCCGAGCGCGAGGCCATCTTCAAGACCTCCGCCAGCTACGAGACCTTCACGCTCTTCGACCTGCGCCTGCGCGCGGGGTACCAGCCGCAGTACCCGCGCAACACGCTGCAGCGCAACCTGGGGGCGGGGCGCTTCGCCGAGGTGGCGCTGCAGGCGGGGATCGCGGCCACCGACTGGAGCTGGGCGCCGCTGCTGGCCGACCTGGACGACGACGGGCGCAAGGACCTGTTCCTCACCACCGGGATCGTCCGGCGCCCGAACGACCTGGACTACATCAACTACGTCGGCAACGAGGCGGTGCAGGCTTCGCTGGCGCGCGGCATCACGCGCGAGAACCTCGCGCTCATCGCGCGGATGCCGCAGGTGCCGCTCCCCAGCCACGCCTTCCGCAACACCGGCGGCTGGCAGTTCACCGACATGGCGGCGGCGTGGGGGCTGGACGATCCCGGCTTCGCCACCGGCGCCGCCTACGCCGACCTGGACAACGACGGCGCGCTGGACCTGGTGGTCAACCGCGTCAACGCCCCCGTGGGGGTGTACCGCAACCGCACGCGCGAGCGCCCCGACGCGCCGCATTGGCTGCGCCTGCGCCTGGCCGGGCGCGGCGGCAACCGCCTGGGCGTGGGCGCGCGGGTGACCGTGGTGGCCGGCGGCGTGCGCCAGCTGCTGGAGCAGCAGCCGGTGCGCGGCTTCCAGTCCAGCGTGGACCCGCGCCTGCACGTGGGATTGGGCGCCGCGGCGGTGGTGGACACGCTGGAGATCGTCTGGCCGGATTGGCGGATGCAGCGGCTCACCGCCGTGGCCGCCGACCGCGAACTGGTGCTGATGCAGGACTCCGCGACGCTGCGGTGGCGCCCTCCCGCGCCGGCGGCGCCGCTGGCCGCCGACGTGGCGCCGGCGCTGGGCGCGGCGGTGCCGCACCTGGAGAACGACGTTTTGGACTACGCGCGCGAGCCGCTGATGCCGCACGCCCTCTCGCGCGAGGGGCCCGCGCTGGCGGTGGCCGACGTGAACGGCGACGGCCTGGACGACGTGTACGTGGGGGGCGCCAAGTGGCAGGCGGCCACGCTGCTGCTGCAGCGGCGCGACGGCCGCTTTGCCGCGGCGACGGCGCCCGCCTTTGCCGCCGACTCGCTGCACGAGGACGTGGACGCCGTCTTTGCCGACGTGGACCGCGACGGCGACCCCGACCTGGTGGTGGCCAGCGGCGGCAACGAGTTCTTTGACGACGCGCCGGCGCTGCGCCCGCGGCTGTACCTCAACGACGGGCACGGCGGCTTCGCCCGTCGCGATGACCTCCTCCCGGCGGGGCTGCACGAGAACTGGGGGACCGTGGCGGTGGGCGACCTGGATGGCGATGGCGCCCCCGACCTGTTCCTGGGCGGGCGCGTGGTGTCGCGCCGCTATGGCGCGACGCCGCGCAGCGTGCTGCTGCGCAACGACGGGCGCGGGCGCTTTGCCGACGTGACCGAGGCGGTGGCCCCCGCGCTGGCGCGCGCCGGGATGGTGGCCGAGGCGCGCTTCGTGGACGTGGACGCCGACGGGCGGCAGGACCTGGTGCTGGCGGGCGAGTGGATGCCCGTGCGCCTCTTCCGCAACGACGGGCGCCGCCTGGTGGAGGCGTCCGAGGGCGCGGGGTTCGCGGGGACCGAGGGGTGGTGGCAGTCGGTGACCGTGGCCGACGTGGACGGCAACGGCACCCCCGACCTGGTGCTGGGGAACCTGGGGACCAACGCCTGGCTGCGGGCCTCCGCGCGCGACCCGGTGCGGCTGTATCTCGCCGACTTCGGCGGCACCGGCACCGAGCGTGCCGTGCTCACCCACATGCGCGAGGGGCGCGAGGTGCCCGCCCATGGCCGGGACGATTTCGTGCGCCTGATCCCCGCGCTGCGCAGCCGCTACCCCTCGTATGCCAGCTTCGGGGCCAGCACGCTGGCCGACCTGTTCGGCGCCGAGGCGGTGCGCGCGGCCACCGTGCGCGAGGCCCGCACCTTTGCCAGCGCCCTGGCCCTCAATGACGGGCGCGGGCGCTTCACGCTGCGTCCGCTCCCCCCCGCCGCGCAGGTGGCTCCGGTGTATGCCGCGCTCGCCGCCGACCTCGTGGGCGACACCCTCCCCGACCTCTGGCTCGCCGGCAACCAGGCGGGGGTGCCGCCGCTGTTCGGGCGCTACGACGCGGGGTGGGGGACGCTGCTGCGCGCCACCGGCGGCGGCGCATTCTCGGCGCTGGAACCCGGCGATGGCGCCCCCGCGCTGGCCGGCGACGTGCGCGCCCTCCGCCTCCTGCGGCACGCCAGCGGGCGCCGCACCGTGGTGGTGGCGCGATCCGGTGCGCCGCTGCAAATCCTGCACTGGTCCGCGCAACCGGCGCGCTGACGCCTCGGCACGCGCTCTCCCCTCACCATCTCGCCCGTCCCCATGGCTCCCACCCGCCTCACCGCGCTGGACTTCGTCGTCATGGCCGCCTACTTCGCCGCGACGCTGGGGATCGGCTGGGCGTTGCGCCGCATGGCGCGCACCTCCTCCGACTTCTTCCTCTCCGGGCGGTCGCTCCCGCCGTGGGTGACCGGGCTGGCGTTCCTCTCCGCCAACCTGGGGGCGCAGGAGGTCATCGGCATGGGCGCGTCGGGGGCCAAGTACGGCATGGCCACCAGCCACTTCTACTGGGTGGGCGCGGTGCCGGCGATGCTGTTCGTGGGGCTCTTCATGATGCCCTTCTACTACGGGTCGCGCGCGCGCTCGGTCCCCGAGTACCTGCGCCTCCGCTTCGACGAGAAGACCCGCACGCTCAATGCCGTGGCCTTCGCGGCCATGACGGTGTTCTCCAGCGGCGTGTCCATGTACGCCATGGGGAAGCTCCTCAACCTCCTCCTCGGCTGGGACTTCGACACCAGCGTGCTGGTGTCGGCGGCCATCGTCCTCGCCTACGTGCTGGCCGGCGGGCTCACCTCGGCCATCTACAACGAGGTGCTGCAGTTCTTCCTCATCGTCTTCGGCTTCGCGCCGCTGGTGCTGGTTGGGCTGCGACAGGTGGGCGGGTGGGACGGGCTGGTGGCGCGCCTGGCCGAGCAGGCGGCGGCGCGCGGGCTTCCGGCCACGGCGTACACCAGCGTGTGGGCGGGGATGGGCTCGGCGTCCACCAACACCATCGGCATCGAGTGGTTCGGGATGGTGATGGGGCTGGGGTTCGTGCTGTCGTTCGGCTACTGGTGCACCGACTTCCTGGTGGTGCAGCGGGCCATGGTGGCCGAGTCGATGACCGCGGCGCGCAAGACGCCGCTCATCGCCGCCGTCCCCAAGATGGTGTTCCCCTTCCTCGTCATCCTCCCCGGGATGATCGCGCTGGCGATGGGCGACGGCGTGATCCCCCCCAAGCTGGACGCGGCGGGGGCGCCGCTGCTGGACAGCATGGGACGGGCGGTGCTGGACTACGACCTGGCCACGCCGATGATGCTGGTGAAGCTGTTCCCCAGCGGGATGCTGGGGCTGGGGCTCACGGCGCTGATGGCGTCGTTCATGGCGGGGATGGCGGGGAACACCACGGCATTCAACACGGTGTGGACGTACGACCTGTACCAGGCGCACATCCGCCGGCAGGCCAGCGACGCGCACTACGTGTGGATGGGGCGCGCGGCCACCGTGGGAGGGATCGCGCTGTCGGTGGCGGCGGCGTACGCGGCCAGCGCCTTCAACAACATCATGGAGTTCCTGCAGTTGGTGTTCGCCTTCGTGAACGCGCCGCTGTTCGCCACCTTCGCGCTGGGGATGTTCTGGGCGCGCGCCACGGGGCACGGCGCCTTCTGGGGGCTGGTGGCGGGGACGGTGGCGCCGGCGGTGCACCACGGCCTGTCGCTGGCGGCGGGGGCCACCCCCGGCATCAAGGGGGGCTACCTGGGGACGGTCCTCACCTACCCCAGCGAGATGGCGCAGACCTTCTGGACGGCCATCGCCGCCTTCACCACCTGCTTCGTGGTGACCGTGGTGGTGAGTCTGGCCACCACGCCGCGCCACCCGGCGGAGCTGGACGGGCTGGTGCTGGGGCGCACCACGCTGCCGGTGGACGACGCCCGCCCCTGGCACGACCGTCCCATGGTGATGGGCGCGGCGGTGGTGGTGCTGCTGGTGGCGCTGAACGTGGCCTTCTTCTGACCCGGAGCCGGTGATGAGCGGAACGACAAGCGGAGCGAACGCGCTGGACCTGCGCGCGCCCATCGGGGTGCTGTTTTCCGCGCTGGGAGCGCTGCTGGCGGGTTACGGCCTCCTGACCGCGGGCGACCCCATGTACGACCGCAGCGGCGGGGTGAACCTCAACCTCTGGTGGGGCGCCGTCATGCTCGCCTTCGGCGCCCTCATGCTGGCGGGCGCGCTCAGGGCGCGCGCGGCGGCTCGCGGCGCGGGTGGCGGTGCGGATCGTGGTGCGGCACCCGCACCCGGAAGTCGCGGCTGATGATCACGTCCGCGGTCGCCCCCTGCGGGGCGATCGCCGCGTGCTCGATGGCGAGGATGGTGTCGATGACCGGCTCCCACAGGTCCCGGTTGCGCGCCATCCGCCGCTCGTGCGTGTCGGCGTGCGTGGCCTCGAGGAACACCCGCGCGTCCAGCCCCGGCAGCAGCAACGCATAGGTCCCTTCCACCAGCAGTACCCGCGCGCCCGCGAAGTCGTGCCACCCGGTGTCGAAGCGGTTGCCCGGATAGTCCACGCGCGGCGCCTCCACCCCCGGCGCACCGGCGCGAAAGGCGGCCACGTGCTCGGCGATCCGCTCCAGCGCCACCTCATGCGGCCCCACCAGCGACAGGTCGGCCACGCGCGCCTCGTGATTGGTGCGGGGCGGCCGCCGGAAGTAGTGGTCCTGGTGGAGGAGCGTCACGGGGACCCCCGTGCCCGTCAACGCCGCGCCCAACGCCTCGGCGGTGGTGGACTTGCCGCTGCCGGATTCGCCGGCCAGGCCAACCACCGGGCGCTCGCCGCGCGCCAGCCGCGCCTCCAGCGCAAAGGGGCCCTGCAGCCACGCCAGGAGGTCCGCGGCCACGGAGGTGGCGTCGGGTGCGGTCATGTCGGGTGCGGTCATGGGCGCAGCACCGCGAGGTCCAGCGCGGCGGCGTGCTCCAGGAAGAGCAGCCCGGTGGCGGTGTAGGCCATCCCCGGCGTCCCCAGTGGACGCCCGTCCTCGCCGTGGAAGTACTCCTCGAAATCGAACGCGATCCCCCGCGCCGCCACCGCGCCCAGGTGGGCCGCCACCGCGTCGCGCAGGCGCGCGGCCTGCTCCACGCGTCCATGGTGCACCAGCGCCAGCGCCAGCCACCCCAGCCACACCGGCCAGACGCCCCCGTTGTGGTACTCGTGCGGCCGATTGCGGAAGCCGTGCAGGTGGTACCCCGCCAGTGCGGGCCACTCGGGGTCGCCGGGGGCGATCACCGGGGCAAAGGCCGGCGGCAGTCGCCCGGCATCCAGGAACAGCGCCTGCACGCCGTCCAGCGCGCGCGCGCCCAGCGGCGGCGCCACGTCAGCCAGCGCCAGCAGTGCGCAGGCCGCCAGGTCCGCGTGCTCGTCGGTGCGCCCCGGGGCGAACGCGGCCAGCGGCACGGGGCGGTGCGTGTCGCCGGGCGGCGCGTATCGCCACGGGGTGTCCGGCCAGTAGTGCGCGGCAATGGCCGCGCCGACCGCCTCCCCCTTCGCCACCAGCGCCGGCAGCGCCAGCGCGGTGCCGGCCAGCCGCAGCCCCCACGCGCGCAGCACCTGGTCGTACAGGATGTAGCCGTCGTACGGGTACTCGTCGGCCCAGTTGCCGCCGGCGGGGACGTACAGCAGGTGGCGCCCGTTGTACTCGACGGCGTCCAGCAGCGCGGCCACCCGCGCGACCGGCTCCCGGTACCCCTCGGGGGCCACCACGCCGGCGCGCACCGCCACCCCCACCCCCACCAGGAACCAGGTGGCGCTGTCCAGGCGCGGGGCCAGCGTGCCGAAGCTCACCCGCGGCGCCCCGCCGTCGGCGGGGATCAGGACGTTGGAGGGGACCTGCCCCTGCGCCCCGAGGTGCGCGCGCAGCAGCGCCAGCGTGTCGGCCAGCCCGGCCGCCACCGCGGCGTCCCCCGTGAGCACGCCGGCGATCCCCGCCATGATGGCGTCCCGGGCGAACACGGCGCCATAGTTGTGCACCGCGTGGCGGGAGGCCCGGATGCCGAGCCCCCCCGACGCGAGCGTCCGCAGCAGCGCCGCGCCTTCGGCCACGGGGAGCGGTGGGGTCATGACTGGCACACCGGAGGACGGATGGGCGAAGGAGGCACGGGGACGCGCCCGCGGCTCTCGCTGGCGCAGGTCGTCAACATGAACGTGGGGTTCTTCGGAATCCAGTACAGCTTCGGGCTGCAGCAGGGGAACATGAGCCCGATCTACCGCTACCTGGGCGCCGACGAGGCCACGCTGCCGCTGCTGTGGCTGGCGGGCCCCATGACGGGGCTGCTGGTGCAGCCGGTGGTGGGCGCCATGAGCGACCGCACCCTCAGCCCGCGCGGGCGGCGCACGCCGTACTTCCTGGTGGGGGCGGTGCTCTGTTCGCTGGCGCTGCTGGCCATGCCCTTCAGCCCCGCGCTGTGGGCGGCTGCGGGGCTGCTGTGGATCCTGGACGCGGCGAACAACGTCACCATGGAGCCGTACCGGGCGTACGTCTCCGACCGCCTGGACCCGTCGCAGCAGGCGCAGGGGTTCCTCACGCAGAGCGCCTTCACCGGGCTCGGGCAGACGCTGTCGTACCTCACGCCGTCGCTGCTGGTGGGGCTCGGGATGAGCGGCGACGCCGTGAACGCGCGCGGCATCCCGCACATCACCACGCTGGCCTTCCTCATGGGCGCGGTGTTCTCCATCACCTCCATCCTCTGGTCGGTGCGCACCACCCCCGAGCTGCCGCTCTCCGCGGCGGAGCGGGCGCGCATCGCCGCGCTCCCCCGGGGGATGGGACCGGCGCTGCGCGAGATCGTCGACGCCATGCGCGACATGCCGGCCACCATGCGGCAGTTGGCGGTGATGAAGCTGTTCCAGTGGTACGCCATGTTCTGCTACTGGCAGTACGTCGTGCTGGCGCTGGCGCGCACGCTCTACGACACCAGCGACCCGCAGTCGGCGGGGTTCCGCGAGGCGGGGCTGGTGAACGGGCAGCTGGGGGGCTTCTACAACTTCGTGGCGTTCCTGTCGGCGCTGGCCATGGTGCCCGTCACGCGGCGGTTCGGGGCGCGGTGGGTGCATGCCGTCGCGCTCACCGCCGCCGGCGTGGGGATGTGGATGCTCCCGTCCATCCGGGAGCGCGCCTGGCTGTTCCTCCCCATGGTGGGGGTGGGGCTGGCATGGGGGAGCATGATGGGGAACCCCTACGTGCTGCTGGCCAACGCCATTCCGGCCGCGCGGGTGGGGGTGTACATGGGGATCTTCAACATGTTCATCGTGCTCCCCATGATGCTCCAGATCTTCACGCTGCCGCTGTACTACGAGGCGTGGCTGGGGGGTGACCCGGCCAACGTGGTGCGGCTGGCGGGGGTGCTGCTGCTGCTGGCCGCGGCGGCTACCTTGCGTGTGCGCGGTGAATCCGCCGCGCGCGGGTAATGCCGGGGGAGCGTGGGGGCGGACGTGCTGCACCTCCGCTGTCAGACCCCTCAATGATCTTCATGGCACACGCCGGAGGGGCGCACCATGGATAGGCACAGCGGGCAGGCAGCTGAACGCAAGGGTGTGGCATGCAGGTGACTACGACCGTGACGGCCGTCGCCCGGGCGACCGCCGCCCTGGGAGGCGCGCCCCGGCCCACTGACGACGTGGGGTGGCAGCTGCGGCTGGTCGTGCGGGCCAGCCGCGTGGCCGATCCGCTGGCCGCTCCGCACGGGGTGGCGCTGGTGCTGGAGCGCGGGCACTTCCTGCCCCCCGCGCTGCGGAATGCGCTGCTGCTGGGGGTCACCCGCGGGGTGGCGGCGTTGGCGCCGGCCGACGCCCTCGCGCTGCTGGCGGCGGACCGCGAGGTGACGCTCCTGGCCCCGGTCACCCAGGTGGGTGCCGACCGCGCATGGGTGGCCGAGCGGTTGGAGGGGGTGGCGCCGGGCGAGGGGGCCAACCTGTGCGGCGGATGGTTGCGGGCGCGGCAGCTGCTCGACGACGCCCCGTGGATCGTGGGGCAGCATGCGGCCAGCACCCGGCGCATCGTGCTGTGCACCACGGGGCGCATCGACACCGGTATCGCCGATCCGTCGACCCTGGTGGAGCTCGCGCGCAGCGCGCACCACCGGGGGATCGGCACGTCGGTGCTGGCGCTGGGCCCCGATGCCAACCATCCGCTGCTGCAGGCCATGGCGGCCGCTGGCGGCGGGCGGTGTCACCCCGTGGCGACCGCGGAGGAGGTGGCGGCCGCGCTGGCCGTCGAGCGGCAGCAGTTGGGGCGGCGCGCCCTGCGTGGGGTGTCCGTGCGGCTGCGCCCCTCCGACGGGGTCACGCTGGAGGGCGCCCCCGAGCTGGCACCGCCGCAGGGGATGCCTGTGCACCGCGCCGACGGAGTGGCCGGCCGCGCGGTGGCCATCGGCGAGCTGCTCTCGGAGGAGGAGGTGGCGCTGCCGGTGGTCATCCGGTGCCCGGTGGCACAGGTGGGGCGACTCCGCGCCGCCCAGGCGCCGCTGCTGGTGGCGCACGTGGAGGGGGAACGCTTCACCGCCCGCGGGGGGACGGACTACCGCACCGTGGTGGTCCCGGTGCACATCCCGCCCGAGCCCCCCGGCTAAGGGTCCACGGTGGACGGGGGGGCGCCCGGGGGCGCCCCCTGCGCCCGCAGCGGCTTGCCCCGCGCCGGTGCGTGGCGCAAGCTCTACGGGATGCACAGCACCCTTGCCCTTCGTCGCCTGGTCCGTGGGCTGGTTCCGGCCACCACGGCGCTGCTCCTCGCCCCCGCCCTCGCCGGGGCCCAGCAACTCCGCCCGTCGGCCACCGGCGCCACCGTCGCGCTGTCGGGGCGCGTGGCGCTGGTCTCCACCAACGTGGACGGCCCCGCGCGCTGGTCGCGCGCGGCCGGGGTGGGTGCCGAGGTGGGGTACGGCGTGAATCCGCGCCTCACGCTCTTCGGCGCCCTCGCCTCGCTGCAGCTGGCCAGCGATCCGGCGCAGCGCTTCCGCGACGCCGATGTGGGCTTTCGCCGTCTCCTGGGGCGCGGGGGGAACGCCGTCCGCCCCTTCCTGGAGGGGGGGATCACCGTGCAGCGCATGACCGTGGAGGTCCCCGCGGGCGCCGGCGTCACCCAGGTGCGCGCCACCACCGGCGCCATCACCGGCGGCGTGGGAGCCATGTGGTTCGCGCGGCGGCAGCTGGCGGTGGAGGGGGCCCTGCGCGGCACCGGCGGGCGCTTCAGCTCGTGGGCCGATGCCAGCGGCGCCAGCCGCCCCGTCCTCCCCGTGCAGGTGCGCAGCGTGGCGCTGCGCGTGGGCGCGCGCTACTGGCTCGCGGGGCGCTGACGCGGGGCGTACCGCTCCAGGTCGCGCCCCATGAGCAGCGTGGCCAGCACCAGCGTGGCACTGATCTGGAACGGGCTGGCCTTCCCCAGGTGGTCGAACGCCAGCCCGAAGAGCAGCGGGAACCCCACCCGACTGATCCCCCCGTAGGTCTGCTGCACCCCCATGTACAGCCCGCGTTCGGTGGCGCTCACCACGCGCGAGAGCATCGCGGTCACGCACGGAAAGGTGAACGCGGTCCCCAGCGGCAGCAGCCCCACGGCGAACACCAGCGCGGGAATGCCGGGGGCCAGCGAAATCCCCAGCAGCCCGGCCGCCAGCAGCACCACGCCGGCGCGGCTCAGCCGCGGCTCGCCCACGCGGTCCACCACGCGCCCCAGCAGCAGCGCGCGGATGACCACGCTCAGCGTGCCGATGTACATGAACACGTAGCCGATCGTGTCCACCGTCACGCCGAAACGCCAGTCGAGGAAGAGCGCCAGGATCGCCGTGGTCCCCTGGAAGGCGCCGATGGCGATGGCGTAGATGAGGATCAGCCGTGACGACGGCTCATGCGGGTGCGCCAGCACGCGCCACACCGCCTCGCGCGAGCCGCGCGGCTTCCCCTTGGCCCCCTCGGGTGCGTGCTCCCGCACCTCGTCCAGGTAGCGCCACGCGAAGGCCACGTTCACCACGCACAGCAGCGCCGCCACCAGCCCCGGCGTGGCGCGCCCCCAGTGCTGCACCCAGCTCCCCAGCACCGGCCCCAGGGCCACGCCGGCGTTGGTGGCCGCCGACAGCCACCCCAGGCTCTTGGCGCGGTCGTCCGGGCGGGTGACGTCGGCCACGTACGCCTGGATCACCCCCACGGTGCCGCCCCCCGCCCCCTGCACGATGCGCGACAGGAACAGCAGCCACAGGCTGTCGGCGAAGGCGAACACCAGGTAGGCCACGGCGCTCGCCCCCAGCCCCACCATCATGGCCGGCCGCCGTCCGTACCGGTCGCTGAGACGTCCCCACAGCGGCGCACTCAGCAGCTGCGCCACGCTGAAGGCGCTCACCAGCATCCCCACCACCAGCCCCCCCGCTCCCAGCTCCTTGGCGTAGAACGGGAGCAGCGGGAGCACCATCAGCATCCCCAGCATGTCGATGAAGGCCGTCACCATCAGCACCGACAGCTTGCCGAAGGTGCTGCGCGTGTCGGCGGTCACTCCGTGCGCCCCAGTGCCGCCGGCGGATGGCTGCGCCCCACCACGCCGGCCAGCGCCACGATGGTGAGCAGGTAGGGGATCATCTCCACGAACTGGCTGGGGAGCCGCTGCGCCCCCTGCAGCTGGATCTGCGCCGTCTCCGCCGCGGCAAACAGCAGGCAGGCGATCGCCACGCGCCGGGGTTCCCACCGCCCGAAGATCACCGCCGCCAGCGCGATGAAGCCGCGCCCGGCGGTCATGCTGTTGGAGAACTGGTGCTGCTCCAGCGCCAGGAATGCTCCTCCCAGCCCGGCCAGCGCGCCCCCCAGCAGCAGCCCCTGCACCCGGATGCGTCCCACGGGCACCCCCAGCGACGCCGCCGCCTCGGGCTTCTCCCCCACCGCGCGCACCCGCAGCCCGAAGCGCGTGGACGCCAACCCCCACGCCAGCGCCGGCAGCACCACCACCCCCAGCCACAGCAGCGGGTTGGCGGTGCCGGCCAGCAGCGCCGCGCCGCCGTCGTCGCCAAAGCCCGCCACGCGCGGCGAGTTGGAGGCGCTGTCAAAGGTGAGCCGCAGGAAGAAGCGCGTGGCCGCCGCCACCAGCAGGTTGAGCGCCACCCCCACCACCACGTGGTTGGCGCGGTAGCGCAGCGTGGCCACCGCCAGCACCCCGGTCACCACCCACGCGGCCGCCACCGCCGCCGGCAGCGCGGCCCACGGCGACCCGGTGGCGTGCGCTCCCAGCACCGCGCCAAACGCCCCCGCCAGCATCATCCCCTCCAGCCCCAGCGCAATCACCCCCACGCGCTCCGACAGCACCCCGCCGGCCGCGGCCAGCAGGTACGGCACCGCAATGCGCAGCGTCTGCAGCAGCATCGCCAGCGCGATCATGGCGTCGCCTCCTCACCCGCGCCGGCGCGCGTGGCCTGCGCGGTGCGCTGTGCCAGCGCCCCCTGCCACAGCCGTCGCACTTCGGGGGACGTCACCGCCACCGCCAGGATGACCACGGCGGTGAGGATGTCCGTGAGCTCCTTGGGGACCACGGCGTTCACCGCCAGCCCCCCCTGCGACAGCGTGCCGAAGAGGAGGGCGGCCAGCACGATCCCCACCGGATGGTTGCGCCCCATCATGGCCACGGCGATGCCGAGGAAGCCGTTCCCCGCGCCGAAGCCGTCCTCGTAGTAGCCCTTGTACCCCTGCACGAAGTTGACGCCCCCCAGCCCGGCCAAGGCACCGGCCAGCACCAGGCTCCACGCCTGCATCCGCGGCACGCGGATCCCCGCATATTCGGCCACCGCCGGCTGCGCCCCCGTGGCGCGCAGCGCGAAGCCCGACGCGGTGCGGAACAGCCCGACCCACACCGCCACCGCCGCGGCCAGCGCCGCCAGCAGCGTGCCGTTCACCGCGCTGCCGTGCAGGGCGGGGAGGAACGCGTCCAGCCGCGGGAGCGTGCCGGCGCGCAACGCCGGCGTGCGCACCGTCTCCGGTAGCGCCAGGTGCGCGGTGAGCAGCCAGCTCAGGAAGGCGAGCACCACGAAGTTGAGCATGATCGTCACGATCACCTCGCTGGCGCCAAAGCGCGCCCGCAGCACGCCGGGCACCGCCCCCACCAGCGCCCCTGCCACCAGCGCGCCCGCCATCACCAGGGGGACCGCCAGCACCGCGGGCGTGGCCGCTGGCAGCAGCAGCCCCACCGCCGCCGCGCCAAAGCCCCCGGCCGCGATCTGCCCCTCGGCGCCCACGTTGAACAGCCCCGCCTGCGCCGCCAACGCAAAGGCCAGCCCCGTGCAGGTGAGCGTGGTGGCCTTGTACAGCACCTGCCCGATGCCGTAGGCGTTCCCCCACGTGCCGTCCACCAGCAGGCGGAACACCGTGGCCGGCGCCTCGCCGAAGGCCAGGATGAGCAGGTCCCCGGCCACCGCGGCCATCGCCAGCGCCAGCAGCGGGGGGAGCACCGCGGGCCCCACCGTGTCACGCCACCGCGCCAGGCGGGCGCGCAGGCCGCTGCTCACGCCATCGCTCACGCCATCGCTCACGCCATCGCTCACGCCATCGCTCACGCCGCCGCGCCCGTCATGAACCGCCCCAGCAGCTCCGGCGTGCACGCCGCGCGCGGGAGCAGCGCCACCAGCCGCCCGCCGTACATCACCCCCACCCGGTCGGCCAGCGCCAGCACCTCGGCCAGGTCGGCGCTCACCAGCAGCACCCCCTTCCCTGCGTCGCGCGCCGCCCGCAGCTGCGCATGGATGAACTCGATGGCGCCCACGTCCACGCCGCGCGTGGGCTGCGCCGCCAGCAGCAGCGCGAAGGGGCGCCCCACCTCGCGCGCCACCACCACCTTCTGCTGGTTCCCCCCCGACAGCGCGCGCACCGGGAGCGACGGGTCGGCGGGGCGGATGTCAAAGCGCGCCACCTGCTGCGCGGCGTGCGCGGCGGCGCGCTGGCGGTCCATCCCCAGCCGCCCGGCTGCGAGATGCGCCTGCCCCAGCAGCAGGTTGTCGGTGATGCTGAAGTCCAGCAGCAACCCCCGGCGCTGGCGATCCTCGGGGATGTGCGAGATCCCCAGCGCCGCGCGCGCGGCCACGTCGCAGCCGGCCAGGTCGCGCCCCGCCAACCGCACGGTGCCCGCCGTCAGCGGCCGCAGCCCCGCAATGGCCTCCACCAGCTCCGCCTGGCCGTTCCCCTCCACGCCGGCCAGGCCGACGATCTCCCCCGGGTGCACGGCCAGCGTGAGGTCCCGCACGGCCGGCTGGCCGCGGTCGCCGCGCACCGTGATCGCCGCGCACGCCCCCACCGGCGGCGTGGCGGCGTCGTCCGCCGTGGCGTCCCCCGCC
>JBEIJM010000063.1:0-15782 GCA_040380205.1 Gemmatimonadaceae bacterium
GCGCTCCTGCCGAGCGAGGCGACGGGCAAGATCGTCGCCCAGCCGCTCCACCACCGACGGCGGGACGGCCATGGCCGCGTCCTGCACGGCCCGCCCCAGGAGGGCCACCTGCGCCTCCAGCGTGAGACGCAACCGTTCCAGCGCGTCCTCCACCGCGGCATCCAGCTTCCCGTGCGCCACCACGGTTTCGGCACCATGCGGCAACGCCAGCGTCGCCTCCTCGATGCCGAGGGTGGCGGCGGCCTCCAGCACCCGCCGATCCACCACCTCGCCCGACCACCGAGGGACAAACAGCGGGATCGCCGCCCCCAACACCGCCGCCACGGGCGCCACCTGCGCGGCGTAGGCCAATTCCCCGGGACCGGCGGCGTACGCCACCGTGGGGAGGAGCGCCCGCTCCACCACCGGGCGCAGCACGACATTGGGCCCCAGCGATCCCACCGGCGCCTCGTCCCGTACCTGCGCGGCGGCGGTGAGGGGGACGCGCTCCCGCTGCAGGCGCCCCTCGGCATTCGGCGCCGATCGGAACACCAGCGAGCGGCCGGCCACGAGCTCCACCTGCGGTGACAGCCCGGCGGCCTCCAGCGCCGCCGACCGCGCTTCAAGCGCCTCGTGCAAGGGCACCGCCTGCGCCAAGGCCTGGCGCAACACTGGATCCGCCGCCTCGCGCACCGCCGCGTGCGACGCGTCCAGCACGGGGATCCCGAGCGGGGCCAACAACGCGCGCAGCCACGCCAGGTACGCCCCCCCCACCGTGGCGGTGGGGGCGTAGGCCGCTCGCAAGGCGGCCAACAGGGTGGCATGCGCGCCCGACCCACATGCCGCCTCAAGCGCCGCCCACGCATCCTCCACGTTCCCCAGTGGCACCTCGGCCATGGGAGTCCCCTCGGTGGCCGGGCCAGCCATGGCCAACCGACGGACGCCCGCCCGCGTCGCGACGTGCACCTCGGCCGCCTCGGCCCAGTCGGCATCGTCGGTGGCCGCCCAGAACACCGGGGCCACGGGCACCTGCAGCTCCGCCTCCAGCGCATCCGCCAGCGCCAGTGCCGTCAGCGCCTTGCTGATGGTGTACGCCGGGCCACCGAAGAGCCCCGGCTGCTGCCCCGTGGTGACCACGACCCCGTGCTCCGCCGCCCGCGCCAAGCGGGCGGCCGCCGCGTCCGTGGCGGCAAACGCCGGCCGCAGCGCCTCGAGCCACGCCCCACCGACAAAGTCCTGGCGCACGGCCGTCACCCGCGCGCGCCATCCCTCCGGCGTGTGGGGACGCGGCATCCCCCAGCGGGCTGCCCCATCGGGGTCCTGCATGGTCCGCGACAACGCCGTCCCGCCGAGCGGGACGGAACGCACCCGGACGGGGAGGTCAGCCGCTGCAGGCGGCGGTGGCAGGTCAGTCACGGGCATCACTTGTGGTAAGGTTCTCCGCGCACGATGGTTCCCGCCCGATACAGCTGCTCTGCGAGCACCAGCCGGGCGAGCTCATGGGGAAGCGTCCAGGGGGCCAGCGACAGGCGCCGGTGAGCGGCCCGGCGGACGGCCTCCCCCAATCCGAATGCCCCACCGATGGCAAAGGTGATGCTCCGGGCCTGGTCACGGGCACCCGCCAGCCAGCGGGCAAACGCGTCGGAGTCGAGCGACTCCCCGCCCGGATCACAGACCACCAGCTGCGCCCCCGGGGCCAGCCGTTCCAGCAGTCGCTCCCCCTCCCGGTCGCGCACCTGGCTGGGCGACTGCGCCCGCGCCGACTCCTCGCGCACTTCGGCCACTTCCAGTGGCCAATAGCGCCCGGCCCGCTCTTCGTAGTGCCGGATGGCATCCGCCACCGCCCCGTCCCGGGGGCGCCCCACCGACAACACCGTCAGGCGCACGCGCGGCGGCTCACCAGGCGCGGGGCCGCCACGCGTGTCGCCCCCGGATCACGCGTAGATCCCGCGGAGCCGGTGCACCGTGGCCACGCGGCTGATCGACACCATGTACGCCGCCGTCCGCATGTTGACCCGGTGCTGCTTGGACAGCTGCAGGACGTCCTGGAAGCTCCGGGTCATGATCCCCGCCAGCCGCTCGTTCACATCGGCCTCGCTCCAGAAGTACCCCATGCGGTCCTGCACCCACTCGAAATACGACACCGTCACCCCGCCGGCATTGGCCAGGATGTCCGGGATCACGAAGATCCCCTTCTCATCCAGGATCGGGTCCGCGGCGGCCGTGGTGGGACCGTTTGCCCCCTCGCAGATCACCTTGGCGCGGATCCGCGGCGCATTCTTGGTCGTGATGACGTTCTCGAGCGCCGCCGGCACCAGCACGTCCACTTCCATGGTGAGCAACTCCTCGGGATCGATGGCATCGCCACCCGTGAACCCCTCCAGCGACCGGTGCTGCTGGACGTGCGCGATGGCCGCGTCCACGTCGATCCCGCCAGGGTTGGCAAACGCGCCAAAGCGGTCGCTGATCCCGATCACCTTGCACCCCTGCGCCGCCAGCAACTTGGCGGCCGTGGCCCCCACGTTGCCAAACCCCTGCACCGCCACCGTGGCGCCCTTCATCTCCATCCCCAGGTGCGCCAGCGCCTCGCGGGTCACCAGCATGCACCCGCGACCGGTCGCCTCGCGGCGTCCCAACGATCCGCCCATCTCCACCGGCTTCCCGGTGACCACCGCGTTCTCCGTGCGCCCCACGTGCATGGAATAGGTGTCCATCACCCACGCCATGACGCGCTCGTTGGTGTTCACGTCCGGGGCCGGCACGTCGGTGTCGGGCCCCAGCAGCGAGATGATCCCCTTGGTGTAGCGCCGGGTCACCCGCTCCAGCTCCCCCACGCTCATGCCCAACGGGTCGCAGATGACGCCCCCCTTGGCCCCGCCGAACGGCAGGTTGACCACGGCGCACTTCCACGTCATCCACGCCGCCAGCGCCTTCACCTCTTCCAGCGTGACATTCATGTCAAAGCGGATCCCACCCTTGGCGGGGCCGCGCGACGTGTTGTACAACACCCGATACCCGGTGAACACCTCCACGTCCCCGTTGTCCATCGGCACGGGGATCGAGACGATCAACTGCTTCTCGGGATTGCGAAGGATCTTGTAAATGCCGGGCTCAAGGTCCAGCAGCTCGGCGGCCCGGTCAAACCGGGACATCATCGCCTCGAAGGGGTTGTCCTCGTTGAGGAACCGATCCTTGTCCGGCCGGACAATGCTGTCCGTCGGCAGGCGGAGGAGGTCGATAGCCATGGCGAAAAAAGGATTGGGCGGGGCTAGCCCGCGGTGGGAACGGTGGCAGGACGCGCCGCCAGAAGCCGGGCGATGTCTCCATCCAGCACCTCGCGGCCCGACACGACCTGCACCGTTTGGGAAACATACCAGAGGGGCACCGCGGTGGCAGGCCATCGGGGCGCCAGCTTGACCGCGTCCTTCAGCGTGCACACCACCCCCGCACACGCGCCGCCAAGTCGGACCAAGCGGTCCACGTCGCCGTCATCGAAGGCATGATGATCGCGATACCGCTCCCGGCGACGCACGACCGCCCCGGCCGCCTCCAGCTGGCGCTCAAACGCCTCCGGATCGCCGATGGCGGACGCCGCCAGCACCGGGCCCACGGAGGAGAGCGACGGCGCGCCGACCACGGTGGGCATGCGTCCTCCCGCATGGCGTACGCCATCCACCCGCAACCGCAGGATGGCCGCCGGAACCTCGGGAGCGGCCGCTTGCACCGCGGAGCGGACCGCCTCCACCGCGTCCTCCCCGGCCGCCTTGGTGGTGATCACCACGACCGACGCCCGCCGAAGCGCCGTCAGGGGTTCGCGAAAGGGCCCCTGCGGCAGCATCCGCACCACGGCTGGCCATCGATCGGCGCTGACCAGCACCCAGTCGGCCACCCGCGGGGCCTGCCGGTGCTGGAAGGCATCGTCCATGACCACGCAGTCGCACCCGCGCGCCTCCGCGAGCTGGCGACTGGCACGCCGATCACGGCCGGTCAGCACCGGAACCGCAGGGGTCAGCTGCTGGTGTACCCGCCATTCGTCATCGCCGTAGCCCCGCAGCAGGATGGCCGGATGTGCCCCGGCGGCCTGCAGCCGGCTCACCGCCCAGGACGCCACCGGGGTCTTGCCGGTTCCCCCAACGGTCAGGTTGCCGATCGAGAGGGCGGGGATATTCGGGGCCTCCCCCGTCCGCGACGCCGCGGCGGCTCGCTCGCCGCGATGGCGCGCTACCCGAAGGTAGCCCCAGGCCGCCGGCGCGAGCATGGCACGGCCGAGTCGAGCCCCCACGCCATCGCCATACCACACCCCCTCCACCCACGCCGCCAGGTCGACGGAGCGTGGCACGTCAGCGCCGCGCCTCGGCCAGTCGCTGCACCCGGTCCATCGCCTCGTGCATGCGCGCACCAAACGCGTCGGTCTGCGCCGCCAGCGCGCGCACCGGTCCCTCTCCCACCGTGAGCGGCGCATCGTACAGCACCGTGATCCGCGCGAACGGCTTGGGAATCTCGAATCGGTCCCAACTGCCCAACCGCCACACCCGGTCGGCATGCGCCACCAGCGGGACCAACGCCGCCCCCGTACGGTGGGCCAGCATGAGCGCGCCCGGCGCAAAACTGTGCCGCGGCCCGCGCGGACCATCCGGCGTGATGGCAATATCGGCCCCCGCGGTCAGCTGGTGGGCGGCTTCCAGCAGGGCGCGCGCGCCCCCGCGCGACGACGATCCGCGCACGGCAAAGAAGCCGAACGACGCCACGATGCGCGCGATCACCTCGCCATCCGCATGCTCGCTGATGAGCACCCCGGTGCGCTGGCGATGCGCCCACAGGAGGGGGAGCAGCTGGCCGTGCCACAGGAGCACCACCACGCGGGGCGCGTCGTCCGGACGCGCCAGCAGCCACTCCCGGCCATGCACCCGCACCCGCCAGCTCCACCCCAGCACTCGGAGGACCAGGCCGCCCACCACCACGGCCAGGCGACGGCGCCAGTCGAGCGCCGTCGGCGCGCGCGGGGCGCGCGCCGCCCCGCCCGACGACGGAGCCTCCGCCCCCTCCACCGCAGGCGACTCGGCCGTCACCGGCCGGGGTCTCGCCACAGCCCCAGCGCCATGTCCGCCACGCGCTGGGCGGCACCGGGGGTCCCGAGCCGGTCCCGCACGGCGGCCAGCCCCTGCGCCGCGGCAGCGCGCTCCGGCGACGCGACATCCAGAAGGGGCAGCAGCGCCGACGCCACGCGATCGGGGCGGAAGGCGCCCTGCACGAACTCCTGCGAGACCTCCCGTCCCGCCACCACGTTCACCAGGCCGATGTGGGGGATGGTGACCACCCGCTTGGCAATGGCGTAGGTGAGCGCACTGGTGCGATACCCGATCACGTGCGGCAGCCCGGCCACGGCCGCCTCCAGCGTGGTGGTGCCGCTCTTGAGCAACCCGGCCGTGGCGGCGCGCAGCACCGTGAACGAGGCCTCCCGCACCAGGGGAAACGGGCACTGCGCTGCGGGAATCTCCACCGTGGGCGCCACGCTGACCACGACCTGCAGCCCGGGCACACGCCCCTGCAGTCTGGTGGCGACCTCCAGAAACGGCTCCAGATGGCGGGACAGCTCCGCGCGGCGGCTCCCCGGGAACACCGCCAGCACCGGCGCGGTGGGATCGAGCCCCAGGAGGCGCCGCGCGTCCGCGGGGGACGGCATCCCGTCCACGCGGTCCAGCAGCGGATGCCCGACGAAGGTGGCGTCCACCCCGTGCGCTCGCAGCAGCGGCTCCTCAAACGGCAGGATCGGCGCCGCCTTGGTGATGCGCGAGGCGAGGGTGGCGAGGCGCCCCGCCCCCCACGCCCACACTTGCGGCGTGATGTAGTACAACACCGGCACGCCGGCCGCCCGCGCGGCCGCCGCCACCTTGAGGTTGAAGCCGGGGTAATCCAGCAGGATCACCAGCCCCACCCGCCCCGATTGCAGGCGCGCCGTCAGTTGCCGGAGCAGCCGGGCGTGACGCGGGATGTGCGCCAGCACCTCGGTGAACCCCATCACCGCCAGCTCGGCCACATCCACCAGGATCGAAGCCCCCGCCCGGCGCAGGTGCCCTCCCCCGACCGCGGCCATCGGCAACGCGGGCTCGGCCGCCCGCAACGCCTCCGCCACCTTCCCCGCATGCAGGTCGCCGGAGGCCTCCCCGACGACGAACAGGACCTCACGCACGGGCGGCAAGATCCCCCGGCAGCGCCGCCCGGGCGCGCTCGATGGCGGCCGTCACCTGCAGCGCCGCGCGCAAGGCCTCACGGCCCGCTTCCCCGGTCACGGCCACCGGCTGCTCCCCGACGACCGCGCCCAGGAACTGCGCCAGTTCGAGCCCCAGCGGCTCGGCCTCGGGCGCCTCCAGCGGAATGCGCTCCACGAACTCCTCGAGCGCCCGTGGGGCCCGCGCCAACCGCGCCGGGTCCATGTCGCCGCGCAACCGGTAGAACTCCCCGGTGCCCGCCGCCAAGTCCAGCGACAGGTACCCGCTGCGCTGAAACAGCCGGAGCTTGCGGAGCCGCTCCCGCGACACACGACTGGCCGTGATGTTCGCCACGGCGCCATTGGCGAACGTGAGGCGCGCGTTGGCAATGTCCACCGACGGCGTCAGCACCGGGATCCCCATCGCCTGCACGTCCACGCACGGGGCCCCCACCAGCGTCAGCACCAGGTCCAGGTCATGGATCATCAGGTCGAGGACCACCGCCACGTCCGACCCGCGCGGATTGAACGGCGCCAACCGGTCGCTCTCGATGAACAGTGGCTGGTCCACGTGCGGCATCGCGGCGCGCACCGCCCGGTTGAACCGCTCCACATGCCCCACCTGCACCACCACCCCGGCGGCACGGGCCCGCGCGAGCAGGTCGTCCGCCTCCTCAAGCGTGGCCGTGAACGGCTTCTCCACGAAGATATGCCGCCCAGCGTCCAGCGCATGCGCCGCCACGGCGTGGTGCGCCGTGGTGGGGACCACGATGGACACCGCGTCCACCGCCTCCAGCAGCGCCCCCAGCGACGGGAACATGGGGACCCCATGCTGCGCCGCCACCTCCGCCGCCCGGGCGGGGTTGTCGTCGGTGAACCCCGCGAAATTGGGGCCGCACAGCGCCTTCAACAGACGGACATGATGCACCCCGAGGCCGCCCGCCCCCACGACCCCGACCCGCGGCGCGCCCGGCTGGGCAAACGGCGCCCCGGCACCACGCCGGGGGCTCAGAACCCCACCCCGCGACGACTTGCCTCGATGAAGTCGAGGAAGTGGCTCACTTCCGGGGGGAGGTCGGCGTCCTGCCGGGCGCGTTCCACCCCCTGCGACAGGTTGAGCTCCGACCGGAAACACCAGCGGTAGGCACGCTTGAGCGCGGCCACCAGCTCCGGGGTGAACCCGTTGCGCTGCAGCCCCACCGAGTTCAGCCCGAACAGCTTGATCGGGTTCCCCACGGCGCGCACGAACGGCGGCACGTCCTGCACCACCCGGGAGCACCCGCCGATGAAGGCGTGCCGCCCCACGCGCGTGAACTGGTGGACCGCGCACAGCCCGGAAATCGTCGCCCGATCCTCCACCAGCACATGCCCCGCCAGCTGCGTCCCGTTGGAGATGATCACGTGGTCCCCCACCTGGCAGTCGTGAGCCAGGTGGACGTAGCTCATGAGGAAGCAGTGCCGCCCGACCTTCGTGGTGATCGAGTGGGACGTCCCACGGTTGATGGTCGCGTACTCGCGCACCACGCTGTCCTCCCCGACCTCCACCCAGGTCTCCTCCCCCCGGTACTTGAGGTCCTGCGGATCGCCGCCCAGGACCGCGCCGGTCCCCACGCGCACCCGGGCCCCGAGGCGCACGTTGCGCTCGAGCGTGGCCCGGGCCCCGACCTGCACCCCGTCCCCCAGCACGCACTGCGGCCCCACGATGGCCCACGGGCCGATCTCGACCTCCGCCCCCAGCTCGGCGGCGGGATCCACAAGCGCCGTCGGGTGGATCCGCGCGCTCACCGGTCGCGCACCATGGCGGCCATCTCCGCCTCCGTCGCGACCTGTCCGTCCACGGTGGCCACCCCGCGCATGCGGCACGTCTTCCCCCGCAGCTGCAGCACCTCGACCTCCAGCCGCAGCTGGTCGCCGGGGCGCACGGGACGCCGGAACTTCACGTTCTCCAGCGACATGAAGTACACCACCTTGCTGGCCGGATCCTCCACGGTCCGCATCAGCAGCATCCCCCCGACCTGCGCCAGCGATTCGATGATCAGCACCCCGGGCATGATGGGGTGCCCGGGGAAGTGCCCCTGGAAGAACGGCTCGTTGATGGTGACGTTCTTGAGCCCCACCACGCGCTTCCCCTCCTCCAGCTCAAGGATGCGGTCCACCAGCAGGAAGGGATAGCGGTGCGGCAGCACCTGCAGGATGTCCTCGACTGTGTACACGACCGGCTCCCGGACCACGTGTTGGACCAGGGCCCGCACGAATGCGACAGTGCCCCGGTGACTGGGTTTGTGGGCCACCAGGCGGAAGCGCGGGCGTCCGCCGGCCAGCACCAGGTCGCCCACGCAGTCGAGCGCCTTGTGCCGCACGAATTCATCAGGCCAGCGCAGCGTGGTATCCACCACCCCCGCCGCGTCCAGCACCACGGCATTGGCCGTGGAGGCCCCCTGGATCAGCCCGGCGCCGCGCAGCGCCTCCACCTCATGCACGAAGCCGAAGGTGCGCGCCGCCGCCAACTCGCGCCCGAAGCGCTCGGGGGTGACGTCCCAGGTCCCTGCCTGCGCCCCGATCAGGGGGTGGGGGAAATCGATGGAGACCGTGAGGGAGAACCGATCAGCCGGGACCGCCGCATAGCGGGACTCCCCGTCCACGAGCTGCACGGGGCGACGGAGCGACAGCCACTCCGGCGTCCCGCCGTGCGCCACCACCCCCGCCTCCTGCAACGCGGCCACGAACGGCGCGGCGCTGCCGTCCATGATGGGCGGTTCGGGGGCGTCCATGGCGATCGCCAGGTCGTCCACCTGCAGCGCGCCCACCGCCGCCAGCACATGCTCGACCGTGTGCAGCGCGGCCTCTCCCTCGCCCAGTTGCGTGCGTCGCTGGGCTTCCACCGCCACGCGCACCGTGGCGGGCACCGACGGCGATCCCGGGAGATCGGTCCGCACGAACCGCACCCCACTCCCCCGTGGCGCCGGCCGGAACTCGAGCCGCACGGGATGACCGAGGTGCAAGCCGACCCCGGCGAGCGCCATCGGACGCGCGATGGTCCGTCGCTCCCCAGCCCCCTGCCACGGTATCAGCCCGGAGGTCGTCACCGCCCCGTCTCTCCGGCCGTCGGCCTCACGCCGATCCCTCCGAGGGCGCGGCGTTGTCGCCTCGGCTCACCAACCGCTCCAACGGACGGATGACCCGCGCCAACCGGGCCAAGGCCCCCTGTGCCCGCAACTGCTCCCGGTGCGGACGGGCGGGATACCCCGACCACGTCTCGCCGGGCGGCACATCGCCAATGACGCCGGCCTGCGCCGCCACCGACGCGCGCGCCCCGATGGTCAGGTGGCCGCTGACCCCCACCTGACCACCCAGCTGCACCCCGTCCTCGATCCGCGTCGAGCCGGCGATCCCCACCTGCGCCGCCAGGAAGCACAGGCGCCCAATGCGCACGTTGTGGGCGACATGCACCAGGTTGTCGAGCTTGGTGCCGGCCCCAATCACCGTGTCATCCACGCTCCCCCGGTCCACGCAGCTGTTGGCTCCGACCTCCACGTCGGCCTCCAGCACGCAGCGCCCAAGGTGGGGAATGCGCTGCGGCCCCTGCGCCGTGGGGAGAAAGCCGAATCCCTCCCGGCCCACCCGCGCCCCGGCGTGCAGCACCACCCGGTCTCCCAGTTCCACGCCGGGATAGACCACCACGTTCGGGTGCAGCCGGACGTGGGTCCCCAGAACGCACCCCGCCTCCACCACCGAACCGGCCCCAATCCAGCAGCCGTCGCCCACCACGACCGCGTCACCGATCACCGCGTACGGTTCCACGGTGACCCCAGCCCCCAACCGCGCCGAGGGCGCCACCACGGCCGACGGATGGATCCCCTCAGGACGGGAGGGGGGCCGATAGAACGCGGCCAGCATGGCCACCATGGCCTCCACTGGCTTGTCCACGATGATCCGGGTGGCCGGCCCCGCGAGGTCGGCAAAGGCGGGGGCCACCAGCACCACCCCGGCGCGCGATGCCGCGAACCACGCAGCGTACCGCGCATGCGCGAGGAAGCTCAGCGCGTCCGGCCCCGCTCGATCAAGGGGGGCCACCCGTGACACCTGGGCGTCGGCGTTGCCACGAAGCACGCCACCCGTGCGTGCCGCAACGGCAGCGGCGGAGAGGACCGCGAGGCCCGCTCCGCCGTTCTCCCCGGACGCCATCGGCGCGCCGAGCCCCCCCGCGGTCACGCCGTGGGCGGCCGCTTGGTGACGCCCGCCGGCGCAGCAGCCGGACCCGCGGTGGCCGGGGGCTTGGCCGCGGGCGCCGCCGCCTTGGGCGCCGCCGCCTTGGGCGCCGCCAGCCGCAGCTTGGCCAGCACCCGGTCGGTCACGTCCAGGTTCTTGTCGGCCGCCACGATGAATTGACCCTGCGAGACGTCGAAGATGAACGCGTACCCGCCCTCGGCGCGCACCTCGTCCAGCGACCGGCGCACCAGGTCCATGATGGGCTGCATCAGCTCCGCCTCCTTCTGCGAGGCCTGGTCGTTCAGCTTCTGCACCCGCTCCTGGTAATCGGCCTGCTTCTCCCGCAGCGTCTTGAGCTTCGTCTCCTTGGCCGCCGGCGACAGCGACACCTCTTCCTTGGCGTAGGCCTCCTGGAGCGCATTGAGCGAGTCGGAGAGCTTCTGCACCTGGGCCCGAAGCCCGGTCATCTCCTTCTCGAAGGACGCCTCCGCCTCCGCCCGCCCGGGGGCGCTGCCGAGCACCGCCTGGGTGTTCACATAGGCCATCTTCTGACCGGCCCCCTGGGCCGCCGCCACGGCGGGGACCAGCGCGACCAGCAGGGCACCACGAATGACGAACGCACGACGCATGGATGGGATCCTGTTGAGCGGGGGTGCGAGCACCCGTTAGAACAGCCTAGAACAGCTGGCCAAGCCGGAAGTGGAACTGCCACCGCGGATCGGGACGGAGTTGCAGCGTGGCCTGGTCCACCGCCGTGCGGTCGAACCCGTACGCCAAGTCCAGCCCCAACGGCCCGAGCGGCGTCACCGTGGATACCCCGAAACCTGCGGAACGATACATCCGCCCCGGGTTGATCTGCCGGGCGGCCGCCCAATTGTTCCCGGCGTCGGTGAACATGCTCAGGTAGAACATCTGGTTGAACCGCACCCCCAGCTCGGCCGTGACGGTCATGAAGGCGTTGCCGAACGACTCGGGGGTGGACCGGAACTGGTCCGTGGTGGGGTTGAAGCCGGCGGGGGTGATCGAGAACTCCGGGTAGCCGCGCAGCTGCTGCCCGAACATCACGCCCCCCACCGCGAACTGCTGCTGGAAGAAGAACGGACCGGAGTTCCCGAACAGCGCCCCGGCGCGGGCGGTGAGCCCGACCGTGAACTTGACCGGCTGCGCCCCGGGGTTGCCGCCGCCCAGCTGCCCCAGCAACGCGTACCCGCGCATCTCCGTGGTGACACGCTGGAAGTTGACCGTGCCCCCCAGCGGCCCGCCGCTGAAGTCGGTGGTCACCGTCCGGAGCGACCCGCCGGTGGCGAAGGGGAGGTCGACGCGGGTGTCCGAGGTGTACTCGAGCCCGAGGTTGGAGCGGAAGCAGTTCCGCGAGCACGACCCCTGGATCTGCCCCGAGGTGAAGGTGGCCGCCTCGCCGTTGTACGAGACCGACAGCGTGGAGAAATACGACCACGGGACCGGCAGGCCGATGCGCAGCTGGCTCCCGGTGCGGATGTTCTGCCCCAGGTTGCCCACGATGAACCGCGACTGCGTGCGGTAGGCGCTGAGCGCGCCGGACACCCGCGTGCCGCGCAGCGCCGGATCGGAGTAGGTCGCCGTGAAATCATTGAAGAAGCGCCCGTACTGCCAGTTGAGCTGCCCCCGCTTGCACAGCCCGAACAGGTTGGGCTGCTCCACCCCGATGAAGCCGCCAAACCCCACGCCCCCCTGCCCCATCGACGCGCCGAAGTTGATGCTCCCCGTGCGCTTCTCCTTGACGCGGAAGACGATGTCCACATCCCCCTGTTCGTTCACCGGCCGGTAGTCCGGGAACGGCATGGGGGATTCGAAGAAATTCAGGTTGCCGATGCTCTGGTAGCTGCGGATGAGCGACTGCTGGTTGAACGGCCCCCCCGGCACGAGGAAGATCTGCCGCCGGATGCAGTCATCGGCCGTGAAATCGTTCCCGACGATCTCGATGCGGTTGACGATGGCCGGGTTCTTCTCGTCGATCTCCCAGCGCAGGTTGACCGTGGGCACCGAGTCCGGGCCCGTGAACGTCCGCTCCACCACCGGGCGCACGCTGGCGTACAGGTACCCGTTGTTGCGGTACTCCCCGTTCACCTTTTCCAGCGCGTCGTCCCACTTGCGCTGGTCAAACACCCCCTCGGGAGCCGCCCCGCCCCGGTCCAGCAACCCCTTCACCCGCTGCGACAGCGTGGGCGCGTTCCCCTCGAACGGGTAGTACCGCTTGAGCTCCTGCGTGGGGAACCGCCGGTTCCCCGCCACCTCGAACGACCCCACCCGGTACCGAGGCCCCTCCTCCACCTCCACCTGCAACAGCCCCTTCCCGCGCTCCCGGTCGACGATGAGGGTGTCGCGCAGGATCTTCATGTCCACGAACCCCTGCCGAGCGTACAACGCCGGAATCCGCTCGCCGAGGTCGCCGACGAACTTGTCGTCGTCGTACTCCCCCTTCCGGAAGAACCAGAACCCCTCGGGGCGGGTCTTCATGGAGGACGCCACCTGCTTCTCCGAGAGCCGCCGGTTGCCAACGACGTCGATGCCGCTGATGGCCAGCCGCCGCCCCTCGTCCACCCGGAACGCCAGCGCCACGCGCCCGTCGTCCATGATCGTCGAGTCGATGGTCACCTGGGCCAGATAGTACCCGGCCTTCTCGTACGTCGAATCGATGCGGGCCCGCGCCTTGGCCACCTGCACGGGGTCGATCGGACGCCCCAACAGCAGGTCGATCTTGTCCTTCACCGACCGCTCGGACACCGCCTTGGGGCCGGACACCGTGAGTCCCCCCAACACCGCCCGCTCCGTGAGCTGCACCACGGCCAGCACCTTGCCGGGCACGGTCTCCAGTTCGCACGACAGTTGCACGTCATCAAACTCGTTCAGCGCATACAGCGCCTTGATGACCCGCTGAATCACCGGAAAGCTGAGCGCCTGCCCCGGCGTGAGACCGGCCTCGGTCCGGACGCGCGCCTCGGCCACCCGCACGGCGCCCCGGAAGGCGACCGAGTCCGGGGCCGCGCAGCGCCCGGCCACGTCCTGGGCGCGCGCTGACGCGGGGCGCAGCATCAGCGCTGCGGCCAAGGCCACCGCCGCGACCGGGCGGGGGAGGAACCACCGAAGGGGAGAGCGAATCTGCATAGCCGGGGGAATATACACCGGAACCACGCGCGGCCGGCCCCCCCACGGGGAACCGGCCGCGCCACCCGGCGCGCCCCGCCATCGGGCGCGGCCGAGAAGGCTCAGGGGCGACTCAGGGGAGGCTCAGGGCTGGGGGGTGGGGGTCAGGACCCGGAACTCCAACCGGTCCTTCTCCGTGGCCGACACGTCCACCTCGATCTCGTCCCCCCGGCTGTACTCGCCCTGAAGGATCCGCTCCGAGAGCGGGTCCTCCACATACCGCTGGATCGCCCGCTTCAGCGGGCGGGCGCCGAAGTGCTCATCGTGCCCATGGCCCACCAGGAACTGGGTGGCCGCCTCGGTCAGCTTCAGCGACAGCTCCTCCTCCGCCAGCCGCTTCTGCACGTCGGCAAACACGATCCCGATGATCCGGGCAATGTGCTCCTTGCCCAACGGATGGAAGACGATCACGTCGTCCAGGCGGTTGAGGAATTCGGGGTTGAACACCCGCCCCATCTCCTCCTTCACCTTCTCCGCGATCCGCTCGAAATCCCCCCGCGGGTCCTTGGTCGCAAAGCCCAGCGCCTTCCCCTTGGTGATGTCCTTGGCGCCCACGTTGGAGGTCATGATCACCACCGTGTTCTTGAAGTCGATCACCCGCCCGTAATTGTCCGTCAGGTGCCCCTCGTCCAGCACCTGGAGCAGGATGTTGAACACGTCGGGGTGGGCCTTCTCGATCTCGTCCAGCAGCACGACGCTGTACGGCTTGCGGCGCACCGCCTTGGTCAGCGTCCCCGAATCCTCGTACCCCACGTACCCCGGCGGGGCGCCGATCAGGCGCGACACGGAGAACTTCTCCATGTACTCGCTCATGTCCACGCGGATGAACGCCGTGGGGTCGGCGAACAGGAACTTGGCCAGCGCGCGCGCCAGCTCCGTCTTCCCCACCCCCGTGGGACCGGAGAAGATGAAGGAGCCGATGGGGCGCCGGGGATCCTTGAGCCCCGCCCGGCTGCGCCGGATGGAGCGGGACAGCGCCTTGATCGCCTCGTCCTGCCCCACGACGGTCGCGTGCAGCTCGTCCTCCATGCGCAGCAGCCGCGACGTCTCCGCCTCCTGCAGCCGCGTCACCGGGATCCCCGTCCAGCGGCTCACGATGAAGGCGATCTCCTCCTCCCCCAGCGTGGGGCGGAAGCTCTGCCGCCGCAGCTCCCACTCCTCCTGCTTCCGGCGGATCTCCCCCTGCAGCTCCCGCTCCGAGTCGCGCAGCGCCGCCGCCCGCTCGAAGTTCTGGTCGCGTACCGCCGCCTCCTTCTCGGCGTTCACCGCCTCCAGCCGCTCCTTCAGCGCCGCCACCTCGCCGGGGGGCACCTGCGCCGCCAGCCGGGCCCGCGCCCCCGCCTCGTCGATCACGTCGATCGCCTTGTCCGGCAGGAAGCGGTCGGTGATGTACCGCTCCGACTGCTTCGCCGCCGCCAGCAGCGTCGCGTCCGGGATGTGCACCCGGTGGTGGTCCTCGTACTTCTTCCGCAGCCCCTTGAGGATCTGCACCGTCTCGTCAATCGAAGGCGGCTCCACCACCACCGTCTGGAACCGCCGCTCCAGCGCGCCGTCCTTCTCGATGTACTTGCGGTACTCGTTGAGGGTGGACGCCCCAACGCACTGCAGCTCGCCACGCGCCAGCGCGGGCTTCAGCATGTTGCTCGCGTCGATCGCCCCCTCCGCGGCGCCCGCCCCCACCAGCGTGTGCAGCTCGTCGATGAACAGGATCACCTGCTTGTTCTGGGCGATCTCGTTCATCACCGCCTTGAGCCGCTCCTCGAACTGGCCGCGGTACTTCGTCCCCGCAATCACCGCCGCCATGTCCAGCGACAGCACCCGGTGGTCCCGCAGCGAATCCGGGCAGTCCCCCGCCGCGATCAGCTGGGCCAGCCCCTCGACGATGGCCGTCTTCCCCACCCCGGGCTCGCCGATCAGCACCGGGTTGTTCTTCTTGCGGCGCGTCAGCACCTCCATGACGCGCTCGATCTCCTTGGCCCGGCCGATGGTCGGGTCCAGCTGCCCTTCCGAGGCCAGCTGCGTCAGGTCCCGGCAGAAATGGTCCAGCGCCGGCGTCTTGGACTTCTTCTCCCCCTTGGCGGGGGCCGGCCGCGGGGGCGGCCCCGGCGGCTGGGCGGCGGCCCCCCCCCCGGCCCCCCGGGGCGTCGACCCGGACCCCACGCGCCGCCGGTACGGCCGCCCCCCCAACACCCACAACCCCCCC
>JBEIJM010000064.1:0-15686 GCA_040380205.1 Gemmatimonadaceae bacterium
ATGTTGGAGGGAGTGATCCGCAGGCTGACGGAATGCGTTCCGGGTAGTCGCGATGTCGACTCGATCGTGGCCGAATGGGTTTGAAGATTCCCTCCAACTAACAGAGGACATCTCTGCTTATATTTTCAATTTAAAAAATATCCGGGCGCGCCCAGCGCGCGGGCGCCGCCGCGGTGCTGGTCATCGGACTGGACGACATGGCCCCCACCGCGGTGGCCGCCGCCTTCGACGGGCGCAACGCCCTGCGCCCCGCCGGGCCCGTGAACCCCGGCGCCCCCGCCGCCGCCACCATCTCCCGCAAGGCCGCCGCGCAGCTCTTCGGCGCCGCCGTGGAGCAGCTGGCCGTGGGGCAGGCCGGCGCCCCGGTCTCCGGCAGCTGGGAGCACGCCTGGCGCCCCGGCGCGCACCCGGCGCGCAACGTCATCGCCGTGCTCCCCGGCAGCGACCCGACGCTGGCCGCGGAGTACGTGCTGGTGGGCGCCCACAACGACCACGTGGGGATCAACACCCAGGTGGTGGACCACGACTCGCTGCGCGCGGTGAACACCGTGACCCGCCGCCAGGGGGCCAACGACCCGGTGTGCACCCCCACGGCGGAGCAGCAGGCGCGCATCAACGCCCTCCTCGCCAAGGCGCGCGCCGCGCGCCCCCCGCGCCGCGACTCCATCATGAACGGCGCCGACGACGACGGCTCCGGCACGGTGGTGATGCTGGAGATCGCCGAGCGCTTCGCGAAGGAGAAGCCGGCGCGCTCCATCCTCTTCATCTCGCACCAGGGGGAGGAGGGCGGGCTGCTGGGCTCGCGCTGGTTCACCGACCACCCCACGGTGCCGCTGGAGAACATCGTGGCCGCGCACAACATGGACATGGTGGGGAAGGGGCGCACCGAGCAGGTGAAGTACGGCGGCCCCAACTCGGTGCAGATGCTGGGCGCGCGGCGGCTCTCGCGCGAGTTCGGCGACATCATCGACTCGGTGAACGCCAACATCCCGCAGCCCATGGCCATCGACCGCAGCTGGGACGTGCCGGCCAACCCGCTCAACCGCTTCTGCCGCAGCGACCAGGTCAACTACGTCCGCAAGGACATCCCGGTGGTGTACCTCTCCACGGGGTACGCGCAGGACTACCACCAGCACACCGACGAGCCGCAGTACGTGGACTACGACCACGCCGCGCGGCTGGGCACGTTCGTGTACCACATCATGCGCGCGGTGGCCGACCGCCCCACACGCCCGGCCATCGCGGGGCCCGACCCCACCATGCCCACCTGCGGGCGGTAAGGCCCGCCCGTGCCGGGGGCGACCGACGGGGCGCGACGACGCACGCGTCCCGCCCTCAGACCGGGTGGGGCGCGGTGCCCGGCCGTCGCACGCGGCGCCGCAGGGGCGTTCCTCCTGCTGCTGGCGGCCTGCGGTGGTGACCGCCCCACGGGGGTTGGGGAGCCTCCGCTTCCGCCGCCGGTCCCTGCCTCCGCGTTCCCCGAGCTGAGCGTCACCACCGACGGGGGCGCCCCCATCACCTCGCGCGAGCTGTACCTGCGCGGGAGCTGGCGCCTGGCCACGGGCACCGACAGCACGCCCGGCGCCCCCCCTGCCCCCCGCGACAGCACCCTGGCGGCGGGCACCCTGGAGATCCGCGGCCGCGGCAACTCCACCTGGTTCATGCCCAAGAAGCCCTACCGCGTGCGCCTCACCAGCGGCGCGCCGCTGCTGGGGATGCCCGCCAGCCGGCACTGGGTCCTGCTGGCCAACTACGCCGACAAGACCCTCATGCGCAACGACGTCACGCTGGCGCTGGGAGAGGCGCTGGGGTTGGCGTGGACGCCGCGCAGCCGGTTCGTGCACCTCACGCTCAACGGTCGCTACGAGGGGCTCTACCAGCTGGCGGAGCACGTGCGCGTGGCGCCCGACCGGGTCAACATCCCCGAACTCCGGGTCACCGACACCAGTGCGGCCGCCATCACCGGCGGCTACCTGCTGGAGGTGGACGAGACCCGCGGCGAGGCGTTCTGCTTCCAGACCGGGCGCACCCCCATGGTGTTCTGCGCCAACACCCCGGAGACGCTCCTGGAGCCGGGGTGGGAGCGGCACCGCGCCTACATCACGGGGTACGTGCGGGCCGCCGAGGAGGCGTTGCTTGGCGCCGACTTCGCCAACCCCGCCACGGGGTACGCCGCCTACCTGGATGTCCCCTCGATGGTGGACTGGTACCTGGTCAACGAGCTGGTGAAGAACGTGGACGGCAACCTCCGGCGCAGCGCGTACCTGCACAAGCCGCGCGGAGGCAAGCTCACCTTCGGGCCGCTCTGGGATTTCGACCTGGCCATCGGCAACGCCAACTACGGCGGCGCCGACCACCCCGAGGGGTGGCATGTGCGCACCGCGCCCTGGTTCACCCGCCTCTTCCAGGACCCCGCCTTTGCCGCGCGCGTGCGGGCCCGGTGGCGCGAACTGCGCGCCACGGGGGTGCTGGATGGCTTCACGCGGCGTATTGTCTACCGGTGGGACGACCTGCAGCTGGGGCAGGCGCGCAACTTCACCCGCTGGCCCACCCTCACCACCTGGGTCTGGCCCAACCGCGTGGTGATGGGGAGCTACAACGGCGAGGTGGCCGCCATGCGGATGTGGCTGGAGCAACGGATGACGTGGATTGATGCCAACCTCTGACCCAGGGCCCTGCCGCGGGCGCCGTGGGGCGCTCCTCCCCGCGCTGCTGGCGGCGCTGCTGGCGGCGCTGCTGGCGCCTGCCGCCCCGGCGTGGCTGGGGGCGCAGGGCGCGTCGCTGCGCGGCACCGTGGCCGATAGTGCCACCGGCGCGCCGCTGGCGCGCGTCACCGTGTCGGTGGACGGCGTCCCGCAGCAGGTGCTCACCGACGCCAGCGGCCGCTTTGTCTTCACCGCGCTCCCGCGCGGCACGGCCGTGGTGCGCGCGCGGCGGCTGGGGTACCTCCCCGCCGAGCAGGCGGTGCGCATCCGTCCGGGCGTGGTGGCCGAGGTGGTGCTGCGGCTGGTGGCCGCGGAGGCGCGGCTGTCCGCGGTGCGCACCGTGGCCCCGCTCACCGAGCGCGAGCAGTTCGAGCAGGGGACCGCCGCCGGCAGCTTCCCGCTGGAGGGAGGCGTGCTGGCCGCGCTCCCCGCCGTGGGGGAGCCCGACGCGCTGCGCGCCGCGCAGCTGTTCCCGGGGGTGGTGGCGCGCCACGACTTCACCGCGGGGCTCAACGTGCGCGGCGCCGAGCAGGACCAGCTGCTGGTGCGCCTGGATGGCATCCCGCTGTACCAGCCCTTCCACCTGGGGGGCGTGGTGGGCGCGTTCATGGAGGCCACGGTGGGAAGCCTGCAGCTCACCACCGGCGCGCCGTCGGCCGCGGTGGGGGGGCGGCTGGGGGCGCAGCTGGAGGTCACCAGCGCCGAGGAGGCGCGCCCCGGCGTGCACGGCGAGCTGCAGGGGTCGCTGCTGGCGGGGTCGATGGTGCTGGGGGGCGCCAACGGGGCCGGCAGCCGCAGCTGGCAGCTGGCGGTGCGCCGCACCTACGCCGACCGCATCGCGCGCGCCGTGGCCGACCGCGACCTGCCGTACGCCTTCACCGACGCGCACTGGCATGCGCGGCAGGCGCTCCCGGGCGGGGGCGAACTGTCGATGACCGCCTATCACGGGCGCGACCGGCTGCGCGAGGACTTTGCGCAGCGGCGCGACACGCTGGGCACCGACGGCGCCTACGCGCTGGACTGGGGGAACGACGCTGCCGGCGTGACCTGGCGGCAGCCGCTGGGACGCGCACTGCTGGAGCACCGCGCGCAGGTCACCCGCTTCGTCTCGCGGCAGGACGAGGGCGCGGGATCCCGGTCGCAGCGCAACGACGTGCGCGAGTGGCGGCTGTCGGGGGCGGTGCGCCTCCCGCGCGGCGCGCACGCGCTGGCCGCCGGGTGGGAGGCGGTGCAGCACGACCTGCTGTACCGCGACGCGCTGCCGCAGCTGGCCGCGGTGCGCGAGTGGAGCGTGCAGCGCCCGCGGTCGGGGGCGCTGTTCCTGGAGGACCAGTGGCAGGCGGGGGCGCGGCTGCAGCTGCGCGCCGGCGTACGCGCCGAGGGGCTGTCGGGGGCCGGATGGGTGGGGGTGTCGCCGCGCGTGGCCGCCACCTGGCGGCTGGCCGACTCCACCGCCGTCACCGTCACCGGCGGGCGCAGCGCGCAGTGGGTGCACGCGCTGCGCGAGGAGGAGGACGCGCTGCGGCTGTTCGACCGGTGGGTGCTGTCGGACAGCACGCGCCCCGTCACGCGCGCCACGCAGGGCGCGGTGGGAGTGGAACGGTGGATCGCCCGCAACCGCTTCGTGCGGGTGGAGCTGTTCGCCTCGGCGCAGGACCCGCTGCTGGAGCGCAATCCGCGCGACGACCTGGACGTGGTGGGCGACGAGGTGCGCGCCATCACCGGGCGCGCGCACGGCGTGGAGCTGTTGCTGCGGCAGGTGGCCACCGGCCCGCGCACCGGATGGATCGCGTACAGCTACGTGCGCGCCACGCGTGCGCTGGGGGGCGACACGTGGGCGCCGGCGCAGGACCGCCGGCACACCCTCAACGCCGTGGGGAGCTGGCGGCTGGCCAACGGCACCGTGCTGGGCGGGCGGATCGGGGTGGGGTCGGGGATCCCCGTCACCGGCGTGGAGGCGCAGCTGGTGCGCCGCCTGGCCGACCCCGTACAGGGGCGGTGGGACCGCGGCGCCACCGACCGCGACGTGCAGGCCGTGCCCGGCGCGCGCAACGCGCTGCGCCTCCCCCCGGTGGTGCGCCTCGACCTGTCGGTGCAGCGCACCTTCGTGCGTGCCCGCACGCAGCTCACCCCCGTGCTGGGGCTGGTCAACGCCACCAACCGCCGCAACGTGTTCGCCTACCGCTACGACTTCCGCGCCGTCCCGGCCACGCGCACCAGCCTGTCGCAGCTGCCGCTGCTCCCCACCGTTGGCCTCACGGTGGCGTGGTGAGCGCGCGACGCCGCATCGCCCGTGGCGTGGGCGCGCTGCTGGTGGCGGGCGCGCTCTGGGGCGCCTGCACGGAGACGCCGCCGGTGGAGCCGCCACCGGCCTTCACCGGCCGCTGGGAGCTGGTGGGCGTGGGGAGCGCCACGCTCCCGCTCACGCTGGAAGTGGCCTTTGACGGCAGCCGCAAGCGGCTGATCGAGGGGCGGCTGGAGGTGCGCACCCGCGGGCGGCTGGACGACATCAAGCGCATCGTGTGGGAGCGCCCCTCGGGCGCCCGCGTGGAGGATGTCACCGACACCGTCACCAGCCCCTTCACGGCCACCGCGCAGGCGCTGTACCTGCGCCGCTACGCGCTGCTGGCCGCGTCCGACTGGGTGGACACCGGCACCGTGGCCGACGGCGAGCTGCGGCTGCGCGCGCGCTACCTGGAGCAGCAGTTTGGCGCCGTGCGCAACCTCACCCTCACGTACCGGAAGCGCCCATGAGCCTTCGCCGCCTCATGGGCCGCGTGGTAGCCGGCGCCCTGACGGCCGCCGTCGCCGCCGGGTGCGCCTTCGACACCATCGCCCTCCCCGCGGGGAAGCCGGCGGTGGTGGTGCACGGCGTGCTGATCCCCGGGGTGGTGGACCAGGTCATCCTGCTGGAGCGGTCGCTGGGGGGCGCGCCGCTGCCGCCGCGCACCACAGGCGATTCGCTGGACCCCATCGTGGCCGACGGCGGCACCCCCATCCGCAACGCGCGCGTGGTGGTCACCGACGCCGTGCGCGGCGACTCGGTGGTGCTGGTGGAGGACCGCACGTGGCGCCCGGGGGGCACGGGGAGCGGCGTGTACCGCTTCCGCAGCTGGCTGCCGCTGGTGCCCGCGCCCGACCCCGTGCCGGCGTTCCTGCTGACCCCCGGTCGTCGGTACACGCTGCGCGTGCGCACCGCCGAGGGGGAGGTGGTGACCGGCAGCACCACGATTCCGCAGGCGCAGGGGGGGGTGAGCGGCGGCATCCCGCGACAGTTCGACCGCGACCGCGACTCGCTGTTCCTGGGGTGGCCGGCGGTGCCGCAGGCGGTGCGCTACGCCGTGCGCATCGAATCACCGGCGGGCCCCTTCCAGGCGTTCGTGGACTCGCTGGAGTACCTCGCGGCGGGGACGCTGGTGCACCCGCAGGTGACGGGGCGTCCGCGCGTCTTCTGGCCCGGCTTCCGGCAGCGCCTCACGGTGAGCGCGGTGGACGCCAACCTGTTCGACTACGCCCGCAGCGGGAGTGACCCGGTGTCGCAGCGCGGGCTGCTGCAGGCGCTGACGGGGGGCTACGGCGTGTTCGGCAGCCAGGTGCCGGTGCGCGAGCGCACGGTGGACGTGATTGGCAGCGCGGGCACCCCGCCGGCGGGGACGTGGACGGCGGACGGCGCCGTGCCGGCCGGCGTCCCTGCGCAGCTGCGGCTCTGGCCCGAGTCGGAGGCCCCGGGGGCGCGGCGCCTCACCGGCACCGTGCAGTCCCCCTGCCTGTCATGCCCCCCCCAGGGCGTGGTGCTCACGCAGGCGGGCGCCGCGGCGGTGCTGGTGGTGCTGCGCGGGGCGTCGCTGCGCGACACCGCGGTCACCGTGGAGGGGCGGCTGGAGACCGCGGCGGACGTGCCGCGCTTCGTGGGCACCGTGCGCGGCGGCGGCGCGGCGGTGCGCTACACCATCCGCTGAGCGCCCCCATATTTGGGGGATGCGCCTCCTCGCCCTGACCTTCGCGCTGCTGCTCCAGCCGCAGCAGGACATCGGCACCATCACCGGCGGCCACCCGGTGCGACTGGACCCCACCTCGCTGCGCACCGCGCGGGGGATCACCACCGCCACCGTGCGCGTGCGCTTCCTGGCGCCGGTCAAGGTGCCCGGCGGCACCTGGGGCGCCAGCCGCACCATCGTGATGGTGGACTGCGCCAAGCGGGCGGTGGCAGTGAAGGAGAACTGGTACTACAAGGACGCGGCGGGCAAGCAGGTGGCGCAGCACCGCGTGGTGGCGCAGCCGGGGTTTGGCCCGCCGCTCCCGGGGAGCGTGGGGGCGGTGACGCTGCGGCACCTCTGCACGACCGCGCCCCGGTAGCGAACAGGCCCGCCGGCGGCATGCCGGCGAACGCGTCACCACCGGGGCGCGGCCCCGTGGCGCGAAACGCGCGCGGGTTATCGCTTGGATGCCCCCGGCACCGTGGGGAGCGCCTTCATGAGCGCCAGCATGCCGATGCCCATGGCCAGCGCGATCACCACCGGCGCCACCCCCACGTAGTCCTGGATGCGCACCTTCCCCAGGTCCATCGGCTTGATGAGCGGCTCCAGCAGCCAGCTGTAGGCCAGCGTGAACACCAGCGCCCCCACGATGCCGCCGGCAATGGCCACCCACGCGTCCTTGCGCCCCTCTCCCACCCCCACCACGCAGGTGCCGGGGCAATAGCCGCCCAGGGCAAAGCCCACGCCGAAGATGAGCCCGCCCAGCGCCACGCCGATGACGTACGTGGGCTTGATGTCGAAGTGCATCACCCCGGGGGCCGCCGCATCGATGAGGTAGATGGCGATCATCCCCACGGCGATGGTGGTGGCCATGAACTTGATGATCGTCAGGTTCTCCAGCCGCAGGTTCTGCAGGATGACGCGCGGGCTGGAGGCCCCCACGCGCTGGATGAGCGCCCCCATGGCGACGCCGACGAGCAATCCGTAGAGCCAGGTCATGGTCACGCCCCCTTGCGAATGAACTTGGCGGTGGCGATGCCGGTGGCGAACACGGCCGCGCCGAAGATGAGCCCGCTGATGGACAGCTGCATGATCCCCGAGATGATGTGCCCCGAGGTGCACCCGCCGGCCAGCCGCGCGCCGAACACGATGAGGAACCCGCCCAGGAAGGCGTCCCGATAGCGGGTGCCCGTGCTGCGCTCCATGGCGTGCACCATCTCGCACGCCGGCGCCTTGGGCGCCTTCCCCAGCCGCGACGCCAGGAAGCCGCCAATGGGGAGCCCGAGCACCAGCCACGTCTCGGTCTTCATGAGCGCCCCCATCTTCACCAGGTAGGGGTTGGCCTCGGCGTAGCCACCGTCGAACAGCCGGAACAGCGCGCCGATGACGCGCGGGTAGGTGCCCGACACGCCGATGGGGCCCCACAACAGAATGGACACGGCGCCGACGAGCCCGAAGAGGAGCCCCAGCACCGCCCAGTTGGGGAGCTTCCCCGCCGATCCCTCGGCGGCCCCCGCCGACGAACGGTCCCTCCCCTGATCCCGCGGTTGATCCATCGTGGCCGCATGTGCCATGGCGTGGTCCTGTCTGAAGGGTGGAACGGAATGGTGCGACCCATGAACCCGGGCGGAGCGCCCGCCTACTTCACCTCGGGACCGCCCTTGCGGTCATCCGGCACGAATCGGTCCGCGGCGGGCATCTTCACCGCCCGCAGGGCGGCCGCGTCCAGCGTGGCGGTGCGCGGGATCACCGTGTTGACGGCCAGCAGGTACGCCGTGAGCGCATACACCTGGTCGTCGGAGAGCGACCCCGGCGCGGTGAGCGGCATGGCCCGCTTGATGTAGTCGAACAGCGACGGCGCGTGCGACCAGTAGTTGCCGATCGCCTTCACCGCCTTGGGGTCCGTGGCGAAGGTGAACTCGCCGTTGGGGGAACGACTCACCAGCGCGGGGTACGCGGGGGGCATCCCCTCTCCGGTGGCGCCGTGGCAGCTGGCGCATTGGGCGGCGTACAGCGCCTCCCCCTCGGCCACGGTGCCGCGCCCGGCGGGGAGCCCCTCGCCCGTGCCCGCCACGTCATGGTCCCACGCGGCGATGTCGGCGGCCGACGCGGAGCGCCCCAGCGCGTAGCCCTGCCCCGCCCCGGGTCCCCCCGGCACCGCCCCCGCATCCTGCGCCTTGAAGGACGCGGGGCCGGAGTCGCCCGCACAGGCGGCCACCAGCACCAACGCCGCCGTCACCATCGAAAGGCGCGTGCGCATCAGGACTCCCCGAAGAAGGTCACCGCGCCATCCGTCGCCACATTGCACCCCACGATCTGGTTGTAGTGGTAATCCGTGCCCGGGCCGCGCACCGCCACCAGCTGCGATCGCGTGGGCTGCACGTACCCGGTCTCGTCGGTGGCGCGACTCAAGAGCCGCGCCGCCGCCCCATCCCACCGCCACATGTACTGGAAGCGGACCTGGGCCTTGGGGAGCGCGGGCCCCAGCAGCTCGGCCTCATGCCACTGCGTGCCGCCGTCCGTGCTCACCTCCACCTTGGCCACGCGCCCGCGCCCGCTCCACGCCACCCCGGAAATCGGGCGCCACCCCGCCGTGAGGCGGTCGGGATACGCGGGCGTGGTGATGATCGACTTGGCATCCACCTCGAAGCTGAAGCGGCGCGCCGTGCCATTGGGGAGCGGGTCCGTGTATTTGGAGGTCTCCCACCGCGTGTACCAGGGCTGCGTCCCCAGCTCAATGCGGCGCAACCACTTGATGTTGATGTTCCCCTCCCACCCCGGCAGCAGCAGCCGCAGCGGATACCCCTGCGCGGGGCGCAACGGCTCACCGTTCTGCGCCCACACCACCAGCGCGTCGTCCCATGCCTTCTCCACCGGCACCGACCGCGTCATCATGCACGCGTCGCTCCCCTCGGCCAGGAACCAGGTCGCCTCGGGCTTCACCCCCGCGGCACGGAAGAGGGTGGCCAGCGGCACCCCCATCCACTCGGTGTTGGCGCTCAGCCCCGCGACCTTTTGCGGCGTGAGGTCGGGCTTGGGGGTCTTGTACGCGGCGCGCCCGTTCCCCGAGCACTCGATGAAGTGCACGCGACTCACCTGCGGGAAGCGCTTGATGTCTTCCAGGCTGAACGCCATGGGGCGCTCCACCAAGCCGTGGATCAGCAGCGTGTGCCGCGCCGGATCGATGAGCGGGATCCCGGCGTGGTGCCGCTCGAAGTGCAGGTCCGACGGCGTGATCGTGCCGGTGAGCTTCTCGTACGGTGTCAGCGAACTCCCGGCGATCTCCCCGGTGGGCGCGCGCTGCGGCGCCTCGAACGGGGAGCGCGCCCCCTGCCCGGAGGTGGGGGCACCGGGGACCTTGGTGGGGTCATCGGGGACGGCCAGCGGCTGCGTCAGGTCGGCGGCGGGCGGGGGCGCGGCCGCCGAGGGCGCCCCCTGCGTGTCCGCCGCCAGCGGCAGCCCCGCCAGGATCGCCCCGCCCAGCGCACCGGCGCCCCCCACCAGCACGTCGCGTCGTGTCACCATGCGCGCGTCTCCTCAGTTCTTGAGCGCCGTGGGCGCCTTGTGGGGATTGGGGACCACCGCGTGCTCCGGCGTGGCCCGCGTCACCAGCGACGCCGGCGGCCGGTGCGCCTCGTGCCCCGTGGTGCCGTACGGCACGTCCTTGGGCGCCCCCCCCATCGGCCAGTCCCGCTCCTTCCCCGGCGAGTCGGGGCGCGGATGGCTGTTGATGTACGCCGCCACGTCGAACGCCTGCTGCGGCGTGAGCTTCCCGGGCTGCGCCTGCGGCATGTTGTGCCAGATGAAGCTGGCCGCGCGCTCCTCGCGCGCCATCGACGCGCCAATGGAGTACGACTTGGGACCCCACAGCGGCGGGAACGCCTTGGGCACCCCCTGCCCGTCCGCCTGGTGGCACGCCACGCACTCGGCCTTGAACACCGCCTCACCCCGCGCGATGTCCCCCACCAGCGTGTCCTTCATGCTCACCAGCCCGTCGTGCCCCGCAATCTTGGTCCCCACCGGGATCCCCTGCGAGATGAACGCCAGGTACGCCAGGATGTCCGCCATCTCGCGGCTCTCCACCGGCAGCGCGTTCCCCGCCAGCGACCGCGTGAAGCAGTAGTTCACCCGGTCGGCCAGCGAAATCACCGCCCCCGAGCGCGGCATGTACTTGGGGAAGCGCGCGTGCGACCCCGTCAGCGGCCCGGCGGTGGGCTTGATGCCGTCATCCTGATGGCAGCTGGTGCAGTTGAGCCCCGACGTGGCGTACGCCGGCAGCGAGTCCGGCGTGTGGCGCAGGATGGCGAGCCCGCGGCGGATCGACGCGCCCAGCGAATCGTTGGGGATGTCCGCCTCGCGCTTGGGCGTCCAGTTGGCCTCCACGAAGGTGGTGGCCGGCGCCTTCGCGCCACCGTCCGACTCAACCGATTCAACCTGCCGCTGCTGGCAGGCGGACAGGGCACCGGCAGCCAGCACGGCGGCCGCAACGACAACGGCACGGGAGACGGTCATGGCACGCCTCGAAAAATTGGGGCAGGAGTGGGTCGAATCCCGTAGCCTAGGGCGCAGAATCCGGACCCGCCAGTACAAGAACAGCTGACGGGCTGATCACCAACAGCTGACGGGCTGATCATCCGGGCGACGGGCCCTTACTGCCTCAGGCTGCGCCGAGGGGCCCTAGATATGAGTGATAGAGGGTGAGGGTAGAGGTGCGGTGGAATAATCGCACCCATGTCCTCGTCCTCTATCACTCAAACCTAGGGCCCCTCGGCGCAGCCTGAAGCAGTTAAGCAGTTACCGCTGCGCCGCCTCCGTCACCAGCAGCGCCCCCAGCGCCGTGGCCGCCCCGCCGTCCCCCGGCGTGGTGATCGGCGCGCCATAGAACTCCCCGACCAGCTGCAGCGTGCGCCGCACGCTGGCCAGGTCGGTCAGGTGCCCCACCACCACGATGGTGTCCAGCCGCTCGGCGCGCGCCGCGTTGATGGCGATCACGGCAATCACCTGCCCCACCATGTTCACCAGCGCCGCCGCCATGTCGGCGGGCGTCGCCTCCACCGGCTGCCGCGCCACGCGCCCGAAATTCACCGCCGTTGTCTCCGGCGGCAGCGGCCCGATGGCCCCCCCCAGCACCTCCTGCAGCGTGAGGTTCACCGCCGCGTCACGCCCGGCCAGCGCCAGGGCGTCGATCGTGCGCGGGTCGGCGGTCCCCGCCAGCAGCCGCGACAGCCCCACCAGCGTCCCCCCGCCTACGCCGGTGCCGGTCACGTGGCGCGCCCCCGCGCGCGTGGCGGCCACCACCGCGGTCCCCGACCCCGCGCTGGTCACCAGCGCAGCCTCCACCCCCGCCAACGCCAGCCCGCCGCGCCCGATCGCCTCCACCTCCGCCACCTGATGGAGCGCGCACGCGCCAATCGCCGCCGGCAGCCGCGACCGGTTCCCCCCGGTGACCGCCACCCACGCCAGCGACTCGATCGCCACGTCCCCCGCCGCCAGCACGTCGCGCACCCGCGCCTCGTCGGGGTGGCCGTCCTGCGGCAGCGTCCAGTGGCGCACCGCCGGCCCGTCGCCGCCCGCCGTGCGCACCACCACGTCCACGTTGGTGGAGCCGAAGTCGATCCCCGCCACCGGGCGCGCGCCCGGCGGGACCGGCACCGACAGCGGCGTCACTGCCCCGGGCGGTACTGCTTCACCGACGCCGCCTCCACCTCGTCCCGGTGGAACGGCACCGCCTTGAAGTCCGCCTGCGCATACCGCTCCGCCTGGTTGGCGAAGGACGGCGACGCGGGATCGTTGCTCACCCCGCCGGCCAGCACGCTGCGCGCACGCACCCGCGGGCCGAACTCCACCGCCGCCACGAAGCTGTTGCCGCGGTTGCCGTAGATGCGCTTCGTGGTGCGCGGTCCCGTCTGCCCGAACGCCGCCAGCGACCCCCAATTGGCCGACGCAAAAGGCACCGGGATGGACGGCTTGCTGTCGTCAAAGCCGGCGCCAATGGCCCCCGACAGCCGCTGGAAGCGGTTCACCTCCCCCCACGGCGTGTCCCATCGCCCGAAGTCGCGCGTGACCTTGTCCACCGCGCGCTGCAGCGCCGCCAGCCGCAGCGAGTCCGACGCCATGGTGGCGAGGTAGTCAAACACCCCCTGCCGCGTGGCCCGCGCCACCGCGGCCGCCAGCGCGCCCCCCTCCTCGGCGTAGAAGTTCCCCAGCGTCATCGGCACCGACGCCACGCCAAAGCGGTAGTCCCACCCGCGCAGCGCCGCCACCGGCCCCGCCAGCGCCCCCTTGCGCGCGTCCGCCGCGGGGAGCCGGTCCCACGACGCCACCACCGCCGGCACCACCTGCGCCATCACCGGCAGCCACGAATCGTACGCGGTGGCAATGAGCCCCTCCAGCGAGAGCTTCGGCCCGCCCACGAGCACCTGCAGGGCATGGATCCCGCGCGCGTTCTCCGGCTGCTCGTTCATGTAGCGCGGGTAGTCCGCCTCGCGCGGCGACGCGGTGCCCGCCGCGGTCCACGGCCAGTTGTTGGTGTTGAACAGGAACGCCGACGACGGGTCCTTGAGCGCCACCAGGTCGCCGATGTCGTGCAGCCCCTGCCAGTCGGTGCGCGGGTCGCTGCCGTCCACCGGCTGCCGGAAGTCGAACCCCGCGCTTCGCCGCGGCACGAAATTGCCGTGGAAGTACGCGATGGTGCCGTTGGCGTCGGCGTACACGGTGTTGTTGGACGAATTGGTGCGCAGCGCCATCACCGTGCGGAACGACGCGTAGTCCGTGGCCTTGGTGCGCAGGTACGACTGCTGCAGCGCGTCCAGGGGATTGTTCATCATCTTCACCGCCACCCACCGGTCGCCGTCGGCGCGGATCACCGGGCCGTGGTGGGTGAAGTACGCGGTCACCACCTTGCGCCGCATCGTCCCGTCGGCGGCCTTGTAGGGCAGCCCGATCCGCTTCACCCGCACCGGGCGCTCCGCCCCGCCGTGCTTCGTGAACCGCGCCGCGCCCCGCGTGAGCACCACCTCGCGGTACTCGTCGATCACGTCGCCGCCGCCGGAGGTGTGCATCCACCCCACCCGCTCGTTGAACCCCTGGTAGATGAAGAACTGCCCCCAGGTGACGGCGCCGTAGGTGTTGAGCCCCGTCTGGCTCACCATGTGGATCTCGGGGCGGAAGTAGAACGACGTGTGCGGGTTGATGAGCAGCATCGCGTGCCCCGTGGCCGAGCGCGCGGGGCCGATGGCGATGCCGTTGGAGCCGCCGGGCTCGGGGGGGCGCCACCCGGCGCCGTCCCCCGCCGCGTCATCGTCCCCGCCGCCGGCGGGGGCGTCCCCCAGCCCGTGCGCGGCGTAGAACTGCGCCAGCGGGCGCAGCGCCACGCTTTCGATGTCGCCGCCGATGCTCCCCTCGCTGAACGCCAGCGCCATCCACGGGGCGAAGCGGGTGAGCAGCTGCGGCTGCACCTGCGGGTGCGTGTGCAGGTAGAAGTTGAGCCCGTCGGCCCACGCATTCATGAGCGCCACCAGCCACGCCGGACTGCGGCGGTACATCGCCTGCAGGTCGAGCGTGTCGATGAACAGCTTCATCCGCAGGTCGCGCGCCAGGTCCTGCTCGCCGGTCACCTCGGCCATGCGCCCCATGGCGTTGATGAAGTTGGCCTCCACACGCGGGAAGTCGTCCTCCGCCTGCGCGTACACCATGCCGAACACGGCGTCGGCGTCGCTGGTGCCGTACACGTGCGCCACGCCGTGGCGGTCGCGGTGGATGGTCACCCGGGCGGCCTGCGCCTGCCAGCGGGCCACCTCGGCGGTGCCGGCGCGGGGGGCGCCCTGCGCGGCCAGCGGCGCGGGGGCAGCGGGGAGGGCGCCCAGGAGGGTGCCCAGCAGGGCGAGCGGCAGCAGGCGCGGCCGCAGGATCGCGGCCGCGTGGCGGAAGCGGAGGGGGAGCGTCATGCGCGGGAACTTACCCCGCGGCCCGGGGGGCCGGAGGGGGGCGTCCGCGGTCGGGCGTCAGGCGGCGGGGCCGTCCGGCTGATTGCGCATGTGGTCGGCCAGGTCGGCAAAGCGCTGCCGCAGGAACCCCTTCAGCTCGTCGGGGGCGTCGTGCGCCTCCAGCGCGCGGTCCATGCACCACATCCACTCGTCCCGTTCGCGCGAGGCGATGGGGAAGGGGAAATGCCGCATGCGCAGCCGCGGGTGGCCGTACTGCTCCACGTAGAGCTGCGGGCCGCCGGTCCATCCGCAGAGGAACTTGTACAGCTTCTCGCGGGAGACCTTGAGGCTGGCGGCGTGCAGCGCACGGATGCCGGCCGCCTCGGGGGCGGTATCCATGAGGTCGTAGAAGCGGTCGACGAGGGCGCGGATGCCGGCATCGCCGCCCAAGAGGTCGTAGTGCGTGGGTGTGGGCGCAGTCATGCGCGGAGTGTAGCGGCGGGTCCCGGACGGGGGAACAGCGGGGACGGGGGTCGGGGGGCGCCCTGCTCGACAGCCCTGCCGGCGGGTGGTACGATAGGACCGTATGCCCTCCCGCGCCCTGCTCCCCCTGCTGCTGCGCGCCCTCCGCTTCATGCTGGTGGGGGGGCTGCTGGGGTCGGTGCTGGGGCTGCTGATGACGCTCCCCGCCGAGTGGGCCGAGCCCTCGCGGTCAGGCACCGGCGGGGCGTGGTGGCCCATCGTGTGGACCGTGTGCGCCGCCTGCGGGCGGCTGGGGGCGCTGGTGGGGCTGATCGCCTTTTTCGTGAAGCGCGCCCTCACCGGCGAGGTGGCTGACCCGCGGCTGGCTCGGCGGACGCACGAGCTGGGGTAGGGGGCCGGGAACTGCCTCAGGCTGCGCCGAGGGGCCGGATAACTGCTCGAGGCTGCGCCGAGGGGCCGGGTAACTGCTCGAGGCTGCGCCGAGGGGCCGGATAACTGCTCGAGGCTGCGCCGAGGGGCCCTAGATATGAGGCATAGAGGACGAGGTCATCGGTGCGGCTTTGCCATACCGCACCTCCGCCCTCACCCTCTATCAC
>JBEIJM010000065.1:0-15582 GCA_040380205.1 Gemmatimonadaceae bacterium
CGATGGGGACGCCCGCCGACGGGCGGGCCGCGGCCGCCGCCTCGGCGCGTGCCGCGGCCCACTGCGCCTGCCATGGGGCACCGGCCAGCAGCGGCCAGTGCTCCATCGCGAACGCGGCGCGCCCCGCCCCCGGCGCCATCCCGCGCGCCAGCAGTGCGGCTTCGATGGCCATCGTCCCCGACCCGCCCAGCGGGTCCACCAGCGGGACGCGCGCGTTCCACCGGCAGGCGGCCAGTATGGCCGCCGCCAGCGTCTCCCGCAACGGCGCCTTGGCCACCGCCTGCCGCCACCCGCGCCGGTGCAGCAGCGCCCCCGAGCTGTCCACGCTCACGGTGCACACGTCGTGCTCCACGCGCACCACGACCAGCGCGTCGGGCGCCGCCTCCGCCCCCCCGTCGTCCGCCCCGGGCTCCCCCGCACCGGCGTCCCGGTCGTCATCCCGGCCGGCCACCACTGCCGCGCCGGGCACCTGCTGCGTGATGCCGTGGGCCACGCGCTCGGCCACGGCGTCCGAATGGTACAGCCGCGACTTGCGACAGGTGACGCGCACCCCCACCCGCGCGCCGGCGGGGAGGAATCGCCCCCACGGCAGCGCGGCACTGCGGCGCGCCAGCGTCGCGAAGTCGCGGACGGGGAACACCCCCACCCGCACCAGCACGCGCGAGGCCAGCCGCGACCAGAGGTTCATGCGAAACACCCCCTCGGGGGGGAGCGACAGCGCCACCCCCCCGGCCGAGACCTCGCCCACGGCGAGGCCCAGCGCCGCGCACTCCGCCGCCACCAGCGGGGCCAGCCCCGGAGCGGCCACCGCGTAGGCGTCCAGCAGCAGCGGCTCCGCCCCCCGAGGCTGGGGGGATGGTGTCCCCCCAGCTCCGCGCCGCCCGCTCGAACGCGGACGCGGTGTCGAACGCGGACTCAGACGCGGAAGTGGTCGGGGCGCCAGCGGGTGATCTGCTGCTTGATCTCCTTGGAGGTCATCGCCGGATTGGCCAGCACCTTGCGCACCAGCCCCTCCACCTCGGCGTCACTGGCAAAGCGCAGCGCCACCAGATGCGCGGGGCGCAGCGCCTCGATCTGCGGCTGCAGGTCGGCGGGGAGCAGCCGGGCCAGGCGCAGCCGCTCCTCCAGGCGGATGAGGCGGTCCTGCGCACGCAGCGGCGAGAGGCGCGCCACCGAGGCGGCGCCGAAGATGGCCAGCGCCCCCACCAGCGCGTACGCGGTGTCGGCACCGGGGTTGGCCAGCAGCCGCTGCACCGACCACCCCAGGTAGAGCACCGTGGCGGGGACGGTGAAGAAGTGGAACGGCGGATGGAAGCGGGTGTGGTTGGCGTAGCTCTGCGGCTGGTCAGCCATGGGGCGGCTCCGGCAAGGGGTCGGGGGCGGGGGGGGTGTGCGGGGCGGCCGCCAGCAGGGCGTCGATGGCGGCCACCGCCTGCGCGAATCGCGACGGCCAGTCCCCCCGCACAACGCTAACCGGCGTGTCCAGCGCGGCCAGCGCGTGGGCGAACTGCGCCTGCACCTCGGCGCGCCGGTCGCCGCGGTCGCGGACCCCGTCGGCCACCCAGGGGACGTCGATGTCCAGCAGCAGGTACAGGTCGGGGCGACGGGCCTGCGCCCACCCCGCCAGGAACTCGGGGGCACGTCCAAAGTAGTGGCGGCAGTACACCACCGTGCTGAGCAGGTCGGTGTCCAGCAGCAGCAGCGGCGCGCCGGCGGCACGGGCGGCGGCCAGCGCCGCCTCTTCCAGGGCCACCTGGCCGCGGGCAATGGGGCCGTGGTCGCCAAAGCCCAGCGGCGCCCCCTTGGCGGCGGCGTAGTCGCGCACGAATTCGGGGACGCAGGGGGCGCCATAGTGCGCTGCCAGCTGCGCGGCGAGGGTGGTCTTTCCCACCGACTCGGAGCCGGTGAGCACCACGCGCCGCGGCGCCTGGGGCGGTGCCTCGTGCCCCGGGGGGCCCTCCGGCGTGGCCGCGGTCATGGCGCGCCGCCGGGGGACAGGTCGCCGCCCTCGGGGGCCAGCGCGCGGGTCCACGCGCGGAGCCCGCGCACCGCCAGCAGCAGGAACAGCGCGTACAGCGCCGAGGTGACGGGCAGGTCGCGCGCGGCGAAGAGGCCGATGTACACCACGTCCACCGCGATCCACAGCCACCAGTTTTCCAGCTGCTTGCGCGTCATCATCCACTGGGCCACGAGGCTGACGCTCACCAGCAGCGCGTCCAGCACGGGGAGCGCGGCGCCGGGGAGCTGCGCGGTGACCAGCGCCAGCACGGCCCACGTCACCGCCATGGTCGCCAGCAGCCGCGGCCACGCGGCACGCGGGGTGCGGGTCACCGGCAGCGGCTGGGCGGGGGCCATGGACGCGGAGCCGCGCCCCCAGCGCCACCATCCCACCAGCGAGAGCCATCCGTAGGCCACCTGCAGGGCGGTGTCGGCGTAGAGCCCCGCGCGCGCGAACACCGCCACGTAGGCCACGGCGTTCACCACCCCCAGCGGCCAGGCCCACATGGATTGGCGGGCCACCAGCCACACGTTGAGGGCGCCCGAGACGGCGCCCACCGCCTCGGTGCAGGAGGTGTGGTGCGCCAGGAGCCACGCGCAAGGACTGGTCATGCGGGGCAAAGCTAATTACGATGCGCGCACAACCAGACCGGGGTGCCGGCACCGCCAAGGAGTGCCGGCTGAGAAAACACCCGTCGAACCTGATCCGGTTTGCACCGGCGTAGGGAGTCTCCCATGCGTTACCAGCGACTTGCCGCCCTGCGGGCGGTCCGTGCGTCCGTGGCCGCCCGTGCGGCCCGCCTGCCCCGCCTTCCGCTCCTCGCGGCGCTGCTCCTGCCGTTCGCGCCGCGCACCGCGCCGGGGCAGCCCGCCCGCCCCCCGGCCGCCGACAGCGTCCGCCGCGCGGCCACCGACAGCGCCACGCGCCGGCTGGAGGGGATGGTGGTCCGCGCCATCCGCGGCGGCGACGCGGCCCCGGTGGCGCAGACCACCATCGACCGCGCCGCGCTGGCGGCGCGCCACTTCGGGCAGGAGCCCGCGCTGCTGCTGCAGCAGGCCGCGCCGTCGCTCACGGCGCACACCGAGACCGGCACCCCGTGGGGGTACGGCTACGTGCGGCTGCGCGGGGTGGATCAGACGCGGCTCAACATCACGCTGGACGGCGTGCCGCTGAACGACATGGAGGACCAGGTCCTCTACTTCGCCAACTTCGCCGACCTGCTGGGGGGGGTGCAGTCGGTGCAGGTGCAGCGCGGCGTGGGGACCAGCAGCAACGGCACGGCCGGCTTCGCGGGCTCCATCAATCTGGAGTCGCGCCCGGCGGCGGGGCGGGCGCGGGGGGGCGGCGCGGCGCTGCAGTGGGGGAGCTTTGGCGCCGCACGGCTGGCGGTGGAGGGGCAGACCGGCACCAGCGCGCGCGGCTTCTCGGCGTTTGCGCGCGCCAGCGCGCTGCGCACCAACGGCTTCCGCGACCACAGCGGGCTGCACGGCCGCTCGGCGCTGGTGAACGGCGCGTGGGTGGGGGACCGCGACGTGGTCAAGCTCACCGTGCTGGCGGGGTTGTTCGCTGACACGCTGAGTTACGTGGGGGCCACGGCGGCGCAGCTGGCGCAGAACCGCCGCTTCAACCCGCTGGCGCCGGATGAGCGCGACCGCTTCGGGCAGCAGATGGTGGCGCTGGGGTGGAGCCGCGCGCTGGCGTCGGGGGCCACGGTGAACACCACGGTGTACCGCAACAGCGCGCTGGGGAACTACGACTGGTTCGACCTCCCCGACCGCTACCGCTTCAACCTGCAGCACCAGTGGTACGGCGTGACCAGCACCGCCACGCGCGAGTGGGCGGGGGTGCGGCTGCAGGGGGGGGTGAACGCCAACCGGTACTGGCGCGCGCACCGCGGCTACCTGCAGCCGGCCACGGAGCTGTACGACAACCGCGGGCACAAGGCCGACGTCAGCGGCTTTGCCAAGCTGGCGGTGGTGCGCGGGCGCGCGGAGTGGTTCGTGGACGCGCAGGGGCGGTGGGCGCGCTTCCGGTACCAGCCCGACGAGAACGCGCAGGTCGCCGCGCGCGCGGTGGACTGGGCGTTTCTCAATCCCAAGGCCGGGGTGACGGTGGCGCTGGCCCCCGGGGTGCGCGCCTTCGCCAGCTACGGCAGCACCGGGCGCGAGCCGGCGCGCAGCGACCTGTTCGCGGGGGAGGACGACCTGAACGCCGGCAACGTGGACGCCATCGGCGACTTCCGGCGGGTGCGCCCCGAGCGGGTGGGGGACCTGGAGCTGGGCGTGTCGCTGGCGCGTGCGGCGGGGTCGCTGGCGCTCACGGCGTACCGCATGGACTTCCGCAACGACATCGCGCGGATCGGCGCGCCCACGGCCTCGGGGATCATCCCGCGCCGCAACGTGGGGGCAAGCGTGCGGCAGGGGGTGGAGCTGGAGGGGAGCTGGACGCCGGTGCCGCGGGTGACCGTGGCGGGGCACGCGGCGTGGAGCGACAACCGCATCCGCCAGTTCACCGACTCGTCGCGGGGGACGCCGCGGCTCTTGACCAACGTGGCGCCCATGCTCACGCCGCGGTTCATCAGTGCGCACCGGGTGACGGTGCGCCCGGCGCCGCAGTGGGAGGCGGGGGTGGAGGGGCGCTACCAGTCGCGCGCCTTCCTGGACAACACCAGCAGCCCCGACCGGGTGCTGCCGGACTACTACACGCTGGACGCCACGGTGCGGTGGGCGCCGGGCGGGGGACGGCGCGCGCTGGTGGTGCGCGGGCAGAACCTGGGGAACACGCAGAAGTTCGGGAGCGGGGCGGTGTCCAGTTCGGGGCGGGTGCGGTACTTCGTGCTCCCGGCGCGGGCGGTGTATGTGACGGCGGAGGTGGGGTTCTAGGCGGCGGGCCGGCGGCGGCGGCGGGCGGCACGAACGCCCGTCGCCGATCGGCAGAAATTGCCGCTTCCGGGTTGGCGGGAATGGTGTAACCCATTGTGGAACAACATGTTGTCCAGTGGCATGATTGCTGCTATGCCGCGGGGCATGATCTACACCACCGCGATGCGTCCAACACCACCCCGGGCCGACACCACGGGGATGAAAGTGGTCATCCTGGCCGGCGGACTGGGGACGCGCCTCGCCGAGGAGACGCACGTGCGTCCCAAGCCGATGGTGGAGGTCGGCGGACGGCCGATCCTCTGGCACATCATGAAGCTCTACTCCAGCCACGGGCTGCACGATTTCGTCGTGTGCTGCGGCTACAAGGGTTACCTGATCAAGGAGTACTTCTCGAACTACTTCCTCCACAGCTCGGACGTGACCTTCGACATGGCCGCGAACAGCATGGAGGTGCACTCGCGGCACGCCGAGCCGTGGCGGGTGACGCTGGTGGACACCGGGGAGGCCACGCAGACCGGTGGGCGTCTGCGCCGGGTGCGGCAGTACCTCGACACGGACGCCCCCTTCTGCTTCACGTATGGCGATGGCCTGGGCGACGTGGACATCGGTGCCGCGGTCGCCTTTCACCGGGATCGCGGCGTGAAGGCCACGGTGACCGCCGTGCTGCCGCCAGGGCGCTTTGGCGTGGTGGATGCCGACGGGGACCTGGTGCGCCGCTTCCGCGAGAAGCCCAGTGGCGACGGCAACCGCATCAACGGCGGCTTCTTCGTGCTGGACCCGTCGGTGATCGACTACGTGGACGGTGACGCCACCGTCTGGGAGCGGGAGCCGCTGGAGCGGCTGGCCGCGGAGGGGGAGCTGGCGGCCTTTGCGCATGACGGCTTCTGGCAGCCGATGGACACGCTGCGCGACCGCCAGCTGCTGGAGGAGCTGTGGCAGGGTGGTCGCGCGCCCTGGAAGCGGTGGGCATGACCCCGGGCTTCTGGGCCGGGCGTCGGGTGTTCCTCACGGGCCACACCGGCTTCAAGGGCGGGTGGCTGGCGCTGTGGCTGGAGGCGCTGGGGGCCCGGGTGACCGGCTACGCGCTTGCGCCCGACACCACCCCCTCGCTGTACGAGACGGCCGGCATCGACGGCGTCCTCACCTCGGTGCTCGGCGACGTGCGCGACGCCGCGGCCCTGACCGCGGCGATGGCCGCGGCGCAACCGGAGGTGGTGCTGCACCTGGCGGCGCAGCCGCTGGTGCTGGCGTCGTACGACGACCCGGTGGGCACGTGGGCGACGAACGTGATGGGGACCGCCAACCTGCTGGAGGCGGTGCGCCGGACGCCGGGGGTGCGCGCCGTGGTGGTGGTCACCACCGACAAGTGCTACGCCCCGCCCGCGCCGCCGGAGGGGCATCGCGAGGATGACCGCCTGGGCGGCGTGGACCCGTACAGCGCCAGCAAGGCGGGCACCGAGCTGGTGGCCGCGTCGTGGCGCGCGAGCTTCTTTCCCCCCGCGCAGTATCCCCGGCACGGCGTGGCGCTGGCCACGGTGCGCGCCGGCAACGTGATCGGCGGCGGCGACTGGTCGCCCCACCGGCTGGTGCCGGACCTCGTCGCCGCCTTTGCGGCGGGGCGCCCGGCGCTGCTGCGGCACCCCGAGGCGGTGCGGCCGTGGCAGCATGTGCTGGCGCCGCTGCACGGCTACCTCCTGCTGGCCGAGCGGCTGGTGCTGGACGGACCGGCGTGGGGGATGGGGTGGAACTTCGGCCCGGCGCTGGCGGACGCGGTGCCGGTGCGCGAGGTGGCCGCGCGGCTGGCCGCCCACTGGGGCCCGGCGGCGCGCTGCGCGCTGGCCCCCGCCGCCGAGGCCCCGCACGAATCCCCGCAGCTGCAGCTGGACAGCACCCTCGCCCGCACGCGCCTGGGCTGGCACCCGGCCTGGCCGCTGGACGAGGCGCTCCGGCAGGTGGTGGCCTGGGAACAGGCCCGCCTGGCCGGGGAGGACATGCGCGCGGTGTGCCGCCGGCATTTCCGGGGCTATGTGGCCTCCGGCACCTGCATTTCCCCAACCTGACGACCACGTGGACGCTCGCTACCAGTACTACGAGGAACTGCTCCCCAGCGTGGAGCGCGCCCAGGAACTCATCCGCACGCTGCCCTCGCAGCGGCTGTTCGACCGCGACTACCTGGAGCACGAACTCATCCCGGCGCTGGGGCTGAACAACGAGCAGCTGCATGAACAGCCGCAGGCCCTGGCTCCCCACTTCGGCAAGGGATTGCACCTGTGGCAGTATCCGAATCAGCTGAGTGGCTACCTGGTCTGGATGGCGCGCCACGCCTCGCAGGTGAGCAGCTACATGGAGATCGGCTGCCGGTGGGGGGGGACCTTCATCCTGACCTGTGAATGGCTTCGGCGCGTGGGGGCGGACCTCCGGGTCGCGGTGGCCGTGGACCCCATCCCCGAAACGCCGTTCCTCGCCCACTACCGCACGACGGTCGCCGACATGCCCGTGCTGTACCGGCAGGAATTCTCGACCGATCCGAAGTTCATCGACTTCTGCCACCAGCTGCGCCCCGACTTCGTCCTCGTCGACGGCGATCACTCGATGAAGGGCGTCATGCACGACCACGTGCTGGTGCGCAACTTCGCCGACATCATCGTGCACCACGACATCGTGTCGACGAGCTGCCCGGACACGACGCTGTTCTGGCGCTACCTCGCCAATGCCGAGGATCGATTCACCGCGTGGGCGTTCACGGATCAGTACGACAGCGTGGGCCGCCCCTACCTGGGCCTGGGGGTCCTGAAGCGAAAGGGGGCCTAGGGAGACCGAGGGGCTCCCGTCCCGCGCGCCGCTGCCAGGCGCGGGACGGGAGCCGGACCGCGGATCACCCCAGGCGCTCCACGAAGGCGAGCGCGGCGCCGATCACCTGGTGCATGTCATAATACCGGTACTGGCCGAGCCGCCCGCCAAAGTGCACCCGGCGCGCCAGCCCCTCGGCCGCCTCCGCGTAGCGACGGTAGAGCGCGCCGTTGGCCTCGTCGTTCACCGGGTAGTACTCGATGTCCCCGGGCGACCACGCCTTGGGGTACTCGCGGGTGATCAGCGTGGCGGGGCTCCGCAGATTCAGGTCGAAGTGCTTGTGCTCCAGGATGCGCGTGAAGGGGACGTGCGCCTCCGTGTAGTTCACCACCGCTCCCCCCTGAAAGTCCGGCACCTGCAGCAGTTCGCGCTCGAACCGGAGCGAGCGGTAGGCCAGGTGGCCCAGCGCGTGTCCGAAGTACGCGTCGATGGGGCCCGTGTACACCACGAGGTCGTGTCCCGCCTCCCACCGCTCACGCTCGGCGAGGAAGTCGACCCCCAGCGACACCTCGATCCCCTCGAGCATCGCCTCCACCATCGCCGTGTAGCCGCCCACCGGGATGCCCTGGTAGCGGTCGTCGAAGTAGTTGTCGTCGAAGGTCAGCCGCACGGGCAGCCGCTTCACGATGTCCGCCGGCAGCTCACGCGGGTGCCGCCCCCACTGCTTCTGGGTGTAGCCCTCGATGAACAGCCGGTAGAGCTCGCGGCCGATGACGCTGAGGCAGTGCTCCTCCATGTTGCGCGGTGCCTCGCACGGGACCCGGTCGGCGTCGACCGCCGCGCGAGCCGACTGCGGATCGGTCACCCCGAACACCTGGTACGCCGTGAACAGGTTCACCGGGAAGCTGTACAGCCGGTCGCCGTGCCGCACCTTCACCCGGTTGGTGTAGTGGTTGAACCGGGTGAAGCGGTTCACGTACTCCCAGATCCGTTCGGAGCTCGTGTGAAAGATGTGCGCGCCGTAGACGTGCTCGTGGGTCCCGGCCTCCTCCACCCACCGCGTGAAGACGTTGCCGCCGATGTGCTCGCGCTTCTCGACCACGCGCACGGCGTGGCCGCGCCGACGCAGCTCCTGCGCGCACACGGCGCCGTACAGCCCGGCTCCCACCACCAGGACGCGCATCAGGCGGGGGTGAAGAAGGCCGTGGCCACCTGCAGGTCGAACTCCTGGCGCTCGAGCACGATCCGCTGGCGCAGCGGGGCCTGCCGGGCGAGGTGGGCCGGGTAATCGCGCAGGGCCTCCCGGACCCGCGTGCGCAGCGCACCGGAGTGCACGTCGCGCAACGTGAAGCAGTACTCCCGGTCCACGGGATAGTCGCCGAAGTGCGCCCCCGCCCCCTTCTCGTGCAGGAACACCACGTTGCCCGCCAGCGCCGCCTCGCGCGGGACCCGGTCCTTGCCGGGCTGGTGCCCGAAGTCGATGTACACCGAGCTCCCGGCCAGTGCCTCGCCGACCTGCGCGCGCGTCATGCCGTCGATCAGCCGGTACGGCAGGTCCGGGGCGCCGTTGGCGAATGCCTGCGCCAGCTCCGCCCCCTTGCGGGGGAACAGCGCCACGGAGCGTCCCACGTCCGCGGCCGCCTTGTCGGCCGCCGCGGCCGGGGAGAGCTGGTAGCTGCGCTCCACGTAGTCGTACAGCGGGATCACCTGCCGCGCGCCCTGCTCCAGCAGGTAGGACCTGGCATAGCAGGACTGGTGGAAGTGCAGCAGCGAATCGTCCCCAAACAGTTCGCGGGCCGACGACCGGTATGCCAGCGATGGCGTGTACTGCAACGCGTTGTCCACCGACAGCCACCAGATGGCGCGCGGTCCCTGGCGGTACTGCAAGGCCTCCAAGGGGTACATTTCCGGGTACACCACCAGCGTCCGGTCGTCGAGCGGGATCTCCTCGGCGGTGACCGGGGCGTATGGCGCATAGTGCGCCCGGAACGCCTCCCCCGGGCGCGGTGTGCACAGCAGCCGGTCGCCGGCGAACCGCAAGGCGTTCTGGCCCATCAGGTATGCCATCACGGCGTGGCCGCCCTGCCGGTTGATGGAGTCCCCCAACTGGTGCAGGGCCTCCGGACCACCGGTGATGGCCTCAGGACAAATGATCACGACCCGCTCGTAGCGGGGGCGGCTGGCGTACTCCACGGCAGGCACCTAGGGGTCAGGGACGGAACGTGCGGCGCCACCGCAAGGCGCGCCATGAACAGTATCGGGGCGCTCTCACCCCACCGGCGTGGGGATCCCCACCAGCACGGGTGGCTCCCCGGGGTCCAGCGGGCGGGTCCCGAAGGACAGCAGGTCGGGGCGCCCCGCCTCGGCGGCGATCCGCTCGGCAAGCGCCCGCACCGTCACCGGCACGCCGGAGCAGACGTTGAACGCACCGGTGCCCGCACCCAGCGCCACCTGCGCCACGCGCGCCCCCGCCTCCGCCACGTCGAGAAAGTCGCGCACCTGCGTCCCGGCCGACAACGTGGCCACCTCCCCGGCCGCGAGGCGCGCCCGCAGGTAGGGCACCAGCCGGCGCGGGTCCTCCCCCTCGCCATGCAGGTGGAACAGGCGGCACCACGCGAACGCCACCCCCTGCCGGGGCAGCGCGCGCGACAGCGCCAGCCAGGCGGCCGCCTTGGCGGCGGCATACGGCGTGACGGGGTCCAGGGGCGCCGTCACGTCCAGCGGCGCGGGGCTGGGCGCATACTCCAGGCACGTCCCCACGCCCACCATGCGCGTCACGCCGGCCGCCACCGCCCCTTCGGCCAGGCGCACGGTGCCCGCCAGGCACCCCAGGTTCTCGGGGGCCAGCAGGTAGCGCCCCGGCTCGGCACACCACGCCGCATGCACCAGCGTGTCCACCCCGGCCAGCGCCTCGCCCCATCGGGTGGACGGTTCCGCGAACAGGTCGTCGGTGGCCACCACGCGCGACACCCCGGGCCATCCCGCCACGGCGGTCGCCCGCGCCGTGCGCACCACCGGCACCACCGCGGCCCCCGCGGTCGCCAGCGCCCGCACCACCTGCCGCCCCACAAACCCCGTGGCGCCGGTCACCGCCACGACGCGGGTCACAGCACGCGCAGCGACGGAATCGCCGCCACCAGCCGCGTCTCCACCGGGACCAGCGCGGCCAGCTGTCCGCGCAGCTCGTCGGCGAGATTCCAGGGCAGGATGAGCACCGCGTCGGGGCGCCGCTCGCGGAGCGCCTCCGGCGGCAGGATCGGGATGTGGCTGCCGGGCAGGAACTTCCCCTGCTTGGCCGGCGCGGCGTCACACACGAACGGCAGCAGGTCGGGGCGCACCCCCGCGAAGTTGAGCAGCGTGTTCCCCTTGGCCGCCGCGCCGTAGGCGGCCACCGTGCGCCCCGCCCGCCGTTCGGCCAGCAGGAAGGTGAGCAGGTCGTCCTTGATGGCGTGGACCCGCGCCTGGAACCCCTGGTACGTGGCCAGCGACATCAGCCCCGCGGCCTGCTCCCCGGCCAGCACCGCGTCCACGGCCGGCTCGGTGGGGCGCGGGTCGTCGGCGCGGCAGCCGTACACGCGCAGGCTGCCGCCGTGCGTGGGGAGCCGCTCCACGTCCCACACCCGCAGCCCCGCGGCCGCAAACACCCGCGTGACGGTGCCCAGCGAGAAATACGAGAAGTGCTCGTGGTAGACCGTGTCGAACTGCCCCTCGGCCAGCAGCCGCTCGAGGTGCGGGAACTCCAGGGTCACCGTCCCCCCGGGGGCCAGCACCGCGGCCAGCCCGCGGGTGAAGTCGTTGAGGTCGGGGACGTGCGCGTAGACGTTGTTGCCGACCACCAGGTCCGCCTGCCACCCGTCGGCCACCAGCTCCCGCGCGAAGGCCTCCCCGAAGAACGCGCGCCGCACCGGGATCCCCAGCGCCTCCGCCGCGGCCGCGGTGCTGGCCGTGGGTTCGACGCCCAGGCAGGGGATCCCCGCGGCCACGAAGTGGCGCAGGAGGTAGCCGTCGTTGGCGGCCACCTCCACCACGCGGCTGGCCGCCGTGAGCCCGAGGCGCGCGGTGACCGCGGCGCAGTAGCGCGCCGCGTGCGCCACCCAGCTGGCCGACGTGCTCGAGAAGTAGGCGTAGTCGTCGTCGAACAGCGCCGCCGCCGCGGCGTAATCCTCGGTCTGCACCAGCCAGCAGCGGTCGCAGACGCGCAGCCGCAGCGGGTAGTGCACCTCGGGCTCTGCGAGTGAGGCGGCAGTGCGGTACGCGTTGGAGGGCGGGGCGTACCCCAGGTCCAGGAAGAGGTGCGCCAGCGGGGCAGCGCAGTGGCGGCACGTCATGAGGGGAAGCCCGTGAAGTCCGGGGGGAGCAGCGGGTGCCCGGCGTCGCGCGCCGAGCGCACGGTGATGGGGAGCGGCCAGGGGATCCCGAGGCGCGGGTCGTCGGGGCGCACCCCCGCCTCGTGCGAGGGCACCCAGGGGGCGGAGTGCACGTACAGCAGCTCCACGTCGTCGGTGAGCGCCTGGAAGCCGTGGGCGCATCCCGGGGGGATGAGCAGCGCGGCGTGGTTGTCGGCGCTGAGCGTCTCGCCGTGCCACGCGCCCAGCGTGGGGGAGCCGGCGCGCAGGTCCACCGCCACGTCCCACACGGCGCCGCGCACGCACGACACCAGCTTCCACTCCGCATGCGGGGGGTGCTGCAGGTGCAGGCCGCGCACCGTCCCGCGCTGCGCCGTGTGCGTGTGGTTCACCTGCGCCACGGGGCCGGTCCATCCCGCGGCGGCCAGCGTGTCCGCGCAAAAGAGGCGCGCCAGGAAGCCACGGGCGTCCCCCACCGGGCGGCGCACCACGCGCGCCACCCCGTCCAGGGGGAGGGGGGTGACCGTCACCGGGCGCCCGCCTTCCCCGCCGCAATGGCGCGCGCCTCCGCCGCCTCGGCCTCGCGCCGGCGCTGCTCGAAGCGCTGCAGCGCCTGCGGCGAGATCCGCCCCAGCTGCTGCGCGAACATCGGCCCCGAGGTGGCGTTGAGCAGCATCCGCGGGGTCAGGTGCTCCACCAGGAAGTCGAGCCGCTGGGCGTACAGGGTGGGCAGGTGGAACAGGCCGTGGAAGCCGAAGCTGGGGTAGTGCCGCGGGGAGAGCTCCTGCGAGAAGTGCGACGCCAGGTCCCGCCCCGGGAAGCGCACCTTGTGGCGGCTCTCCAGGAGGATGCGGCTGGTGCGGCAGATGAAGATGTCCTCGGGCTCCACGCCGTCGTAGTCCAGCGTGGCCACCGCCTCCAGGAGGCGGCGCGAGCGCCAGGAGAAGCCGCCGTTCCCCACCGCGCAGTCCTCGAACATCGGCCACGGGGCGCCGATGTAGTCGTAGTGCGCGAAGTGCGGCGAGTACTGGTCGCCGTGGATGACGAAGCCGTCGTACTGCGCCATCAGCATCACGTCGGTGGTGATGTGCTCCACCAGCCCGTGCGTGAGGTAGCGGCAGAACTCGCGGATGGTGGGGAAGGGGGCCACCCGTACCGTGTCGTAGCCGGGGAACGCCTCCGGCCGGTCGGTGGCCACCAGCACCCGCGTGAAGGGGAACTGAGTGACACTCGCCTCCAGGGCGGCCCGCGTCAGGACGTGGGAGCTGGTGTCGACAAAGGCAAGCGTGACGGTGGGCGGCATGGGCAGGGAGGCGGGGGGCGGCCCGGCCGCGCCGGTCCCGGGACCGTCACGCGGCTGGCATCCACGAAAAGACGCGCCACTCTGCCGGACGTTACTCCCCGGGCATCAGGGGCGCACCGCCCCCGCCCCCGTCCCGCCCCCCGCCCCCTTCCCCATCCGGCACCGGTCCGAGCAGTACTTCACCTGGTCCCAGTCGCGCGCCCACTTCTTCCGCCAGCTGAACGGCCGGCCGCACCGGGCGCACACCTTGTCCGGGTGCCCCTCCACCCCCCGGGCCCGGGGCCCCGTCGATTCGCGTGCCGGCATGCCCCCTCAACCCCCGTCCCCGGCTCCGGGGTTCCGTCCCGCGGGTTAAATTACGCGACTATGTCTGCCGCCATCACCAGCGTGTTCAACGACGGCGTCTTCGCCGAGCAGTTTGAACGCTATCGCCACGATCCCGCCAGCGTCGACGAAAGCTGGCGCCAGTACTTCCGCATGGCCGAGGCGCTCCTGGGCGCCGCGGCCGCCCCCGCGGCCCCCGCCGCCGCCGGCGTCCCCGACGTCGCCCTCCTCCGGACGGCCGCCGCCGCCGCCTCGCTCCAGCAGGCGATCCGCAACTACGGCCACTACGCCGTCCAGCTGGATCCCCTGGGCACGCCCCCCCCGGGCGCCGACGAGCTCGACCTCGCCTTCCACGGGCTCACCGAGGCCGCCCTCGCCGCCCTCCCCGCCGCCGCCCTCGGCGACGACCGCTTCGCCACCGCCCTCGACGTCATCCGCCGCAAGCGCGAGGTGTACTCCGGGCGCATCGGCTACGAGGTGTGGCACCTGGAGGCCGACGACGAGCGCGAGTGGTTCCGGCAGGCCTTCCGCAACGGCGTCCTCACCCGCCCCCTCACCGCCGACGAATCGCGCCAGGTGCTGCGCCGTCTGCACCAGGTGGACGGCCTCGAGCGCTTCCTCGGGCGCACCTACCAGGGGTACAAGCGCTTCTCCGTCGAGGGGACCGACGCCCTCGTCCCCATGCTCGACGAGATCATCCGCGCCGCCGGCACCGAGGGCGCCCGCGAGGTCGTCATCGGCATGGCCCACCGCGGCCGCCTCAACGTCCTCACCAACGTGATGGGGAAGCCCTTCGAGGCGCTGTTCGCCGAGTTCGAGGGGCGCCACGACCACGCCGACGAGAACGCCACCGGCGACGTGAAGTACCACATGGGCTACCTGGGCGAGCGCGTGGAGGACGGCCGGTCGGTGCGCCTGCGCCTGGTCCCCAACCCGTCGCACCTCGAGGTGGTCAACCCCGTCATCCAGGGGGTCGCCCGCGCGCTCCAGCGCGACGCCTCCGCCCCGGACGGGCGCGACGAGCGCGCCGTGGTCCCCGTGGCCATCCACGGCGACGCCGCCTTCCCGGGGCAGGGCGTCGTGGCCGAGACGCTCAACATCTCGCGCCTCGCCGGGTTCCGCACCGGCGGCACCATCCACGTCATCGTCAACAACCAGGTCGGCTTCACCACCGACCCGATCGACTCCCGCTCCACGCACTACGCCTCCGACCTCGCCAAGGGGTTCGAGATCCCGGTGCTGCACGTCAACGCCGACGACCCCGAGGCGTGCCTCGCCGCCGTCCGGCTGGCGTGCGCCTACCGCACCGCCTTCCGCAAGGACGTGGTCATCGACCTGGTGGGCTACCGCCGGCACGGGCACAACGAGGGGGACGAGCCCCTCTACACCCAGCCGGTGCGCTACACGCGCATCCGCCAGCACCCCACCGCCCCGCAGGTGTGGGCCGCGCGGCTGGTGGCCGCCGGCACCCTCTCCGCCGACGAGGCGGCCGCGGTGGAGCGCGAGGTGATGCAGCACTACGCGGACGTGCACGCGCGCTTCAAGCAGGCGCTGGGGGTCCCCGAGGGGCACGCCCCGTGGCCCGACGCCGACCAGGCGGCCCCGGAGGCCACCGCGGTCCCCGCCGAGCTGCTGCACCAGGTCAACGAGGCGCTCCTGCAGTGGCCCGCCGACTTCACCCCCAATCCCCGCCTGGCCAAGCAGCTGGAGCGCCGCCGGGAGGCGATGGGCGAGGGGGGCGGCATCGAATGGGGGCACGCCGAGGCGCTTGCCTACGGCTCGCTGCTGCGGCAGGGCGTGTCGGTGCGGCTCACCGGCCAGGACGCCGAGCGCGGCACCTTCTCGCACCGCCACGCCGTCCTCAGCGACGCGACCACGGGGGCCAAGCACGCGCCGCTGGCGCACCTCCCGGGCGCCACCGGCCGCTTCGAGGTCTAC
>JBEIJM010000066.1:0-15549 GCA_040380205.1 Gemmatimonadaceae bacterium
GCTTCGCCACGCCGACCAACCTGTTCCCGGACAACAACGGCAAGATCGCCCACCGGATCCGGGCCCGCTTCAACTCCGAGTACGTGTGGAACCGCGCCGCGCTGGACGTGATCGGCGGGCTGGCGCTGGACTTCCACACGAAGCCCCTCTGGATCACCCAACCGTAACCGACGATGACGCGCATCCGAATCCTGTCCGCGCTGCTCGCCGCCGTCGCCCTCGCCGGCTGCGAGCAGGACGCGATCCAGATCGATGACATCACCGCCCCGGCCACCGGGGCGTGGGTCAAGTTCTTCAACTTCAGCCTGGGCGCCCCCCAGGTGAACTTCTACGCCGGCGACCGCAAGGTCACCGCCGTCTCCTCCACCACCGCCACCGAGTCCACGGTGGGGGTGGCGTACGGCGGCGCGGCGGCCGGCGGCGTGTACACCGCCATCCCCGCCGGCCAGGTCACCTTTGCCGGGCGCATCTCGGCCACGGTGGACAACAACCTCGCCATCTCCGCGATCCCGGGGACGCTGGTGGAGGGGAAGGCCTACTCGGTGTACCTGAGCGGCCTGTACGACGCCGCGGCCAAGCGCAGCGACGGCTTCGTGGTGGAGGACAACTTCCCCGCGGCGTTTGACGACACCCAGGCGCTGGTGCGACTGGTGAACGCCAGCCACAACAGCCCGGCAGTGCAGCTGTTCGTGCGCAACCCCACCACGCTGGCGGAGACGCCGGTGGGGGCGGCGGTGGCGTACAAGGCCGGTGGCGCGTTCGTGGGCATCCCCTCGGGCGGCTACGACCTGGTGGTGCGCGCCGATGGCGCCACGGCCGCGCTGGTCACCCGCACGGCGGTGGCGTTCAGCGTGGGGCGCATCTACACCATCACGCTGCGCGGCGACGCCACCCTCCCCTCCACGGGGACCTCCGCCAACCGGCCCATCCTGGACAACACGCTCAACCGGTAAGGCACCCGGTACCCCGGCCCTTGCGGCCGCGACGGAACCCCCGGCTTCGGCCGGGGGTTTTTTCGTGCGCGCCCTTTTTCCCGCCACTCCCCCCGCCCATGTCGGCTTCGGTCCTCCTCAAGGTGTATCCGGCCATGCTGGCCGCCTTTCTGGCGCTCGACGTGGCGTGGCTGGGGTGGATGGCCCGCGGCCTGTATCAGCGCCAGATGGGGCACCTGATGCGCCCCCAGGCCAACTGGGGCGCCGCCGTCCCCTTCTACCTGATCTACGTGGGAGCCGTGCTGGTGCTGTGCGTGCTCCCGGCGGTGGAGAAGGGGTCGCTGCCCCGCGCGCTGTGGCTGGGGGCGGTGTTCGGGCTGGCCGCGTACGCCGCCTTCGACCTGACCGCACTGGCGGTGCTCAAGGACTTTCCCTCGGGAATCGTGGCCGTGGACCTGACGTGGGGGGTGGTGCTCACCGCCAGCGTGAGCGCGGTGGGGTATCGGGTGGCGGTGGCGCTCCTGCGGTAGCGCTCCCGCCCCCCCCGCCGCTGTTTTGCCAGCGGGGGACGGCCCGGGTAGTTTTACGGGATCCGCAAGGCTCCGCGGCGTGCCTCGCCGGCCACCTCCTCGGCCGCCGCCCCGTTCCACCTCCCCGTGCAAGGATCCGCGCCCATGACGCCCCTTCGGCTCCCGACCCGCGCGACGCTGTTGGCGGCCGCCGCCGCCCTGACCCTCCTGGCCACCGCCTGCGGAGAGGGCGCGAGCGCCCCGCTGGCCCCGGTGGACGCCGAGGCGCTGGCCGCCCGGAACGACAGCGCCATGACCGCAGCCGCGCAGTATGCCGACCGCACCACGGGCGGTCCGGCGGTTACGGCAGCGGTGTTGGGCTTCCGCTTCCCGGCCCACCTGGCGCTGTCGGCGGCGCAGGAAGCCCAGATCCGGGCGCTGCACGCAGCCCACGCGGAAGCCACCCGCGCCGACGCCGCGGCTTTGGCCGCCATCATGGCGGACGCGCGCGCCGCGATGGCGGCCGGCAAGCCCCGCAGCGAGGTCGAGGCGATCCTGGCGCGCGGGCGCGCCGTCTCCGAGCGCCTCGCCGGCGCCGGCGCTCGGCTGCAGCAGGCCATCGACGCCGTCCTCACGCCGGCCCAGCGGCAGTGGATGGCGACCTGCCTCCGTCCGCCGGTGCCCACCGCCGAGCAGCGGCAGCAGCTGGCGGCGCTGCAGGCGCGCTTCGTGGCCGCCAACCAGGCGGACCTCGCCGCCATCGAGCGGGCGATGGCGCAGGTGCGCGCGCTGCGCGCGGGAAGTCAGGGGCGCCCTGATGCCGCCACCGAGCAGAAGATCGCCGCGATCCTGGCGGAGCTCCGCCCGGCCATGACCCGCGTGGCGGCCGCCCGCGAGGCGCTGGACCGCGAGATCCGCGCCCTCCTCGGCACCACCGGCTGCCGCTGAGGGGGCCCGAGGCGGTCGTGACCACGAGGGGGCCGGCACCACCGGCCCCCTCGTCGCGCGGGGGCGTCAGCGCATGGTCACCAGCCAGTGCGTGCGCGATCCGCGAGCCAGCGCGCGGCTGACGCCCAGCGACAGCAGGAACACCACGGCCACGCCGGCCCCATCGGCCAGCGGCGAGCGCGCGTGCCGGATCGCCGGCGCGAGCAGGTCGAGGAGCAGGGGATGGACGAGGTAGATCCCCAGCACCGCTGAACCGAGCGCGGCCACCCGAGGGCGGCGGAGAACCGCCGGGTCGGCCAACGCCAGCATGGCGGCCCCCGTGCCAAAGGCGAACGTCCCCGCCACGACGTCGTGCGTGAGCCGCACCCGGTGCGCATGTCCGAGCCATGTGATCTCCACTGCCGACAACAGCGCCCCCCCCGCCAGCAGCGCGACTCCGATCGGCACCCAACGGGACGAGGGGCCGTGACGCGCCAGCGCCATGCCGATCACCACGCACGGGAGGGCGAAGGCGGGACCATTGCGCGCGTTGTAGCCCACCGCCAGCCCCCACGGGGTGCGGGCGTACGGGAGCGCCAGGAGCAGGTAGAGGCCGGCCAGCAGTGCCGCAGCCACCAGCGACCGCCACCCCAGCCACCGGCGCACCCCCGCCGCGATGACCACGGCGGAGGCGAGCGCCGGCAGGAACCAGAGGTGCCCGTTGGTCCCCTGCAACAGCACGGTACCGGGGTGCGTGGCGATCCAGCGCGCGTTGCGCTCCAGCTGCCCCAACCACGCGCGCGGCACGTCGGCCGCGAACAGCGCGCCGTCGTACGGGAGCACATATACCAGCGACCACGCGGCGAAGAGCAGCAGCAACCGCCCCACCATGCGCCGCGTGACGGGGTCGGTGTCGCGGGGCTCGGGGACGCGCACCGCCCAGAAGTACCCCGCCAGGACGAAGAAGGCAGGGACGGCGAAGCGCGCGAGCTGGTTAGCCACCGTGGCCGCGTTCCACGCCGCCCCCAGGCGCCCCTGCTGGTCGAAGGGGGTGGCATGGATCACCAGCACGGCCAGCACAGCCACCACCCGCAGTACCTCAACCCCCTCAAGCCGGGGGCGGGGGGACAGGGCGGTCACGAAGACGAGCGGCCGACGCCGGTCACCCCGGGGGGCGCAGCGGCACCGGCGCCCGCAGCACGCCGTACGCGGCCGGGGGCACGTCGGTGGCGCCCACCCAGAAGATGCGAGCGCCCACCTGCCCCTCGAGTGGCCGAGGCAGCGTCGCGATGGGCAGCGCCGTGCCGTCCATGAGGCGCAGCGCATACCCGGCGGGCTCGCGGATGAGGATCCCGTCCTGTGCGTCGGCCCCGTCGGCGGCGCGCACCAGGAACGAGGTCATGACGAAGCCGCGCGCCCCCGGCAGCTCCCCGGCGCCCGCCGCCAGGTTCCCCAGCAGCGTCACCTCCAGATGATCGGCGGCGCGCAGCTCCGCCAGTGGGGTGGCGGTGCCACCCGCGCTGGTGACGTCATACGCGTCGCCGGCGGCAGTGGTGAGGGTCAGCCGCCACGCGGGGTCGGCCCCGGTGACGGCCACCACCCCACGCACCGTGTCGCGGGGCACCACGGGGACCGCCCCGGCCGTCGCCGCCTCCTCGGGCGCCCGCGTGGTGGCGGAGTCCGTGCCGTCGCGCGGGGACCCGGCGCGCGAGCACGCCGCCAGCGCCCCCAGCACCAGCGCCGCCACCACCGTGGCGGCCCCTCCCATCCCGCGTTCCGTCACGGCAGCCGCACCACGGCCAGCCGTCCGCTGGGCGGCAAGGGCGCGCCATCCACCCCGCCCAGCCGCAGCAGCTGCACCGCCCCCTGCGTGCCGCTGAGCTCGTAGTAGGCGTGCGCCCCGCCGCGCACCCCGGGGCGTGCGGCGGTGAAGCTCCCAAAGGCCAGCGGGACCGGCACGATGGGGAAAGCCGTGGGGAAGCGCGACCGCCACGCCGGGTCGGCGTTGAGCCCGGCGTAGATGCTGCGCAGGTTCCACGTCGCAAACGACAGGTCGCCTGCGCCCACGGCCAGCCCAGGGAGGTCGTCGGTGAACAGCGCCAGCCCCCAGAGGGCGATGAGCCGGTCGATCGACACCCCGGCCACGTTGGCCAGGTTGGCGGTGCCGGCCAGCGAGGACTGCGTGAGTGCGGTCAGGAACTGCCGGTCGGTGGTGCCATGCCGGTCGCTGGCGTAGCGAACCAGCGACCAGGTGGTGTTGTAGAACACCGCGCCCGACTGCCCGGTGCCGTCGCCATAGGGCGACCAGTTCCACGGGGCGCTCAGCTTGGGGAGGATCTCGTTGAACTGCCGGCGCATGCCATAGGTGGGGCGGCGCAGCGTGTCGGCCGCCAGGCAGGTGGCGTCGGCCGGGGAGAAGTCGCACACCAGCCCGTTGCTGGCGGCGGTCCCCCACCCGGTGTTCCCCTTCCACGGAATCCGGTGCACCGAGTCGCGCACCCACACCTCCTCGGCGTGGCGCGCGGTCCCCTCCTCCAGCCACGACTGCTCGTACGTGGGGGCGCCGTTGGCCACGCGCGCCGCCTGCGAGGCGATGTGCTTGACCTCGTGCACGACGGTGCGCCCCATGAAGTAGTACCAGCCGTCGGGGGAGGCGGTGCTCCCCGTGTTGAGCGTGGCGGTGGTGGGGACGGTGGCGTAGAAGTTCTCGCCGAAGTTGGAGCCCCACCGGCCGGCGGCGCGGGGGAACTGGTCGCAGGAGGTGACGTACGCCGCCGCGCCGCTGCCGTTGAGCCGCTGCGTGAACAGCATGTTCAGCCGCCCGTCGTTGTCGGTCTCCGCATCGCGGCGCAGCGGGTCGCCGAAGTAGGCGCGCACCGCCTCGTACTGGTCGCGGTCGAAGACGCGCCCCAGCCGGTCGTAGTAGGTGGCCAGCACCGGCGTGGCCGCGGACTGCAGGGCGTTGGCCGAGTCCTCCCAGACGATGGCCCGAGTCCCCACGCGGATGGCCTTGGCGCGGAACGCCTGCGTGGAGTCGTTGCACCCGCCGAAGTTGTAGTAGAAAGTGCGCATCTCCCCCAGCTCGGGGAGCGCGCGCAGGGCGGTGCGCGGGCGCGGCGCGCTGGCGGCGCCGGAGGCCATGAGCTGCGCGTACAATGCCCGCTCCCGCTCGAGGTGCGCGAAGTGCGCGCGGTCGCGGGCGGCCTGCACCGGATCGATGGGGGCCGCCCCGGCGGCGAAGGGCGCGCGCACCGGCGCCACGGTCCGCACCGCGCCACCCGCCGACGGATTGCCATCCAGCTGCAGGTCCACGAGGGTGTTCTGGCTGGTGGCGGTGCTGTAGAGGAGCACGAGGTAGCGGGCGTTTCCGCCCGTGGCGGCCAGCTCGTTGCAGGCGCTCAGGTCGGCGCTCTCGCGCAGCAGCACCTGCCCCACCGCCAGCGCGTGGCGCGGCACGGACAGCGTGACCGACTGCGGCGCCGAGGCGGCGCCGTCCACGGTCACCACCACGGCGGCGCTGCCGCCGGGGGCGCAGGGGGCGCGCACCGTGAGCTGCGTGGCGGTGGCGGTGAGCACCGTGGCCGCCACGCCGCCCACGGTGACCCGGTTGGCGGCCGCCGACGTGCCGAAGCCGGCGCCGGTGAGGGTGAGGGTGGCCCCGGGGGTGAGCGCGGCGGGGGACACCCCCGCAATCACCGGCGCGGCCGTGCTGGTGACCACCACGGTGGCGGTGGCCGACTGCCCTTCGCTGGTGGCGGTGAGGGTGGCGCTGCCCGGCGCCACGGCGGTGACCACCCCGGCCGCCGAGATGGCGGCCACCGCGGGGGCAGAAGTGCCCCAGGTGATGGTGCGCCCGGTGAGGGTGGTGCCGCCGGCATCGCGCACCGTGGCGGTCAGCGTGGCCGTCTCCCCCACGCGCAGCGCCGCGCTGGTCGGGGCCAGCAGCACCGTGGCCACGGGGAGCGGGGTGACCGACAGCGCCACCGTGCCGGACTGTCCCTCGGTGCTGGCGATGATGGTGACCGGGCGCGACGCGGCGCCGGTATAGCTGGTGGCGGTGACCACCCCGCTGGCGGAGACGGTGGCGACGGTCAGGTCGGTACTGGCCCACGCGATGGCGCGGCCGGTAAGCGCCTCCCCCGTGGCGCTGGTGGTGGTGGCGGCCAGCTGCAGCGTCCCCCCCGGGCGCAGCGCCCCGCTCCCCTGCACCGCCACGGTCCCCACGGGCACCGGCTGCACGGTGATGGTGGCGGTGCCGGTGACCGTCTCGCTGGTGGCGGTGATGGTGGCCGATTCGCTGCTCCCTCCCAGCACGCGCCCGGCCGTCACGGTGCCGGTGGCGCCCACGGTGGCGACGGTGGGGTTGCTGCTGCTCCAGGTGACCGTGCGCCCGGCGAGGGTCCCCCCCTTGGTGCCGGTGAGGGCGGCAGACAGTGCCTGCGTGGCGCCGCTGGCCATGGTGGCGCTGGGGGGGGAGACGACCACCAGCCGCACCGGCTCGGGGGGCTCGGTCCCCGAGCAGGCGGCCAGCAGCAGGAGGAGAGCGGCCCCGGCGGCAAGTGGGGAGACGGCACGGACAGCACGCATGGCGGCACCCGGTGGGAGGAAGAACCCGGCGGCGCACGCCCCGCGGGAGGGCGGGGCGGCCGTCCCGCCAAGCTAGCGGATCGCCGCGTGCCCTGCCGCGTCCGGCTGCCGGTCCTGGGGGGGGAAGCTGACGGTGAAGGTGCTCCCCTCCCCGGGTACGCTGCGCACCGCAATGGTGCCCCCGTGCGCCAGCACGATGCCGTGGGCGACCGCCAGTCCCAAGCCGGTGCCCGAGCCCGCCTCGCGCGTGGTGAAGAACGCGTCGAAGATGTGCGCCTGGGTGGCGGCGTCCATGCCCACGCCGTTGTCCCCCACCTCCAGGCGCGGGGCCCCGTTGGCCGCGACGTCCACGGTGATGCGGATGGTGCCGGGACGGTCCGGGACGGCGGCCACCGCCTGCCACGCGTTGGTGCAGAGGTTCATCACCACCTGCTGCAACTCGGTCTCGTTCCCGAGGACGTCCGGGACGCCGGGGGCCACCCGCACGTCCAGGTGGATGGCGCGGGGGATGGCCAGTTCCAGCAAGCGCAGCGCGTCGTGCACCACGCGGTCCAGCGCGACAGGGCGCAGCTGGCGCGGCGCGCTGCGGCTGAAGGCGAGGATGCGGCGCACCAGGTCGGTGGCGCGCCGACCGGCGTGCTCGATGCCGTCCAGCCAGCCGGTGACGGCCTGGGGCACCCCCGGCTCATGGCGGGCCACGTCGGCGTAGCCGAGGATGGCCATCAGGTGGTTATTGAAGTCGTGCGCGATCCCCCCGGCCAGCACCCCCAGCGCCTGCATCTTCTGCGCCTCACGCTCCTGCTCGGCGCGCTGCAACGCCTCCGCCAGCCGCTGGCGCTCCTCGTCCAGCGCCCGCGCGTGCGCCGCCAACCGCTCAGCCTCGCGCCCTGCTGTTTGGTCCACCAGGATCAGGCGGAGACGGCGGCCGTCGGGCTCGCGCGAGCCCTGCAGCGCCAGCAGCGTGGGGCGCCCGTCGGGCGCCGCGATGGCGGCCTGGGCGTGATGGATGCCGTCCTCCGCCAGCACCTGGCGCAGGAAGGCGGCGAACGCCGCGCGGTCGGCCGGCTCCAGGCGGGCCGCCACCCGATGCCCCGGGAGCGCCTCGCGGGCGAGGTGCAGCAATCCGGCCGCGCAGGCGTTGCCCAGCACGATGGTGCCGTCGGCCTCCACCACCAGGTCGCCCACGGGCGCCGCCTCGTACAGCGTCCGATAGCGCAGGACGGCGGCCTCCAGCTCCTCGCGCACCTCGCGCAGCTGCGCGTTCTGCAGGGTGAGTTCCAGCTGGTGCACTTGCAGCTCGTGGAGCAGCACCCGCTCCTGCCCGCTCAGCGGCCCCTGCGCCGGCAGCGGCGCTGCGACGCCGGACGACGCGGCCAGCAGCGCCTCCGCCTGCCGTCGCAGGGCGTCGTGGTTGTCGCGTGCATCACCGGTCATCGTCCCCTCCGTCGGGGTGGCGGGTACATGGGCGGACGGTGGTCACGTGGCGGGAGCGCGGACCGGGCGCGGCCCCATGCCGTCCAGGGCCTCACGCAAGAGCTGTTCGAGGCGCACCGTGGTGGCGCCCTGATCCGTCGGCTGGGGCTGCCGGTCGCGGAGATCGCCCAGCAGCTGGCGCAGGCCAAGCTCCAGCCGCTTCATGGCGGTGGTGTCCAGGAAGGTGATGACGACGCCGTCGATGCGCTGGTCGTGCCCCTGGTAGGGCATGATGCGCACGGTGAACCAGCGATCGTCGCTGCCGCGCACCTGCACCTCCCGGAAGATGAGGGTCTGCAGCACCTCGCGGACGTCGGACGCCAGCGCGGGGTAGTCCAGCGCCAGCACCAGGTCGGTGATGGGGCGCCCGACGTCCCCGGGGATGAGCTTGACGATGGCGGTGATCGCCGGCGTGAAGCGCCGCACCTGCAGCCTGGCATCGAGGAACAGCGTGGCGATGCTGGTGCTGTTGAGGAGGTTCCGCATGTCGCTGCTGGCGCGGGACAGTTCGTCCACGCGCGCCAGCAGCTCCGTGTTGACGGTCTGCAGCTCCTCGTTCATGGACTGCATCTCCTCCTTCGAGGTCGTGAGCTCCTCGTTGGTGGACTGCAGCTCCTCGTTGGTGGACTGCAGCTCCTCGTTGGCGGCGCGGAGCTCCTCCTGGGAGGTCTGCATCTCGTCGCGCAGGCGCTTGACCAGCTCGTGGGCCCGCTCGAGGTCGCCCTCGAGGCGGCGGCGCGCCGCCGCGGCGTCCCCGACGGCGGCGTCGCCGGCCACCTCGACCGTCGCATCGGCAACAGCGCGCCCTGCCGGCGCCCCGTCCGCCGGCGCTTCCGTGAACACCACCTGCAGCATCCCCGCCAGGGCGCCCGGCTCGGCCAGGCGGCGCACGGTGATGTCGGCCCGGAGCGCCCCAGGGGTGGCGTCCACCGGGAGGTCGAGGCACCGGACCGGCTCACGCGACTCCCCCGCGCGACGCAGCGCCTCGGCGAGGGGCTCGCGCAGCCCCTCCCGCGCCATGGCCAGCAGGTTGAGGTTGGCCTTCCCGGCTGCGGGCTCGAGGAAGCGCCCCGTGCGGCCGCTGACGTAGACCAGGTCGCCGCTCGGGGTGCACAGCACGGCGGCGGGGGCGAACTCCTGGAGCATGAGGCGGTCCGCCAGCTGCTCCAGGTTGGGCACGGCGCGCCCCGCGGCCACCGGCAGCTCCCCGCCCCCCCCGCTGCGGTCGCCCCGCCCGGTCGCGCCCGGGAACTCGGGGAGCTCCCCGGGGCGCGTCCCCTCAAGGCGCCGATAGATGCGCACCCGAGGATCCACCGCGGTGAACAGCGACGAGGCGGCGCCCACGGTCTCGGCCGTCCCCAACACCAGCACCCCCCCGGGACGGAGGGCGTAGTGGAACACCGACATCATCTTCCGCTGCAGCGGGGCGTCCAGGTAGATGAGGACGTTGCGGCAGCTGAGCAGGTCCAGCTTGATGAACGGCGGGTCGGCGACGAGGTCCTGGACCGCGAACACCACGCTTTCGCGGATCTCCGGGCGCACGCGATAGCCGTCGTCCTCGCGCAGGAAGCACTGCTCCAGCCGCTCCGCGGAGACGTCGCTGGCGATGCCGGCGGGGTACACCCCCGTCCGGGCCCGGCGGATGGCGTCCTCGTCCAGGTCGGTGGCGAAGATCTGGATGGTGAGGTTGGGGCGCGGATGCCGCGCCAGCAGCGCCTCGCGGAAGACGATCGCCAGCGAGTAGGCCTCCTCGCCGGTGGAGCACCCCGCCACCCAGGCGCGCACCGTGGCGCGGTCCGGCTTGCCGGCGAGGAGCGCCGGGATGACGGTCGTGGCGAGCTGCTCCCAGAGGGGCGGATCGCGAAAGAAGCTGGTGACACCGATGAGCAGCTCGCGAAAGAGCAGGTCCAGCTCCTGCGGGTTGCCCCCCAGGAGGGCGAGGTACTCCTCGGGGAGGCGCAGCTGGTGGATCCCCATGCGGCGCTCGATGCGCCGCTGGATGGTGCTGCGCTTGTACTGCGTGAAATCGCGCCCGGTGTGCCCGTGGAGCAGCGCCAGCATCCGGTCGACCACCGCGGGGTCGGAGGCGTCGAGGCGCGGGGCGGCGGGGCCGGTCCCGGGGCGGTGCGCCAGGTACCCGCGGATGTGCGCGGGGAGCTCCGCCGCCGCGGCCACCACGTCCACCACGCCGGCGTCGATGGCGCTGCGGGGCATGGCGCCAAATCGAGCCTCCTCGGGAGCCTGCGCGAAGGTGGCCCCGCCCGCCTCCCGGATGGCGCGCAGCCCCAGCGCGCCATCGGCGCCCATCCCCGACAGCACCACCCCCGCGGCGTCCTGCTGCCGCTCGGCCGCGAGCGACCGGAAGAAGGTGTCGATGGGGAGGCGCAGCCCCCGGGGCTCGGTGGGCGGGGCCAGGCGCAGCCGCCCCTCGGCCAACGTCACCTCCAGCCCCGCGGGGAGGACATACACATGCGCCGGACGCACGGCCAGCCGGTCGGCGATGACCTCCACGGGGAGCGTGGTGTGCGCCTGCAGCAGCTCGGCGGTGTGCCCTTCCTGCGTGGGATCCAGATGCTGGACGATCACCGTGGCGTAGGACGCGTCGGCGGGGAGCCCGGCGACGAGCGCGGTGAGGGCCTCCAGCCCCCCGGCGGAGGCGCCGACGCCCACGATGGGCACCGGCTCGGCCTGGGGGGCCGCCGCGGTCGGCGCGCCGCCCTCCTCGGGGGGCGACGGCGGGGCACTGGGTGCAGCCGCCGGGGGAGCGCCCACAGTCGGGTTGGCGTCGGGCACGGAAGGTGGTCGCAGGGTGACAGCGGGGCGCGCGGGGGCCGGGCCCGTCTGGCGCAACCTAGTCACCCCGGGCCCGCGCACCATCGGGGGAATTCCTGATGGGGTCCGGGCTGGCCATGGTCGCGGCGAGCCCGTTGATTGGCGACATGCGCCCCCTTTCGCCCTTCCTCGCCCTGCTGCTGCCGGCCGCGCTGGCCGGCCAGCGTCCCGCCCTGCGCGTCCCCTTTCGGGTGGACGAGGCCACCATCGCCGGCACGCAGGCGGCGCTGCGCGCCGGCACCCTCACCTGCCGCCAGCTGGTCCAGGCGTATCTGGACCGCATCGCGGCGTACGACCAGCAGGGGCCGGCGCTCACCGCGCTGGTCACGCTCAACCCCGACGCGCTCGCCACCGCCGACTCGCTGGATGCCGCGCAGCGCGGCGGCGCGCCGATGGGGGCGCTGCACTGCGTGCCGCTGGCGGTGAAGGACAACATGGAGACGCGCGGCCTGCAGACCACCGCCGGCTCGCTGGCGCTGGCCGGGTGGCGCCCGGTGCGCGACGCCACGCAGGTGGCCCGCGTGCGCGCGGCCGGGGCGATCGTGCTGGCCAAGGCCAACCTGGCCGAGTGGGCGTTCACGCCGTACGAGACGGTGAGCTCGATCCTGCCCGGGTACACGAAGAACCCCTACGCGCTGGACCGGGTGACGGCGGGGTCGAGCGGCGGGACGGCGGCGGCGGTGGCGGCCAGCCTGGCGGCGGTGGGGCTGGGGACCGACACCGGCAACTCCATCCGCGGCCCCTCGGCGCACACCGCGCTGGTGGGGATCCGCTCCACCATGGGGCTCACCTCGCGCGCCGGGGTGGTGCCGCTCAACAACGGCGCCGACATCGCCGGCCCCATGGCGCGCACCGTGGCCGACGCGGTGGCGCTGTTCGATGTGCTCGCGGGGGCCGACCCGGACGACCCGGTGACCCTTGGCGCGCGCCGCGAGGCGGACTACCGCGCCTTCCTGGTCCCCGACGGCCTGCGCGGGGCACGCATCGGCGTGCTGCGAGCGGCGTACGAGCGCACGTCGACCGACCGCGAGGTGGTGGCGGTGTTCGGGCGCGCGGTGGACGCGTTGCGGCGCGCGGGGGCCACCGTGGTGGACCCGGCGGGGATCGACTCGCTGGCGGCGGTCACGCGCGTCCCCGGGGGGGGCGCGTGCAACCCGTTCAAGTGGGACCTGGAGCGGTATCTCGCGGCGCGCGGCGAGGGGGCGCCGGTGACCACCGTGCGCGAGGTGCTGCGCAGCGGCAACTACCACCCCTCGGTGCAGCTGCGGCTGCAGGCGGCGGACACCGTGTCGCTGCCGCCGGAGGCGGCGCCGGGGTGCGTGGCGCGCGAGGCGATGCGCGCCCGGTTCCGCACCGCGGTGGTGCGGCTGATGGACTCGCTGCAGCTGGACGCGCTGGTGTACCCCACGTGGAGCAACCCGCCGCGGAAGATCGGCGACCTCAACACGCCGCACGGCGACAATAGCCAGCTGTTCGCCCCCACCACCGGGTTTCCCGCGGTGACGGTGCCCATGGGGTACACGCGCGGGGACGCGCTGCCGGCAGGGATGACCTTCCTCGGGCGGCCGTGGAGCGAGGGGACGCTGTTCCGCCTGGCCTTCGGCTATGAGCAGGCCACGCACCACCGGCGCGCGCCGGCCGCCACGCCGCCGCTGCGGGGGCGCGCCGGGGTGCGCTGACCAGGCACCGCGGGGCGGGCGCCCTTCCCGGGGCGACGGCCGAGGCGCAGCTTCCCCGCATGCCCCTTCTTCCTGCCTCCCTCCGGCGCGCCCTCCTCCTGGTGGCGGGCATCGCTCCCGCGGCGCACGCCCAGTCCACCGCCCCGTCCCCCTGGGACGGACTCCGCTTCCGCTCCATCGGCCCCGCCGTGATGGGGGGCCGCCTGCACGACGTGGAGGTGGACCCGCGCGACCCCGCCGTGCTGTACGTGGCCGCCGCCAGCGGCGGCCTGTGGAAGTCGGCGAATCACGGCACCACCTGGACGCCGATCTTCGACCAGCAGGGGGAGCACTCCTTCGGCGACCTGGCGCTGTTTGCGGGGAACCCCGACCAGCTATGGGCCGGCACCGGGGAGCAGAACAACCGGCAGAGCTCCAGCTGGGGGGGCGGCGTCTTCCGGTCCGCCGACGGCGGCGCCACCTGGCGGCACGTGGGGCTGCGCGAGACGCGGCACATTGCGCGGGTGGTGCTGCACCCGCGCAACCCCGACGTGGCGTGGGTGGCGGCGGTGGGGGACCTGTGGGCCCCCAGCGCAGCGCGCGGCGTGTACCGCACCACCAACGGCGGCGCGAGCTGGGAGCGCGTGCTGTTCGTGGACTCGCTCACCGGTGCCACCGAGCTGGTGATGGACCCGCGTGATCCGGCCATCCTCTACGCGGCCACCTACCAGCGGCTGCGCAGCCCCTTCGGCTTCAACGGCGGCGGCCCCGGCAGCGCGCTGTGGAAGTCCATTGACGGCGGGACCAGCTGGCGGAAGCTGGAGACCGGGCTCCCCGCGGGGGACAAGGGGCGCATCGGGGTGGCAATTGCCGCGTCGCGCCCCGACGTGCTGGTGGCCACCATCGAGCATGCCGGGCAGGGGGGCGTGTACCGCACCGACGACGCCGCGCTCACCTGGCGGCGCGTGAGCGCCACCAACCCGCGCCCGATGTACTACAGCAAGCCGGTCATCGATCCCACCACCGACCAGCGCGTGTGGCTCATGGGGGTGCAGCCGTGGAAGAGCGAGGACGGCGGGACGACCTTCACCGAGATGCCCAACTCCCCCACCTACGACCTGGGGCTCAAGGACGACCACCACGCACTGTGGATCGACCCGCGCAACCCGCGCCACCTGCTGCTGGCGGGGGACGGCGGGCTGCACGAGAGCCATGACCTGGGGTACACCTACACGCGCCTCAACAACTTCGCGGTGGGGCAGTTCTACCGCATCGCGGTGGACAACCGCGACCCGTATTGGATCTACGGCGGGATGCAGGACGCGCACTCGTGGATGGGGCCCAGCGCCACGACGCACTGGCTGGGGATCCTGAACAGTGACTGGGTGCAGATCGGCTTCAGCGACGGCACGGGGCACGCGGTGGACCTGGCCGGCCCGCAGTTCGTGTACTCCACCTCCAGCGGCGGGTCGATCACGCGGGTGAACGCCTTCACGGGGGACCGGCTCAGCATCCAGCCCGCCGCGCCGCCTGGGGAGCGGTACCGCTTCGACTGGACGGCGCCGGTGCTGGCCTCGCGCCACCGCGCGGGGACGGTGTACCTGGGCGCGAACAAGCTCCTCATCTCCACCGATTTCGGCGGCACGTGGCGCGCCACCCCCGACCTCACGCGGCAGGTCAACCGCGACACGCTGCGCCTCGCGGGGGTGCGCACCAGCGACATCCGGCTGTCGCGGAACGACGGCGAGACGTCGTTCAGCGAGATCACCACCGTGGCCGAGTCGCCGCGGGCGGCGCGCGTGCTGTGGGTGGGGACCGACGACGGCAACGTGCAGCTGACGCGTGATGGCGGCGCCACCTGGACCGAGGTGGGGCGGAACATCCCCGGGCTTCCGGACGGCTCGTTCATTGACCGCATCGTGGCGTCGGAGGCGGGGGAGGGGACGGCGTACGTGGCGGCGGACAACCACCGCCGCGGGGATGTCGCGCCGCGCGTGTACCGCACCGCCGACTTTGGCGCCACGTGGACCGACGTGTCGGCCGGGCTCCCGGCGGACAACCCGGTGCGCAGCCTGGCGGAGTTCCCCGGGGCCCCCGGCGTGCTGCTGGCGGGGACGGAGCGCTTCCTGCACGTCTCGCGCGACGCGGGCGCCACGTGGGAGCGGGTGACCGCCAACCTGCCGCCGATGCGCATCGACGACATCGTGGTGCACCCGCGCACCAAGGACCTGGTGCTGGGGACGCACGGGCGGGCGATCTGGGTGCTGGACGACGCCACGCCGCTGACCGCGCGGCCGGCCCCGTCGGCGGCGCCGACGCTGCTCCCGGTGCGTGCGGCCTCGCTGGTGCTGTACCGCGCCGACGTGTCCACGGCGGCGCACGGGATCTACGCGGCGGAGAACCCGCCGGAGGGGGCGGTGTTCACCTACCGGCTGGGGGTGGCGGCGCAAGCGGTGCGGCTGGTGGTGCGCAACGCGCGCGGGGCGGTGGTGCGCGAGCTGGCGGGGCCGTCGGCCCCCGGGGTGCACCGCGTGACCTGGGACCTGCGGCATCCGGCGTCCGGCGCGGGTGGCGGCATGGGCGGTGGCGGTGGTGGTGGCGAGGAAGGGGGGCCGCCGCCGGGCGCCGGCA
>JBEIJM010000067.1:0-15368 GCA_040380205.1 Gemmatimonadaceae bacterium
GGGGTGGGCTTCTCGTAGCCGGCCTCCTGCAGCGCCGTCAGCAGCGCGGGGGCCAACCCCAGTTCGGCGAAGGTGGGGACGAGGGCGTCGGCGGGCTCGCCAACGGCGGGAGCGGAGGGCGTCGTGGTGTCGGTCGCGAGATCTGTCATGGTATCCCCGAAAGATAACGCCGGCGCGCCGTCCCCGGGGATCCCCGGTTCATCCCGCCGGGCGCCGCCCCCGCCCCCCCGCCACCAGCGCCAGCAGGCACCACCCGGCGGCGGCCCCTACCAGCAGGAACTTGATGCCGGCGCACACCGCCGCCGCCCCTGCGCCCCACGCCGTGGCCCCCCCGTCCACCATCCGCCACAGCAGCAGGTTCTCCACCAGGTCCAGCGGGAGGCACGCCAGCACGGCACGCGCCAGCCAGTCGCCCCCCCCGGGCCAGGCGCCCCGCGCGCACCCGCCGCCGCAGCCCCCCCACGGTGCTGCGGAGGAAGAACGGGTAGGCCAGCAGGAACCCCATGTCCACGCCCAGGCTCACCTTGGCCGCCTCCAGCACCCCGGCCGCGCGCCAGGCCTCCAGCATCCGGGCGGCCTCCGTCCGGGTGGCGGCCAGTTCGAACCCCACGATGCCCTGCGGCGTGTCAGGGGTGCGGAGGGGGGAATCCAGCCCGCGCAGTTGCAGCAGGAGGATGGCAGAGAGGGTTGCCAGGAAGAGCCAGCGCAGCATGGGCAGAAGCTAGTGTGCCCCTTCCGCGTCTGCGCGCCCGCCCCGACATTCCCCCCCGGCAGGCCGACCCAACATTCGGCGCCGCTGCCGCGTCTCTGCTACAGCCCACGGCGCCCTGGCCTCCGCCCGGTTCCTTAACGGGGCGGGTTCCGGGACGTCCACCGGCATGACGCAGAGGCTGGGCGCCCGCCCGGTCTCGCCCCACCCGATCCCGAGGACTTCGTCGATGAAGACCACCCTTCGCCTCTCCCTGGCCGCGGCCCTGCTGGCGCTCACCCTCCCTGCGGCCGCCTCCGCGCAGCGCGGCATGGGCGGCGGCATGGGCGGCGGCGCCAACGCGGCCGAACGCCAGGCGCAGCAGCGGGCCCGCATGTTCGAGGGGATCACCCTGACCCCCGAACAGAGCGCCAAGATCGACACCATCCAGGCCGCCACCCGCACCAAGCGGATGGAGATGATGCAGGGCGGCGGCGGCGGCGACCGCCAGGCGATGATGCAGCAGATGATGGAGATGCAGAATGCGGAGGCCAAGGCGATCAAGGCGCTCCTCACCCCCGAGCAGGCGGCCATCTTCGACAAGAACCGCGAGGCGATGATGCAGCGGCGCGGCGGCGGCCTCCGCTAACCGCCCACGCCACCGCCCCCCGTCGTGCGCGGCGAATTCGTCGATTGCGACGGGGTGCGGCTGTACTGCCACGCCGCGGGCACCCGCGGCCGTGGCGCCCCCATGGTGCTGCTGCACGGCGCCTTCTCCTCCTCGCACCTGTGGGAGGAGGTGGTGCCGCGCCTCCCGGCGGGGCACCGCATCCTGCTGGTGGACCTGGCCGGCCACGGCCGCTCTGATCCGCCGGCCCCGCACGCCCCCACCGTGGCGCAGCACGCGGCCCTGGTGGGGGCGTTGCTGCGTGTCCTGGGGGTGGAGCGGGCCACCGTCGTGGGGCATGACCTGGGGGGCGCCGTAGCGGCCACCCTCGCCCGCACGCATCCGGAGGCGGTGGCACAGGTGGTGGCCGTCGCCCCCCGCCTGCTGGGCGCCCCCCACACGCCCCGCCTGCGCCGCGTGGCGCTGGCGGCGCCCCTGCTGCACCGACTCCCCCCTGGGTGGCTGGCCTCGGCGCTGCATGCGGCGCTGCTGCCGGGCTTCGTGCACCGGGCGCAGGGCGCCCGCACCCTGGACCAGCACCTCCTCCCCTTCCGTACCCGGGAGGGGCGCCGTGCGGCCGCTGCCCAGCTGGCCGCGCTGCGGCGCTGGACACCGCCGCCCCTGCCACTCCCCTGCCCGCTCACCTTGGTGGCGGGGGGCGACGACCGTCCCGGCCGCCGCATCGTCGCCCGCATAGCGGCCGCCGCCGCCGCGTCCGGGGCGCCGCCGGTTGCCGTGCACCTCGTGGAGGGGAGCGCCGCCATGCTCCCCCACGAGGCCCCCGAGGCGCTGGCGGAATTGGTGGCCCAGGCCATGGCCGCAGGGCGGGATCCGGCCATGGAACAGGGTGTCACCCCCGTGGCCCCCTCCTCCGGGGCCGTGTAACCCGATCTGCGTACTCTCGTCTCAAGGGATATGCGCCCGCGGCGCCAAGTCCCCCCCATTCGAGAGCCCCATGGATATCGCAACGTGGCACTGGTCCCCCTCTGCCGGCTGGTCGGCCCCGGTCTCTGGCCCCGTGGCCGCCGATGCCCAGCTGGTCCTGAGCTTCGGCCCCGCCACCGCGCCGCCCGCCGACTGGTTTGACGCCCTGCGCGCGGCCGCGCCGCAGGCGCGCCACGTCTACTGCTCGGGGGGAGGGCAGATCGCCGAGGCCACCGTGGACGATGAGGTGGTGGTCGTCACGGCCGTGCGGTTCGCGTCCACCACCGTGCACCCGGTACTGCTGGAGGGCGTCACCACCGCCGGCAGCGCCGCCTGCGGACGCGCCTTGGGGGCGCAGCTGCGGGACATCGCGGGGCTGCGCCACGTCCTGCTGTTCGCCGAGGGGCTGTCCTTCAACGCGGCGGCGTTTCTCGAGGCGCTCAACGCCGAGCTCCCCGGCGGGGTGGGGGTGAGCGGGGGGCTGGCCTCCAACGGGCTGGCGCTGAGCGCCTGCGCCGTGGGGCTGGACGCCCCGCCGGCCCAGGGGCAGCTGGTCGCCGTGGGGCTGGCGGGGGAGCAGCTGACGGTGGGGACCGGTTCCGTGGGGGGGTGGGACTTCTTCGGGCCGGAGCGCACCGTGACCCGGGCCGGTGTGGCGGAGGTGTTCGAACTGGATGGAGAGCCCGCCCTGGACGTGTACAAGCGCTTCCTCGGGGACTTTGCGGCGGAGCTTCCCGGCAGCGCCCTCCTGTTCCCGCTGGCGGTGCGCACCATCCCCGACGGGCCGGTGGCCGTGCGCACCATTCTCTCCATCGACGAGGCGAGCGGCTCGATGCGCTTTGCGGGGGACATTCCGCACGGCAGCACCGTGCGGCTGATGCGCACCACCACCGACCGGCTCATTGACGGGGCGGGGGAGGCGGCGGCGCTGGCCCGGCAGGGGGTGGAGGGCAGCGAGCCGGTGCTGGCGTTGTGCGTCTCCTGCATCGGGCGGCGGGCGGTGATGCGCAGCCGGGTGGAGGAGGAGCTGGAGGAGGTGGCGCATGCGCTGGCGGGGGCCACGGTCGTGGGGTTCTACAGCAACGGCGAGGTGGCTCCGCCTTCGGACGGCCGGGAGCACCAGCGGGCCGTGCTGCACAACCAGACGATGACCGTGACCGCGCTGACCGAGCGGCGCCCCGCATGACGGCACTGCACCCGGCGCTGGCGCGCTACCTGCGCCGGCACCACGGCGAGGCGCCCGTGCCGGACACCCTGCAGCGCGTGCTGGCGGCGTGCAGTGCCCTGCTGCACGACCACGACCGCGAGCGCGAACTGGGCGAGGTGGCCATGGGCGAGCTCTCCCGCGAGCTGCAGACGCGGCTGGACCGGATGCGCGCCAGCGAGGCGCACTTCCGCGCCATCTTCGAGCACGCCGGGATCGCCATCTACCTGAGCACGCTGGACGGGACGGTCGTGGAGGCCAACCCGGCCTTCGGCGAGCTGCTGGGCTACGACGCGGCCGAGGTCGTGGGGCGGCAGGCGGCGACGTTTTCGCCGGCCGAGGACGTGGAGGCCGCCGCCGACCTGGTGCGGGAGCTCAGGAGCGGGGCGCGCGAGGCGATCATCGTGGAGCGGCGGTACCGACACGCCGACGGGCGCCTGCTGGTGGGGGAGCTGACGCTGTCGCTCGTGACGCACGGGACCGAGCCGTGCCTGGTGGCGCTCATTCAGGATGTCACCGAGCGCAAGCGCATGGAGGCCGCCCTCATCCGGCAGGCGTTCGAGGACGATCTCACCGCGCTCCCCAACCGGGCGCTGTTCCGCGACCGACTGGCGCACGCGCTGGAGCGGCGCCACCGCACCCACGCCCGCGTGGCGGTGCTGCTGCTCGACCTGGACGGCTTCAAGCGGGTGAACGACTCGCTGGGACACGCCGCGGGGGACGAACTCCTCCGCGTGGTGGGGCGCCGGCTGTCGGCCTCCGTGCGCAGCGGCGAGACGGTGGCGCGTCTGGGGGGCGACGAGTTCGTCGTCATCCTGGAGGACCTCGCGCCCGGCGAGGATCCCTTCGTGCTGGCGGAGCGCCTGTTGGGACTGCTGTCGCTCCCCATCCCGGTGGCCGGGCGCGAACTCACCGTGGGGGTGAGCATCGGGCTGGCCGTGGCCGACATGGGGGACGACGAGGAGTCGGTGCTGCGCAACGCCGACATGGCCATGTACGCCGCGAAGGCCGCCGGGAAGGGGTGCGTGCGGATTTACGACCCGGCCATGCACCGCGAGGCGGTGGAGTGGCTGGAGCTCGAGTCGGACCTGCGCGCGGGGATGGAGACGGGGGAGTTCTGCCTGGAGTACCAGCCGCTGGTGCACATCGAACGCGGCAGCGTGAAGGGGTTTGAGGCGCTGCTGCGCTGGAACCATCCGCGCCGCGGGTGGGTGATGCCGTCGCAGTTCATCCCCATTGCGGAAGAGACCGGGCTGATCGTGGCGCTGGGGCGGTGGGTGCTGCAGGAGGCCTGCCGTGAGGCGGCGACGTGGCCGCGCTGCCCCGACGGCACGACGCCCAGCGTGAGCGTCAATGTGGCCGCGCGGCAGCTGGACAGCGAGGAGTTCACGGACGACGTGCGGGAGGCGCTGGCCGCGTCGGGGCTCCCCCCGTCACGGCTGGTGCTGGAGATCACGGAGAGCGACGTGACGCGGGCGCGCGAGGCGGCGCTGCACAAGCTGGAGGGGCTGCGGACCCTCGGGGTGCGCGTGGCCATCGACGACTTCGGCACGGGGTACTCGTCGCTGGGGCACCTGCAGTACTTCCCGGTGGATGAGCTGAAGATCGACCGGTCGTTCGTGCAGCGCGTGACGGGGGGCGACCGCGACGCCGCCTTCGTGCGCACCATCATCGGGCTGGCGCGGTCGCTGTCGGCGGACGTGGTGGCCGAGGGGATCGAGGAGGAGCTGCAGCGCCGCTTCCTGCGGCGCGCCGGGTGCGACCTGGGGCAGGGCTTCCACTTCAGCCGTCCCATGCCGCCGGCTGCCGTGCCGCGCTTCATCGGGACGCTGCGGATGCCGCTCCAGGCGACGCCGCCGGGGTTGGAGGCGATCCGGGAGATCCCGCCGGACCCGCGGCACGAACTGTGGGACGCGTGACGCGGTGCTGACGCGGGATGGAAACGGTGCGGCCGCGGTGCTGACGCGCCGCGGCGGCGGGCGGGCGCAGCCCTGGCGCCCGGGCCGCGACGTGCGACGCTAGAGCTTCCGCACCTCGTCGGCCGCCTCCACCGCGCGCCCCACCGCCTGCGACAGCGCCCGCGCCTCCTGCGTGGCGCCGGCGACGTCGGCCAGCGCGGCCCCCATCCCCATGGTGCGCAGCTTGACCAGGTCCACGCGCAGCGTGCGCAGCGCGAGCGCCGCCTTGTCCAAGTCGTGGCGCATCTCGTCGCGCCGCGTGGCCAGCGCGGACAGCGCCGCCTGCTGACGGGCCACCAGCGCCGCCTGCTCGGCGGACGCGCCCGCCGGCGGCGCCGACGGCGCCAGGTCGGCCGGGAGGTCGCGCTCCAGTCGCTCCAGTCCGCTGGCCAGCACGCCGATCCGGGTGAGCAGCGCATCGGCCGTGTCGTCCAGCTCCGGCACCTGCGCGAGGTCGCTGGGGGAGAGGGTGGCCGCCACATCGGCCAGCGCCATCCGGTCGTCGACGGCGGTGCGCACCGCCGGCCCCAGCGCCGAGGCGAGCACGTCGGGGCCGGCGACCTTGGCCAGCAGCGCCTGCCGCTTGGCGGCCCGCGTATCAGCGGAGGGGAGTGCCGCGCGCGACGGGGACGCCGGGCGCGCCAGCACCTCGCGCCACCCCACGCCGTCCTCGTGCAGCTTCTGGAAGCGGCGCAGCAGCGACATCACGAAGCTGAAGGCGACGAACAGCACCCACGGGAACCCCTGGGTGAACGCGTTGATCACCGTCAGGAAGGCCAGCAGCACCCCCGAGCGCACCACCTCCACGCGAAACCGGCGCACGCGTCGGGCGCGCCGCTCCTCGGCCCCCTCCCAGTCTGGGGGCGAGCTGACCGCCGGCACCGGCACCGGCGCCGGCGCCGGCACGGGCGGACGCGCTGCCGGCCGGGGTGACCACTCCTCATGCCGATGCCCGGGTTTGCCCGGCAAGGCTCCCGGAACGGCGGGGGCCGCAGCGCCGGCCGAAGCCGGGGGCACGACCACCGCGTGCCCTACCGCACCAATCACCGCACCACCCACTGCACCACCCACTGCACCACCTCCCGCACCGCCTCCGCCCCCCCCCAGCGACCCGTCCCGCTGCATCCGCCGCAAGGTGTCGCGCAGCGCCAGCGCATGCGGGAACCGTTCATCGGGGCGCTTGGCCAGGCACCGCTCCACCACCGAGGCCAGCGCAGCCGGCGCCTCGGGGCGGCGTCCGTGCACCGGCGGGAAGGGCTCGCTCACATGCTTGAGCAGCAGCGCCGGCGTGTTGGGCGCCTCAAAGGGGAGCGCCCCGGTGAGCAGCAGGTACCCCACCACCCCCAGCCCGTACAGGTCACTGCGGCCGTCCACCTCCCGGTCCCCCGTGGCCTGCTCCGGGCTCATGAACGAGGGGGTCCCCATGGCGATGCCCGTCTGCGTCAGGCGGTTCCCCTCCTGCGCGGCGCGCGCGATGCCGAAGTCGGTGACGAGTGCGCGCCCGGTGCCGCGATCCAGCAGCACGTTGTCGGGCTTGATGTCGCGATGCACCACGCCGGCGGCGTGCGCGTACGCCAGCGCATCGGCCACCTGCTCCAGCAGCGACGCCACCTCCCCCCACGGCAGCCGCGGCTCGCGCCGCAGGCGCTCGGCCAGCGTCTCCCCGATCACCTGGGCCATGGCAAAGCACACCAGCTGCGGCGTCTCGTGCACCGCGTAGATGGCCACGATGTGCGGGTGGTTGAGCCGCGCGGCCACCTGCGCCTCCCGCACGAACCGCTCGCGCACCTCCCCGCGCACCGCCAGGTCGGGGGGGAGCACCTTGAGCGCCACCGGCCGCTGCAGCCGCACGTCCTCGGCGGCAAACACCACGGCCATCCCCCCGCGCCCCAGCACCGCGCCCAGGCGATACTGCGCGCCCAGCGCCTCGGCGATCCGCTCGCGCAGGAGGTGAATGTCGGGGGCGTCGCCCATGGGCGGCGTCAGGCGGAGGCGCCGACGGCGGGGAGGGGACGCGACAACGCGGCCGCCTCGTCCCCCGCCTGCATCACCAGCGCCCCCAGCGCATCAGCGTGCGCCTCCCCGTCCTCGCCGGTGCCGGACTGCCACCCCACCAGATGGCCGCGAATCTGGTCCAGCGTGGCGGCACAGGCGCGCAACTGCCGCAGCCGCAGCCCCTGGCGGTCGACCCCATCGCGCAGCGCCCGCTTGTCGCGGCGCAGCTGCGCCAGGCGCCGCACCCGCGCCTCACTGGCGGCGGCCTCCGTGGGGTTGGCCTGCGCTTCGAGCGCGGCAATCTCCGCCTCCACCGGGGCCAAGGCGGCCGCCTGGTCGCGCCCGGCATCGGCCGCCAACTCCCGCACCACCGCCGCCACCCCCGCGTTGACCACCGGCGCCACGTCGCGGGGGTCGGCGGTGCCGCGCCGCTTCCCCTGCGGGATGGCCGCATACAGGCGGGCCACCTCGGCCTGCGCCAGCCGCAGCTGCCGGACGGCATCCTGCACCGGAGGCGCCAGCGCCGCCAGCGCGACGTCGGGGGCGGCGCCGGGCGCGGGGAGTGCCACCGACGGCACCGAGAGTGGCAGGGGGTCCCGCGTGCGCGGATGGCCGCTGCCATAATGGCCGCGGGCCCGCAGCTGGTCGCGCTTCTTCTGGCTGAAGGTGGCTTCCACCTCCTCGCCGAAGTCGTTGAGGATATCCCCCAGCTCGCGGTGACGCCCCTGTCGCAGGACGTCGCGCCAATCGAACCCCTCGGTCCACAGCTTGGAGTAGTGGAACGCCAGGACGATGGTCCAGATGGCCGTCACCCCCAGCAGGTCCATGCCTCCCAGGAGGGACTGCACCAGGATGACGCTGTTCACGATCAGGTACGGCCCGAGCTTCTTCCGGAAGCGGACCACCGGCGGCGCTTCCCAGCGCGCCACCTCCACCGGGGTAGGGCCCGACGCCGCGGGAGCGCCGGCCGATGCCATCGGGAACCCGGCCCCCGCCGCCGGGAGCACCCCGGTGTTGGCCGTGTAGGCTGGGGGCTGGTACGCCGGAGGCTGGTACGCCGGGGGCTGGTAGACCGGAGCGGCGGGCGGGACCGGTGCGCCGCCCAGCGGCATCCCGCCAATGGGGGACCCATCCAGCGGAATGGGGGAGCGGGAGATCCCCGGCGAGGTGACCCGCGCGACCGGCGCGGTCGCCGTGCGCACGGCCTGCGCCACCTCGGAGGCCTGCTGCACGCGGTGATCCGGGTTCTTCTCCAGCAGCCGCATGACCAGCGCGGCCAGGTCGGGGGGGGTGTCGGGGCGGCGTTCCGTCACCGGCACGGGCGCCTCGGCCAGATGCTTGACCAGCAGCGCGGGCATGGTCCCGGCCACGAAGGGGGGCTGGCCGCACAGCATCTGGTACGCCACCACCCCCAGGGAGTAGAGGTCGCTGCGGGCATCCACGTCCCGGTCTCCCGACGCCTGCTCGGGGGACATGTAGGCCGGGGTGCCGATGGCCATGCCGGTGGCCGTCAGGCGGGCCGTGTCGCCCCCCTCGGTGGCGGCGCGCGCGATGCCGAAATCGGTGACCACCGCGCGCCCGTCGATGGCGTCCACCAGGATGTTGTCGGGCTTGATGTCGCGGTGGATCACGCCACGCGCATGGGCGTAGGCCAGCGCCTCGCTCATTTCCACCAGCCACCGGCGCACCAGGTCCACCGGGAGCGTCCCGCGCTGCTGCAGCTGGCGCGCCACGTTGTCGCCATCCACCAGCGCCATGACGAAGAACACCAGGCTGCCGATCTCGTCGACCGAGTAGATGGGGACGATGTTGGGATGGCTGAGCTGGGCCGCGGTCTCCGCCTCGCGAAGGAACCGGGTGCGCACGTCCCGCCGATAGGACAGCTCGGGGGGGAGCAGCTTGATGGCGACCGGGCGCTTGAGGCGGCGGTCGCGGGCCCGGTAGACGATCCCCATGCCGCCGCGCCCGATCTCGGCCCCCAGCTCGTAGGTGGCCTGCAGGGCCTGCTCTACCAGGGCGCGGAGTTCCGCGTCCTCACCGGATGGGGCGACGGGGTCAGGCACGGAACGAGTGGATGGAGGACGAAGGATCGATGAACGCTAGCACCGGGGACGAGGCGCCGACACCCTGTCCGCCCAGGGCGTGGGCAGGGACGAACCGAGCGGCGCGACGGTCATCCCGCGACGGGATTGGCAGGCCGTACGTCAGGAGGTCAGGGAAAAGTTGCAGGGGGCGTCTCCGAGGCTGCCGGGATGGCGGGGATGGGGCGGCCCGAATCCTGCCGAGTTGCTGTCGCCTGTCCTTCCCCTACCAGGAATCGCGTCATGGGCCATCGCCAGACCCTCCCCGTCCTCCCCCTCCGGGGGACCGTCATCTTCCCCGGGCTCACCGTGCCGATTTCGGCCGGGCGCCCCGGCACCCTGCGCGCCATCGAGACGGCGCTCAAGGGGGACCGGACCGTCTTTGCCGTGGCGCAGCGGGACAACGCCGACGAACCCAGCGCCGACATCCTGTACGTCACCGGGGTGATCGCCAAGATCGGCCAGGTGCAGCGGGGGCTCGGGGGGGTGCAACTGCTGCTGCAGGGGGAGCAGCGGGCCACGGCGCTGCACTATGGTGAGCAGGACGGGCACATGACCGCGGTGGTGGTGGAGGCGGAGGAGATGATGCCGCTGGACGCCGCCGACCCGGCATTCGAGGCGCTGCACAAGGAGGCGCGCGAGCGGGCCGCCGAGCTGGGGGAGAAGCGGGGGCTCCCCGAGGAGGTGGTGCGCCAGGTGCTGGATTCGGTGCATGAGGCCGGGCGCTTTGCCGACCTCGTGGCGGGGTACATCGAGCTCCCCGTGCCGGAGAAGCAGGGGCTGCTGGAGACGCTCAGCGTGGAGGAGCGGCTGCGGCGGGTGCTGGTGCACGTGCAGCGGCAGATCGGGTTGCTGGAGGCCCAGGAGGACATCAAGACGCAGGTGCAGGAGGAGCTGGGGGAGCGCCAGCGCGAGATGTTCCTGCGCGAGCAGCTCAAGGCGATCCAGAAGGAGCTGGGGGACGACGACCAGTCCAAGGAGATCGCGGCGCTGCGGGAGAAGCTGATGGCGCTGGAGCTCCCCAAGGAGGCGCGCGCGGAGGTGGAGCGCGAGCTGGGGCGCCTGGAGCGCGCCGGGCGCGAGTCGATGGAGGCGCAGGTGATCCGCACCTATCTGGAGTGGATCGCCGAGCTGCCGTGGTCGAAGCGGTCGGATGACCAGCTGGACCTGCCGCGGGCGGCGACGGTGCTGGACGAGGACCACTACGGGCTGGCCGACGTGAAGGACCGGGTGCTGGAGTTCCTGGCGGTGCGGCAGCTGCATGCGCGGCAGGCGGCGGAGGCCGCCGAAGCGGCCCGGGTGGCGCCGGCGGCGACCGACGGCGGCGCGGTGGAGGAGGGGGCCGCGCCAGCGCCAGGGGAGGCCAAGGCGCGCGCCATGGCGCGCGGGCCGATCCTGCTGTTCAACGGCCCGCCGGGGGTGGGGAAGACGAGCATTGCCAAGTCCATCGCGCGGGCGCTGGGGCGCCAGTACGTGCGGGTGGCGCTGGGGGGCGCGCGCGACGAGGCGGACATCCGCGGGCATCGACGCACCTACGTGGGGGCGCTCCCGGGGCGGATCATCCAGGGGATGAAGCAGGCCGGCACCAAGAACCCGGTGTTCCTGCTGGACGAGGTGGACAAGCTGGGGCAGTCGTTCCAGGGGAACCCGGCCAGCGCGCTGCTGGAGGTGCTGGACCCGGCGCAGAACGACTCGTTCACCGACCACTATCTCGGGGTGCCGTTCGACCTGAGCGAGGTGCTGTTCATCGCCACGTCCAATTTCATCCAGCACATCCCCGGGCCGTTGCTGGACCGCATGGAGGTGGTGGAGTTCAGCGGCTACACCGAGCGGGAGAAGGCGGCGATTGCCACGCGGTACCTGATCCCGCGGCAGCTGGAGGAGTCGGGGCTTGGGGGGCGGTCGCTGACGTTCGCCGAGGATGCGGTGATGAAGGTGATCAGCGAGTACACGCGCGAGAGCGGCGTGCGGCAGCTGGAGCAGCGGCTGGGGGCGGTGGCCCGCAAGGTGGCGCGGCAGGTGGCGACCGGGAACGAGCGGGTCATCGCCGACACGGTGATTTCGTCGGAGGAGGTGCGGGAGCTGCTGGGGCGCCCCAAGGTGCACCCCGAGCGCGCGGCGTCGCACGACGAGGTGGGGATCTCCACGGGGATGTACTACACCCCCATGGGCGGGGACATCATGTTCGTGGAGGCCAGCATCCGCCGGGGGGCGCCGGCGCGCGCGGTGCCGGCGGAGGAGGGTGCCGCCGTGCGGGTGGGGCCGATCACGCTCATCCTCACCGGGCAGCTGGGGGACGTGATGAAGGAGAGCGCCCGCGCGGCGCTGACGTACGCCACCAACAACGCCGACACGCTGGGGATCCCGGCGGCGCGGGTGGCGGACGCCAGCGAGGCGCACATCCACGTGCCCGCCGGGGCGATCCCCAAGGACGGGCCCAGCGCCGGGATCGCGATCGCCACGGCGCTGGTGAGCGAGATGGCCAACCGGCCGGTGCGGCGCGACGTGGCGATGACGGGGGAGATCACGCTGCGCGGGCGCGTGCTCCCCATTGGCGGGGTGAAGGAGAAGGTGCTGGGTGCGCACCGGGCGGGGATCACCACGGTGATCCTCCCCAAGGCCAACGAGGCGGACCTGGAGGACGTGCCGGCGGACGTGCGCGAGGGGATGCGCTTCCACCCGGTGGAGACGCTGCGCGAGGTGCTGGCGATCGCGCTGGTGCCGGCGGTGGCCGGGAGCGCCGCCGAGGATGGCGACGGCGCGCGGGCGCCGGGGAGCGCGGGGCGGGAGGCGCTGGCCGGGGTGTGATCCCGGCCGGTGGCCGCCGGGCTCAGCGGCGGTGGCGTTCCCCGGTGTAGTGCCAGGAGAGCCAGAGGGTGTGGTTCACCTCGTTGGCCCTCCGCGCGGGGAAGGCGTTGTAGAGGTTCATGTACGCCAGCTCCACCTTGGTGGCGTGCGACAGGGGGAGCGCCACGCCCACGGTGGCGCGGTTCTGCCCGATGGTGAACTGCTGGGCACGCCCGCCCAGGGGCATGAGCAGCTCGTTCCAGGCGAAGGCGGTGACGGGCTTGCCGTGGAGCGCGAGGCGGGGGAGCGGCAGGTTGCCGCGCGCGCGGTAGCGGATGCGGTTGCTGTACACCGCGGGGCCGGCCGTGTCGTTGGCCACCGGATGGACCCACCGCTGCTCCAGGCGGAAGCGGTGGGTGGCCCCCACGCGACCGGCGGCGTGGGCCAGCTGCAGGTCCACCCAGCTGCGGTGCTCGCGCGTGGGGTGCGCGATGGGGAGGCGGCCGTAGGGGGCCGTGGCCACCCAGGTGTACCCCGCCCCCACCTTGACCCCGGGGGCCACGGTCACCAGCACCCCGGGGCGCAGCAACAGCTGCTGGGGCCGCGCGCCCAGCCCCATGCGTCGCCACGAGCCGTCAAACCAGAGCGCCACCCGGTCGGTGACCTGCTGCTCGGCCACGACGCCGGTCCACAGGGCGTCCTGCTCGCGGGTGACCCAGTCGGCCGCCCCCTGGGCGGCGAGGGCGGACGGGAGCAGGAGGGGGAGGACGCCCAGCAGGCACCGGGGGAGGGAGCGCGTCATCGTCGACGGGGTCAGCGGGTCACGGCCTGGGCGACCCGCAAGTAGAGGGGGATGCCCACCAGGAGGTTGAAGGGAAAGGTGATCACCAGCGCGAGCGTGAGCGAGTAGGTGGGATTGGCTTGCGGGAGGGTGACCCGCACGGCCGGGGGGGCGGCGATGTAGGAGGCCGAGGCGGCCATGGCCCCGAGCAGGGCGGCCCCGCCGGTGGAGAGCCCGGCCCAACACCCCACCACCGCCCCGAGGCTCCCGGCGATCACGGGGAAGGCAATGCCGAAGGCGAAGAGGAACGGCCCCACTTTTTTCAGGTCGCCCAGCCGCTCGCCGGCCAGCAGCCCCATCTCCAGCAGGAAGAGGCAGAGGACCCCCTTGAACACCGGGGAGGCCGTGTCGAAGAAGGGGGCGATGGGGGTCCACCCCGACTCGCCGAAGATGGCGCCGATGGCGAGCCCCCCCACCAGCAGGATCATGGTGCGGGCGGTGAGGATCTCGTGCAGGGTGGCCTTCCAGTCGAGCGCGTGGCCGTCGGCGGCGGGGTCGTGCTCGTGGTCACCGTCCAGCAGGATGCCGGCGCGCCCCATGACGGCGGCCGACGGGGTGCGGGCGGCGGCCTGGGCGGCGGTGCCTTCCCTGGCGATGCCAAAGGCGCCGATGGCGAGCGCGAGGTGGATCCCCGGGGTCTCGAGGAGGGTGAGCAGCGTGGGCATGAACCCCTCCACGGGGACGCCGGTGCTGCGGAGGAACTGGTCGGCGGCGATGAAGGTGACCGCGGAGACCGACCCGTAGTGGGCGGCGATGCCGGCGGCGTCGGCGATGCCGAAGCGCCCGACGGTGCGCAGGAGCTGGTAGCAGAGCGCGGGGACCGCGAGGCCGATGCCGACGGTGGCCACGGCGGGGAGCAGGATGGCGTCCCAGGAGCTCTTGGCCAGCTCGACGCCGCCGTGCAGCCCCAAGGCGAAGAGGAGGTACACCGAGATGCCGGCGTACATCTCCTTGGGAATCGAGAACTCGCTGCGCACGAGGCGCGAGGCGAGCCCGAGGGCGAAGCTGAGGGTGACGGGCGAGAGGAGGTTGGCCCGGACGGCGTCGGTCATGGGGCATGGGGCCGGGGTGGAGCCCGTCCCGGTCGGGACGGCGATCCGCGGAGGCTAACCCGCCCGGAACTCCCCGCAAAATACAATGTTTCGCGTCAACGCTTCGTTTTTTTCGATGGAGTGACCGACCGCGGGCCGGGGCGCGCCAGTGTGGTGCGCGCCGCCCCGGCCAGGGCCGCCACGGCGGGGTGCACCAGCCGCCGGTCGGTGGTGATGGCGTAGAAGCGCTCGCGCACCTCCGGGAGCCGCCCCACCGCCCGCACCCCGTAGCCACGCTCGATCGCGTCGGCCACCACGGTGGGCGCGGCAAAGCATCCCAGCCCCTCGCCCCCCAGCGCCTGCAGCAGGGCGAGGTCCTCCACCTCCGCCACCACCTGCGGGACGATCCCGGTGGCGGCGCACCAGTGGTCGAGCGACCGGCGCAGCATGGTCGGTTCGGCCTGCAGCAGCATGGGAGCACCGGCCAGGGAACCCGGGAAGCCGGCCCGCAGCCGCCGCGCCAGCGCCGGCACGGCGAACACCGTCACGTCGGTCTCGCCGAGGAGGTGGCTGTAGGTGCGCACGCGCAGCGTGGGGGCGACGGGCGCGTCGGCCAGCACCAGGTCCAGCGCGTGCGTGGCCAGCTCCCCCACGAGCCGCGCCGTCTTGTCGATGCGCAGCACCAGCTGCAGCGGCGCCTCGGGAGGGGCCAGCGCCGGCGCCAGCAGCCGCACCGTGGTGAGCTTGGGGAGCGCGTCCGACACCCCCACGGTGAAGCGGCGCGGGCGTCCCCCCTCCACGGCCGCGCCGCGCAGCGCGGCCTCCAGCTCCTGCCCCGCCGCGAAGATCTCGTCGGCGTGGCGCTGCACCAGCTCCCCCGCCGCGGTCAGCACCAGCTGGCGGCCGCGCCGTTCCAGCAGCGTCATCCCCAACGCGCGCTCGAAGGTGCGCAGCTGGCCGCTCACCGACGACTGGGCCATGCGCAGCTGCGCGGCCGCGCGGGTGACACTCCCCTCCCGGGCCACCATCCAGAACAGCCGCAGGTGGTGATAATTGAGGGGCCCCACCACCCCGGGGAGGGCGCCCGTCCGGCCGCTCACGGACCGCCGCTCACGGACCGCCGCCCAGCGGTCCCACGCGGAAGAGGCGCCAGGGCCACCCGGGGGCGGCGGGCTCGGTCCCGGGGAGGAAC